>JAZKZW010000058.1:0-16497 GCA_045612865.1 Eubacteriales bacterium
TTAAAATCCCGTGAGATTTTTTCTCGTACCGGTTCGACCCCGGCTTCCGGCACCATAATATCGCGGAGTGGAGCAGTCTGGTAGCTCGTCGGGCTCATAACCCGAAGGTCATGAGGTTCAAATCCCTTCTCCGCAACCAAAGGCTCGTTTTTACGAGCCTTCTTTTTTTGTCCTAAAACCGCTAATTAGATTGGTTTTAGGGCGTTTTCCTTTTAAAATGATTAATCCGCCATCCTCTGCTGTGTTGCGGCAAAAGTGGCGGACTTGGTACGCTTGTTAGCTTAAATTGTTCAGGTAGTTATTTTTTGATAAAATTTCTTTTTCTTCCTCAGTGAGCTGGCCGTCTATTTCCCTAAGCACCTTGCAAGGATTTCCGACTGCAACAACATTAGTGGGAACATCCTTTGTTACCACACTGCCTGCACCGATAACCGAGTTATCTCCGATAGTAACACCCGGCATAATAAGGGCGCCTACACCAATCCAACAGTTGTTACCTATATGAACAGGCTTGTTGTACTGAAGTCCCTTTTCACGAAGCTCGGGAGCTATTGGATGAGCTGCTGTTGCAACAACAACATTAGGGCCAAACATAACGTGGTCGCCAACGTAAATGTGCGTATCATCAACAAAGGTACAACCAAAATTGCAATAAACTCCGTTTCCAAAGTGAATGTGCTTACCACCCCAGTTTGCGCGAAGCGGCGGCTCTATATAGCACATATCTCCGATTTCAGCAAACATCTTTTTTAGAAGGCGCATTCTCTTCAAATACTGATATGGCTTTGTTTTATTGAAACTATAAAGTCTATTAAGACACTTCATTTGCTCAAGCATCACCTTGGGATCGCTTGGGTTATATATTTCTCCTGAATGCATTTTATCAAGCATAGTTTTCTCCTTAATATGTATTATCTAATTCATCGAACTATCCACAAAACAAACGATATCGCAATAAACGAGAATGGGATAAGGATATATGTAAGAATTTCTTTCGCATTACTTTTTCCTTCTTGTGATCCAAACTCATACGGTTCCTTCCACAATTTTGCCGCCGAAAGAATTATGTACACCATCCAGTATAGGCAAGACGGAATTGCACAAATGCTTGTCCATATACCATTTGATAAAGTCAGCTCCCTCTCAAACAATACAAAACTAATCAAGGACAATATAGGGCAAATATAGTGCAAAATAGCATTTGCAACTTTAGGAGAAAATCCCGAAACAAAATCTTCTTTTGTCATTGAAGCTTTCTTTCCCGTGCCTAAAAATACAACGAACATAAATGTAGTAGCAGTTAATCCGCAAGTGGCTACATATCTTAGTCCTCTTACAAACGGATGGATTTCTATACCGGAAACCATACACAGGGTAAGGTATATGGAGAAAACAAGACTTGAAATTAGTGCTAACAAATTTTGTAGATATGTGTAGTACTTTAGAATATCTATTTTATTCTTAATATGCCATAGCGTGTATATTTCGCAGAATATAATTATAAAGTTAAAAAGCAATGCGATTTTTAGCATAACTATCTCCACCAAATTCCTTATTAACCCTTTATTCTATCCGGCTTGAAGCACATTTGCTCCCACATTGCAGGTGATTCGATTCGCTCTACGATTTTGTCACCATCAAATCGCTCAAGGATAGCAGTACCGCCCATGCGATGATACGAGCCGCGGAAGCCTAATAGATAGAACATAATCGCAAGAGGTTTGCCGACGATATCAGTCATAACCTGTCTTTCAACTTCCTCATCGCCTTTTTTGTAGGTTACACGATAGTGGATGCCATTTTCTTTGTCATTATAATCGTACACGAGAGTTCTTGCAACGTGACGCTTGGTGTATGAGTCCTTTATATAATCTTTTTCCTCATAGGTTAGGTATTTGAAGGCATCTCCCGTCAGAATTTTTCCGTCCTTTGCAAGCATAAATATTGGAGTTTCTTTGTATCCGTCCTTCTTGTTAGCATAAATATACGAGGACACTACCACGTAATCACCGATCTTGGCTCTGCCCCAATACCAATCATTCATGAGGAGGATCATCAGCTTGTTGCCCCAGTTGTGATCGTGATAACCTGTGCCGTCAAGCTCTATGCTTTCATCCCTTGTTTTCAGTGTTCCCTTCATCTTTCCCTCGGGTACTGATGGAAGCCAAGCAAAGTAGTCCTTTTCGCCAAACAATATTTTACCTGAATCGGGGCGCCAAGACGGAACGCTTGCATCTAAGGTCAGTTTGCACTCTACTTCATCGTTTTTGAAATAAATATCATAATGCGAGAGGTCGCCCTTAATGTAGCAATCACCGATCCTAACGTCACACTTGTCCTTTGAGAAGAAATAATCGTCCGACCATAGTTCTGTTCTGATTTCTTTTCCGTTGGGATTTATGTAGTTAAGCGACACAAATGGTTTGAAGTTCTTTGCAAAGGAGGTAACGTGCTTTGTGTAAAAAACGATAACGAGGCTTGATCCGTCTGCATATTTGGAATCAAAGTACCACCATTCATAGCTGCCGGATTTTTCTTCAGTGCGGAGGCTATCCTCAAATATTTGTATCTTCTCTTTTAATCCCGCTTCTTCGGGCTTTAGCAATTTTACTTGGCTCATATAGATACTCCTATAAATTCTTATTTACGGCTATTATAGCATAAATCATCTACTTTTTATAAATATCTGATAATTAGCAAAAAGCAACCGTGTTTATTTTACTATTTTACTCCACTCTGCTTCCTTAAAACCTGCCAAGACAAGGTCTGGAGCAATGAGGAGGGGTCTTTTTACCAACATTCCATCTGTTGACAAGAGTTTTAACATTTCGTCCTCGCTCATATCGGGGAGCTTATCTTTAAGGTTCATAGATTTATATAAAAGTCCGCTTGTATTGAAGAATTTTCTTGTGGGAAGGCTGCTTTTCTCTTTCCATTCTTTTAGCTCGGCATAGGTTGGATTTTCGGATTTGATATCGCGAAGCTCGTAAGCTATATGATTATCGTCCAGCCATTTTTTCGCTTTCTGACAGGTTGTACATTTTGGATAGCAGATAAATTTAATCATCGTTTTTCTCCTTACTATATGTATTCTTTCAATATAATTATATCATATAACAAGGCACATTTCAACAACAAAATAAACAATGTACAAACCGACCTATAGCTGGTTGACATTTGTACGGGATGGTGCTATAATAGATGTAAACAGTCTTTTCGAGGTATTTTATGGAAGAATTAACTATTGAGACGATTTCAGAATCGACAAAAAAGAAAAAATTATGGAATAAAGATTTCATTTTGCTTTTACAGGGCAGCGTGGTAAGCACACTTGGCGATCTTATGTACAGCGTTGCTATCGGCTTTTGGGTTTACTCCGAAACGGGCTCAAGCGGACTTATGGGCGTTATGACTGCCATTTCTATGTTCGTTACTATGATTCTCTCCCCTTTCACCGGAAGCATTGTAGATAAATGCAATAGAAAATGGGTTCTTGTTGGCATGGATCTTTTGCAGAGCGCAATAATGATTACTGTCGGCATTCTGGCATACACAAATAATCTTAACGTTCCCATAGTTTTGGTGGCAGCGTTTTTGGCATCATTTGGCACTGTATTTTATAATCCCGCAGCCAGCACGCTAATGATTGATATTATCCCTCACGATGATATGGTGCGCGGACAGTCCTTGTTCCAGGGTGCATCATCCTTTATCAATCTTGTTGGCTCGGCATTTAGCGGCGTTATGATAACAGTCTTAGGCGTTCCGCTCATCATTATCATCAACGGTCTCAGCAATCTTTACTCGGCTATATCAGAGCTTTTCATTAATGTTCCAAAGACTGTAAATCAAGGAGCCCCGGTTACCGTTAAAGGAATTGCACGCGACTTTGCAGCATCTATAAGGTTCATCTTCTCTGATGTACACCTTAAGGTTTTTATTCCTTGCATATTGACAATAAACTTACTTGCTGCAGGCCCTTTCTCTCTTATTATGCCGTTTATTATAGAAAAAGGGTTCTCTGTTGATATGTATGGATACATTATGGCACTATGGACGGCAGCATCGCTTATTTGCGTTTTGCTCCTGGGAGTTATAAAGCTTAGTCCTAAAATGCGTTTTTGGGCAATGTCAATTGGCTATTGCGGAATGGTTTTATGCCTTGTTTTAACGTATTTATCCACAAACTTCGCGGTTATGTGCGTATTTGCCTTTATCGGAGCTTTTATGAACACGGCAGGAAACACCATATTTAACGCTTCATTTATGCTGGCTATTCCGGAAGAAAACCGCGGTGCTATACTCGGCTTTGTGCAGGCGGCGTCTGTTGGCGGTTCTGCTATTTCTACCGTAGTATATGGCTTCCTCGGAGATATATTCCCTCTTTACATCGTTTTCACCGTTGGTACAATTATCTCGCTTATACCTATGCTGTACCTTTGCCTCTATCCAAAGACAAAAGAGTTTATACTCTCTCATTAATACCAATTCAGCTCGGGTGATTTTGCTCGAGCTTTTCTTTTTAAAATATTGTTGAATTATTTGGTTTTTTGTGCTATACTATAGCTGTTAATATTTTCTTTTTAGGAGAAATAAATTATGAAGATGATTAATATCAACATTCCCGGTCACGAGGATGCGACTCTTGAGGGGTACATTCTTGACTGTGAGCTTTCTCTTGGTCAGGAAACCGAAAGACCTGCTATCATAATTTGTCCCGGTGGTGGTTACCTTTATTGCTCGCCGAGAGAGGGTGAGCCCGTGGCGCTGGCCTATGCGGCAAGAGGTATTCACGCCTTTATTCTTCGTTATTCAACAGGTAGAAATGCGGCAGGATTTGCACCCCTTGACGAAATGGATTTTGTTATAGGCTACATTCGCGAGCATGCAAAGGAGTGGCACATAAATCCTGAAAAAATCTTGACCTGTGGCTTCTCTGCCGGAGGACATCTTGCACTTGCGGCAGGTGTTATGGGAAAGCAGAGACCTAACGGAATGGTGCTTTGTTACCCTGCTACATCAATGCCTAATATGCCCGGCGCAGATATGATGCTTAAGCTCCTTATGGGTAAAAGTCAGGTTACAGACGCTGACGCAGAAAAGCTCGAGCTTGTTTCTAAGGTTGATAAAAATGCGCCCCCCGTGTTCCTTGTTGCAACTGCAGAGGACATGCTAACGGGCTTTGGTGCGCTACCTCTTGCAAAGAGATACAGCGATATGCGCCTTGGCTACGAGCTACATATATTCCAGCACGGCCCCCACGGTTATTCTCTGGCAAATGAAGTGTCCGCAGACGGTAGCTCCCAGGTGCTTAATGACTCCTATGCAAAGTGGGTTGATATGAGCGTTTCTTGGATTAAAAAGGTCTTTGGCGAGCCTGTGTTTGTTGATAGATCCACAAGCAAAATCGCAAAGTATATGGCAGAGCTCGGAATTGATATGAATGGCGATTTCGGTAATGCTTAAGGCGTTTTTGTAAATAATAATTGACATTTTAACATATAAATGAAAGGAATTGATAAAATGAATAGTACAAATATTTCTGAAAAATCACTAGAAGTTATAAAAAAGATGCAGCAAAACGAGCTTACAGAAAGCTGCATATACGAGGCTATTGCAAAGTTCGCAAAGGGTGAAGAAAACAAGGCTACCCTGCTCCGTCTTGCAAAGGAAGAGAGGGCACATTACGAAATTTGGAAAACCTATACAGGCATTGAGATGAAGCCTCAAAAATGGAAGGTTATTAAGTTTACCGTTCTTGCAAGACTCTTTGGATTTACATTTGCAGTTAAGCTTATGGAGCGCGGCGAAGAAGCTGCCCAGGATGAGTATGCCCTTCTCGCAGAGGAGGTTCCGGAAAGCGTTTTCATCAGAGAGCAGGAGGAAGAGCACGAAACTGCCCTTGTTAACATTCTTGACGAAGACAGCTTGAAGTATATCGGCAGTATGGTTCTTGGCTTAAGCGACGCTCTTGTTGAGCTTGCCGGCAGTATCGCAGGCTTTACATTTGCCCTTGAAAACGCAAAAATGGTTGCCCTCTCGGGTCTTATTGTTGGTATTTCCGCAACATTCTCCATGGCATCAAGTGAGTTCCTCTCCGCAAAGAGTGAAGGCAGATCCGACGCGCTTAAGTCCTGTGCATATACCGGTGGCGCATATCTTGCTACTGTAGCGCTTCTGATATTGCCATACATATTACTCTCAAACCAGTTCATTGCCCTCGGATGCATGTTTGCAATAATCGTTGCTATAATCGCTACATTTACATATTACACATCTGTTGCAACAGATCAGCCATTTAAGTCCAGATTCTTTGAGATGACGCTTATCAGCTTTGGCGTTGCGCTTCTCTCCTTTGTGGTTGGTATTATCGCAAAAAATCTTTTCGGAATTGCGGCTTAAGCTAAATATTTAAAATATTAAGAGCGCTTAAAACAGGCGCTCTTTTTTATGTGGCGCGGCGTGCGTAACTATTCACAATAATGGACATTTGCACACTAATGAAAAATAAAATAAAAAAAATAAAAAAATCTCGAAAAATATCGACAAAAACTCTTGAAATTTTTTTAACTTTGTGATATAATCTACAAAGTTTTTGTAGTCGATTAATTCTTTGAATTGATATTTTTATAATTAAAGCAAAAAAGGCTTTTATGACGACGAATATAAAAATTTTAGAAGCAATATATTAGAAGGAAAAAAGACAGGTATGAAAAAAATTCAGAAAGTTGCTATTCTGACCGCCGGCGGTGATTGCCCCGGTTTAAACCCAGTAATTCGCGCAGTAACAAGAACTGCAATCTCCAAGTATGGCCTTGAGGTAGTTGGCGTTAAAAACGGCTACTTTGGCTTATACCACGGTAACTTCATCAAGCTTGACCTTGAAAATATCGATGAGATCATTACCCGTGGTGGAACAATCCTTGGCAGCTCTAACAAGGACAACCTTTTCCAGTATCCTGTAAAGGATGAGAACGGCAACCTTGTTCGCGGTGAGGACGGCAAGCTTATTTACGAGGATGTTTCCGACGTAGCAGTTAAAAATTTGAACGACGCAGGCATTGATGCTATCTTCATTCTCGGTGGTGACGGCTCTCTTACATCTGCAAGAGACTTTGCACGTAAAGGTGTAAACGTTATCGGTATTCCAAAGACTATTGACAATGACCTTGCACACACAGACTACACATTCGGCTTTGATACGGCTATTTCCGTAGCGACAGACGGTCTTGACAGAGTTCGTACAACAGGTATGTCTCACGACAGAATCATGGTAGTAGAAATCATGGGTAGAGGCGCAGGCTGGATGACACTTCACGCAGGTATCGCAGGTGCAGCAGATGCAATCCTTATCCCCGAAATCCCCTACGATATTAATAAGGTAGCAGAAAAGATCAATGCTGATAAGAAAAACGGCAAGACCTTCGCAATTGTTGCAGTAGCAGAGGGCGCAAAGGCGCTTGACGGCAAGCAGATCGTTTCTAAGGTTATTGAGGACAGTGCAGACTCCATCCGTCTTGGTGGCGTTGGCGCAGTAGTAGCAGATCAGCTTGAAAAGCTTACAGGTCTTGAGGCAAGAGCAACTACCCTTGGTCATATCCAGCGTGGTGGATGCCCCTCTCCTCGTGACAGAGTTCTCTCCTCTCGTTACGGCTATGCGGCAGTTGAGCTTTGCATGAACGGCGGCTTCGGCAAAATGGTTGCTCTCCAGGGGGATAAGATCATTTCCGTTTCTCTCGAGGATGTAATCGGTCAGAAGACAAAAAACGTTGACCCCAACGGCGAGTTCGTTACACTTGCAAAGGCTATGGGCGTTTGCTTCGGCGACTAATTCAGAATAAAACTAAAAAAATCAGGGTGGGAGCTTTATGTCCCACCCTTTTTGCGTCAAAAAACACATAATTTAACCGATTGTCAATCTATCTCTGACAGAAATTCACGGAATTCGTTAAGATCCTCTTTTGTCATGCAAATCTCTGAATAGCAGTAGTCCTTGTTTGCAAGAATAGAGTATATTTTTTTGAGCTTTTTACCTATAACACTAAAAATGCTTTGATTTTGATCTCTGTAAAAATTACCATTAGTATATGTAACCAAAAAGTACATATCATCGCTTTCCTTGTTCACCTTAATGCGAATCCCCTCATTGCAGCCACAACTGCAGTCTAAAGAAAGGTCTTTTCCATCTTTGCTCTTCATTACTGACATAAAAACGCCTCCTAATCAATCATAAAATATGCAATCTAAAAAGTCTTTCAATCAATAACAATTATATCACGTTTCAACAGAAATATCAAGAGAACAAAGCCTATAAATAAAAAAAGAGACGGGAATTAACTTAGCCCTTACCCTGTGAGAAACATAAATTTTTGATACCGTTTGAGAATGGGTGCAAATTTTAGAACTATGGGTGCGTTTTCGTAATAGGCTTTGCACCCCCATATAGTTCGAAAAATTGAAATTTACTGCTTTAATGAATTTACAAATTCAATAATTTCCTTGCACATCTCATCACTTTTGAAGTGGTGAATATAATGGCTGCAATCATAAGAAATCAGCCTTGCTCCCATACTCGAAGCAAACTTCTCTTGGTTTTCAACCCAATTCTTTTCTTGATCTTCGCCGTTTGAGGAGAACATTAAGGTTGGACATTGAATATCCCCATCCTCGCCCACAACTCTGGCGTTATTCAAAACCTCTCGCGCTTCGTTTATACAGCATATATTGAAAGTGTTTCTCTTCTTTAAGAGCTTGTGCTGTTCAAACTCATCTTCCGTCAAAGAAAGATTGCTTACCGCAGACAAAGCACTTGCAAGTCTCAAGAACCTTAAAACCTTCATAAGTAGAACTGTTTGTTTAATTTGCTTGTCCGTCCAAACACTGAAAGACAGAGGCGTTGCCATATCAATTCCAATGATAGCAGCAACCTCTTCAGGGAACTTCTGTTTCCATCTGATTGCCTCGATTCCTGACATAGAATGCGGTGCTAAAATATATGGTCCTACTTCTCCGAGGGCATCTAGTGCCTGCCTTTGTACAGAAACAAGCGTGTCTATATCACAAGGGGAATTAAAAATGTCCGAGTAACCGTATCCAAATTTTTCAATAACGATTACCCTGAAATTAGGTAGCAATTTTTCGTAAAGAACCTTAAAATCATAAACAGGCGATACCGTGCAATGACCTGACATAAACACGATTGCAGGAGCATCAGCATTTCCGTCTCTATATACGTGCATTTTATGTTCGTTTATTGTTACAAACTCTCCGTTGCATTTTATTTTTTTCATATAAGCACATCTCACAAATTTAGTTTTATTATAATCTTTTAAAGCTATTATGCACTATAAACAAAAACAAATCAAACAACTTGAGGTTGCATTTACTCAACCTTGAGTTGTACAAACAAATATACAAAAAGCTCTGCCTTTATATACAAGAGATAAATAATTATTTCTTGGGGTTTTAGCAATACTGTTTGATATCGTTAATAGTGTAATTATACTTATTGCGAGCTTCACCACCTACGTGGTGGTACGCACTCTGTTTTGACAAAATGCTCGCAGCCCAGTCTCACTCGCTCACTGACAATCGAACTTGTCGATTCACTTCGTTTGATTATCGTGTGGTTTCGTGCGATATCGTTTAATAAAGTGTTGCACCAAATTTGTACCAAAATCACACCAACTCTCAACGCCTATTAAGCTTGACAAATTCTTATTTATCGGTGATTTATTATACCACAAAGTCTCACCATAATCAAGTCTTTTATTAAATAAATCAAAATTGAACGATTTCCCATAAATTGAACGATAAGGGTATAAAGTGAACGATTTGTATTTTACGGCTAAAAAGAAAAAGGATTGCAAAGACGAAAACCATCCCTACAAGCCCATATTTTTGCTATAAAATCCATAAAAAAGAGCAAAAGCTCCCCATTTTGACAATAAAAAAGCCATAATACTGATAATTTTCGTATCAATATTATGGTTTCTTTATGGTGCGGGAGACGGGACTTGAACCCGTACGTAGGAATACACACGCCCCTCAAACGTGCGCGTCTGCCGATTCCGCCACTCCCGCGAAAGCCATTACATTATACTACATTTTTTTCTGTTTGTCAATAGGTTTTTCAAAACTTTTTCAACTTTTTTAAATTGATTTATTTAAAAGAGAAAAAACTTGAGATTTTCAATTGACTTTTAACATAAGATGTGATATAATACACCTTGGATTTGCAAAAGATCTATTATAAAATGCGGATGTGGCGGAACGGCAGACGCGCTGGTTTCAGGTTCCAGTGAAGAGATTCGTGTGGGTTCAAATCCCGTCATCCGCACCAAATAAAAACGCAGAAAAGGATACAAGGAATTGTGCCAATTCTGCGTTTTTATTGCTTTTTTGGGGGATTTTGCCTTTTTGAAGCATAAAAATAATGGTTTTCAATGAAAAAGAGCCTATCTCCGAGGTTGTTTGCGCCTTCGGTTGATGGGCTCTTTTTGCTTTCGTTAAAATTATGGGTAATCGTTAAATTTGTGGGTATTCGTTAAAATTATGGGTGTAATCGTAAAATTTTAACCCGTTTTTAGTTTTTATGGTGATTTTATATTGATTTTTCTCCAAAACCGTTGTACAATGATAGTGCTAGACAATTTTTATAAACTTGAATGGGCTTTACATGGTAAAAACGTAGGCTTTGCTTGTCATATCCATTCAGGTGTGAAATTGTGTAGCAACAATGAGCGAGACTGCGTTTTTCGTGCGCGGTTTCGGCTGCGCACTTTTTTGATTTAGGAGGGACAGATAATGAAAAAGTTATTAGTTTGTATTTTGATAGTAGTTTTAGTTCTTTCTTGTCTTACTGCCTGTGATTGGTTGCAAAGAGATGTTAATGATATATTTAGTGATATCTCCGAAATTGCAGGTGCTGAAAAAGAAGAACATGAAAATTATACTGTGTTCAAATTTGATGAGTTTAAAGGAAAATGGACTTGCAAAATGGAGCGTACAGAGTTAGGAGAAGGCGCGATATATTTTCATGCCGATTTAACGGACGGCTCTATGATTGTAAAGTATGACAAAGGTGCTTTATATAACGATGAACCTTTAGTAACGCTTAGCGCAGGAGAGACTATGCCCATTCAGAGTTCCGGCGGTTATGTTGAAGGTGACGAAATTTACATCATATTTGAAACGGTAACCCCTGTAAGTGGTGAGGTTGTTATATCCTTTGTGCCTTTTGAGGAGCATGTGCATACTTATCAAGAGTATGAAATATAGGGTTCTGCTACCGTTTTTATCGTCTGCAGACTATAAAATTGAACCTATCGTTAAAATTGAACCCATCTTTTATAAAAAGTGAACCCATTTTTGCAAATTTGAACCCATTTTGCAAAATTAACCTATAAGGATTTTGTATCCTTTTCATAGCCCTTTCACAAAAGAGAAAACAATGGTTTGATACGAAGTGTTAGGCCATTTTTTCTTTTCATAAAGACTTTTGTTTTTTTGCTACACCTTCACAGTGCAGTGCATTTAACGAGTCTTATTATATTTATGACAACAAATAAAGTCGGATATTAATCACACTAAAAAAGGAGACTTATGTTATATCTTTTAACGCTTCTTTTGTTTTTTATTTTTTACATAGTTATCATTCACTTGATGAAATATATGAAAAACGCGGCTTTTTGGAATGTTTTGTTTACATTAACTATATATTTTGTGTATATTTCGCTTGCTCGTAAAATATATATGGATGTTGGATTTGATGATTGGAATTTCAGAAACGTTCTACCGGTTGCAAATGTAAGCCAGTTTATGTTCACACTTGTTCCTTTAATGCATCTCCTGCCAAAAAGGGCGAAGAGATATTTTTACACTCTTATTACTCTACTCTCGGTTGGAATGTTCATTTCCATAGCGGTCAACTGCATTTACAATTACAGTATCAATTATCGTTTCCATCCACACTTTTTGCTTGACTACACTGCCCATTTTCTTCTTTCACTCTGGGGAGTTTATTTTGTAAAAAGCAAGCAAATCGAGCTGAAGATCAAGGATGCTGTGAAAAGCGGAGCGATAATAGTTTTCGTCGCTTTTGCTATGATGATATTAAATGTTATATTTGACACCTCATTCTTCGGCCTGTCGCTAAACGGAAAGCATAATATATACAACAACGCTTTGACAGACAACTCTTATATATCTGCCCTGATTTACTTTACGGGCTTGATGTTCGTTCTGCTTTTTGGATACATATTTGGCAAAGTGATTGATAGACCAGACTCTTTAGACAGCCACGACAAAGAATCACTGAGCAAGAGATAAACTAACCATTAATAAATTGGTCATTATATTTTCGGGGATTGAGCGCAAAGCTCAATCCCTTTTTTATTTCCCTTATAATATTTTCCTTCAAGGCTACAAAAAGTGACAAAACCAATCTTTGTTCAATGAAATACGCGAAAAACGTCGAAAATATTAAGAATTATTAAACTTTTTGTAAACGATTGACTCTTGAAATATTAAATGTTAAAATATTAGCGATATTATTTTGACGGAGGATATTACAACTATGGTAAATCTTGACTTTGGCCCAAAGCACCTTACAGGTCTTGCATGGCTCTTGCCACTTATTGCAGTGGTTCTTATCGTTCTTGTTTCTATTAAGAAAATCGGCAAATTTGATGAAAAGTTCGATAGAGCGGTTATCCGCTACACCTGCTATTTTATGTGGGCTTGGGAAATTGTTAAAACTGTACGAATGATCAATTATGCTGACTTTGGCCCTGTTGGTCACTACCCTGTTTGGATGGCACCATTCCACATTTGCAGTATGGGACTTTATGCATATCTCATCGTTGGTGCTAAAAAGCCCGGCAGGCTTGCTGAATGGGTTAAGCCCTTTGCTTATGCGGTATTGATGATAGTTACTTCCATTATATTAACAATTCCCGCTTCCTCCGGTATTCTTGGTCCGGTTGCGGATTGGAGCTTCTGCTTTGATAACATCCTTCCTTATCAGTCATGGCTTTACCATGGTTCTCTTCTCTTTGTTTCTCTTTACATGGCATTCTCCGGTTTCTACCGTCCAAAGTGGAGCGATATTCCAAAGGGTGTAGTTGTGCTTGCAGTAACTGCGGCCTTTGCACAGGGACTCAACTATCTCTTCGACGGTAGCGGCGCAGACTTTATGACACTTAGATACGGAAACGGCAATCCATTTGCATACCTTCTTCAGGGCCCAAATCCTGAACACTACCACATTCTTCTTTCAGCTATAGCTATTGGTGGTATGTCCCTTGTCATTGCTATTACCATTGGTATCAGAGCAATTATCGAAAAGTGCAGAGCCGGAAAGGCTGAAAAGGCTTAATTTGATATTATTTTGAAAGCTTCCGATTTTTTCGGGAGCTTTTTTATTGACTTGACAGCCCATATATGATATAATTAAATAACTAACAAATAAAATTGAGGTTATTATGAATACAGCTAAAAAAGTTTTATACAGAGCTTTTCAAGGAGTAATGCATGCATTAATTCCAGTCTTCCCATATAGAGAGCCTACATTACTTAACGGCGTTGAGGAAATTTCAGAGCTCCTGAAAAGCAACGAAAAGAACAGGATTTTGCTTGTTACCGATAAGAGCATCAGATCTCTTGGATTAACCGCAAGACTTGAAAAACATTTAGAAGAAAATGATATAGCATGCACTATTTATGATGACACTGTGCCAAATCCCACATCCGATAATGTAGAAGAAGCGCTAGAGCTTTATAGGAGCAACGATTGCCAGGCTATTATCGCATTTGGCGGCGGCTCTGCTATGGACTGTGCAAAGGTTGTTGGTGCTCGCGCCGTTTGTCCAAATAAACCTCTTAACAAAATGGCCGGCCTCATTAAGATATGCAGAAAAATTCCTCTGCTTATAGCAGTTCCCACCACCGCAGGAACAGGAAGCGAAACCACGGTTGCATCGGTTATTGTTGACTCTGAAACTCATCACAAGTATGTTATAAATGACTTCTGCCTTATACCAAGATATGCAGTTCTCGACCCCGAAATCACTACAGGACTGCCAAAGCATTTAACTGCTACAACAGGTATGGATGCTCTTACCCACGCAGTTGAGGTTTATATTGGAAGATCTATGACAAAGGCGTCAAAGGCTGCGGCAGAGGAGGCTGTAAAGCTGATTTTTGAAAATCTCGAGCAGGCTTACGAAAACGGCAGTAACCTTGAGGCCAGAAGAAATATGCTCCACGCATCCTACCTTGCAGGAACGGCATTTACAAAGAGCTACGTTGGCTATGTTCACGCCGTTGCTCATACTCTTGGTGGCAAATACGGAATTGCCCACGGCCTTGCAAATGCAGTACTTCTTCCTATCGTTCTTCGTGCTTACGGCGACTCTGTGACAGAAGCTTTAGGCAATTTAGCAAAGGTGATCGGCCTTGCAGGCGAAGACGTAACGATAGCGACAGCAGCAGAAATGTTTATCAGCCACATTGAGGGAATGAATGAGAGAATGCAGATTCCCAAAAAGCTCGACTGTATTAACAAAGAGGATATTCCGGCTATGGCAGCTCTTGCCGACAAGGAAGCGAATCCACTCTACCCTGTTCCAACTCTTTGGAATGCTACAGAGCTTGAAGCAATCTATCATCTAGTTTCCAGTAAATAAAACAACACTACTATTATAGAGGAGATTTATATGTTTAACTTATTCAAAAGATACCCAAAGCAGGCAAAATATCAGAAAAAAGACTTTGTTAACTTTATGCGCAGAGGAGAACTATGCTTTGGTTGGATCTACGATGCAAAGGCAGATAGACACGGAAATGTAACCTATACTTTGCAAATAGGCGGTCAGTGCCCATCTTTTATCTGTAACTTCAAAGAAGAAGACATCATAGGTCTTAAGACAGATTAATTTCTTATTATATCATTTACACTAAAAACAAATCGGTGCTTTTTCAAGCGCCGATTTTGGGTGACAAAAAGACCTGCCGGGTTAAAGCAGGTCTTTTATATTTAGGGTTTTAGATTAACCAAGTGTGTTGAACTTCTTAGCGAAGCTGGACTTCTTGTGAGCTGCGTTGTTCTTATGAAGAATGCCGTGAGCAACTGCCTGGTCAGTCTTCTTGCAAGCAAGTCTGTAAAGATCAGTAGCAACTGCCTTATCTCCGGACTCTACTGCCGCATTGAACTTCTTGATCACAGTCTTGAGCTGGCTCTTAACCATCTGGTTCTGAAGTGCTTTTTTCTGGTTTACAAGAATACGCTTCTTTGCTGACTTAATATTAGCCATTTTAAATCTCCTTTAATTTTCTGTAATCAATGCTCTACTCAAAATACAGCTGAGAGGGTCCGTAAAAATGCGCTTTGCATCTCGATTACGATTTTGTACCGATGTATTATAGCACATTTGGCGTAAAAAATCAATAGGTTTTTAAAAATTTTAAAAAGTTTTTTCTAAAATATAAAAATGTTAAAATCCATAGACTTTTATTCTTTTTTGTGTTAAAATATACATAGATTTTTCTAGGAGAACAACCATGGCTAATTTTATTAAGATAGAAGACTTTAACGCACCGGAGCTTGACGTTTATGCAAGGCTGACAGGTCAACAGCTAAAATCAAAGCTCGATCCTGAGCAGGCAATTTTCATTGCAGAAAGCCCTGAAGTTATAAGGGTGGCTATGAATGCAGGTATTGAGCCTCTATCGCTTCTTACGGACGAAAGATTGATTAACAGCGCCGTTGAAAACATCATTGATCGTATGGGGGATAAGCCCATATATACAGCGAAAAGAGAGGTCCTGTCTTCTCTTACGGGCTTTGCCCTTACCAGAGGTGCTCTCGCCGCAATGAAGCGCCCTAAAAAGCGTTCTGTAGAGGAAATTATAAGCAGTGCAAGACGAATTGCCATCCTCGAGGAGGTTGCAGATACAACAAATATCGGTGCTCTTTTTCGTTCTGCTGCCGCGCTTAATATTGATGCCGTTCTCGTAACGCCAACTTGTTGCGACCCTCTTTCGAGAAGAGCTGTAAGAGTCAGTATGGGAACAGTATTTCAGGTGCCTTGGACTTGGATAGGAGACTCTGCATCAGATTGGCCGCAAAAGGGCTTGGATCTGCTGAATTCTCTCGGCTTTAGGACTGTTGCTATGGCTCTTACCGATGACTCGGTAAGTATTGATGACGAGGCACTTATGAGCGAAGAAAAGCTGGCTATAATCCTCGGAACAGAGGGCACAGGCCTTAAGAAGGAAACCATCGCAAAATGCGATTACACGGCGAAAATTCCAATGTCACACGGTGTTGACTCCCTCAATGTTGCCTGCGCAGGCGCTGTGGCATTCTGGCAGTTGGGTAGAAAGAAATAATAGGTATAAAACAGAGCTATGCTACATAAGATTTGATAAAGATTTACCAAAAGGAGAATCGTTATGTGGCAGAAAATAAAGACTTTTGGAATTGCGATTGCCATT
>JAZKZW010000059.1:0-39824 GCA_045612865.1 Eubacteriales bacterium
ACGGCGTTTGCCGCTTGATACTCTTATTTTAGCACAATACTTTATATTTGTCAAATATTTTTTACATAAGTGTTTTTACAGGAATTTTCGGAGCTTGTCACGTAGGTCGTCCTCTGTTCTTATAATTCGGTGAGCCAAAAGCTGTGATGACACACTTGCAAGGTGGTATTTATTCAGATAATGGGAAATTGACTTTGCGCCCATATTACAGCCGTCGGTCATAATGGATGCTACGTTTGCCTTGGAGCTGTTAACTGTCAGCCGTGTCTTTATCTTCGCGTCGCTCATCATTTGGGCTATTGGGCTTGGCTCCTTGTCACCCACCTTGGCAGAGAAGAGCATTTTCTTTATTTCATCACCGAGAATTGCGTGGGCTTCGCTTGCTTTTTCTAAGGTCTCCTTCAGCTCGCCTGCCGATGTGTGTGAAAGGGCAAGGTTTATGGCGCGCTCACCCATTTTTACTCCTGCCGAGCATTCGTGAAGCAATTTTATCGTATCTTTTTGCATAGGGGTTCTCCTGATTCTTTTTTTTGTTAAAAGTTTGCCCCGAGCCGTGCGGAATATACTTAAAAACAGCTTATAAAAAACGAAAAAGGCAACCTATGAAAACGAAAAAGCCCATCTATGAAAAAGTCGGCGCAGATTTGGCAATAATATAAGGGAGGATTTTTGTATGCTCCTTTTTGTAGTCGCTATGGTAGATTTTTTGCTTTAATTTTTTAGTTTTTTATCTAAAGTTATTGACTTTTTTCACTAAAAGATTTAAGATAAATATAGAAGAAACGAAGAAAGGAGATATAAAAATGTTTTTGTTACACGCACACGGCGCTGAAGAAGCTTATGCCCACGGCTTTTTTGACCAGGTGGTTTTGCACGGCGCGCTTGAGGTTGCAAAGCTGATTCCATTTCTGTTTTTAACATATCTCCTGATCGAATATATAGAGCATAAGGCAGGGGAGCGTGCAGAGCGATTTATCAGCCGTAGCGGCAATTTTGCACCTGTGTTTGGCGCGCTGGTGGGAGCTGTTCCACAATGTGGATTTTCTGCGGCGGCATCAAGCCTTTACACCGGTGGGGTTATCTCGGTCGGTACGCTGATCGCGGTATTTTTATCCACCTCGGATGAGATGCTTCCTATCCTGATTTCGGGCAGCTTCAGCCCTCTTGCTATCCTTGCCATTGTGGGATATAAGACCCTTGTTGCAATGGTGATTGGCGTTGTGATAAACCTGATATTGCGCGGGGCAAGAAACGGTAGCGCTACAAAGTCGGAGGGGGATCATCACCATTGCCACGACCACACCTGCGGTGGGGGAATTTTCTCCTCGGCGCTTTTGCATACCCTTAAAATTGGCGGCTTTGTTCTTCTTATCACCATTTGTATCAACGGGGTCATCTTCCTTGTTGGTGAGGAGGAGCTGGGGGCTATAATTCCCTCTGTTCCCGTGGTAGGTCATCTTGTGGCGGCTGTCTTCGGCCTTATTCCAAACTGCGCGGCATCGGTGGCTCTCACTACTCTTGCAAAGGGTGGAATTATCAGCGTGGGCGAGGTGCTTTCGGGACTTTTCTCGGGGGCGGGAATCGGACTTGCGGTGCTTGTGCGCACAAATAAATCTAAAAAACAAAACCTGCTTATTATTCTTGCAATGGTGGTTATCGGAGCTGTGTTTGGTTACATTGCCGATTTGGTGATGCCCGATATTCTCGCTTGGTAAGGCTTATTTGTAAATAATTATTGACATTTTTACTGTATTTTGGCGATTTTCACACTAAACATACAGAGGTAAACAGATGGAAAAATGGAAAAAACGCGCGATAAATCTTCTGACCTCCATTGCCTTTGGTGGAGGGGAGAGCAATACCGTAGTTCCCTATTATCCACAAAAAAACAAAATAAACGGCAGCGAAGAAAAGTCCATTCCCAGGTCAGTTCCCGAGGCACACGGCATATCTTCAAGGAGGATATATAACATGCTTTGCGAGCTTGAGGGGGAGGGGCGTGCCAATATACACAACATTATGGTTCTTGCGGGTGGGGAGGTTATCTCCGAATGCTCGCGCCCGGGCTATAGCGTTAATCATTGGCAGCTCTCTCACTCTATGACAAAGAGCATTACGGGTATGGCTGTCGGTCTGCTTTATGATGATGACCTTGTAACACTTGACACACGGCTTGTAGATGTTTTTCCCGAAATTCCCTATAAGGATAAAAGGTTTGCCGCTATAACGATTGAGCATCTTTTGACAATGACCAGCGGCGTTCCCTTTAACGAGGCAGGAACTGTAACCGAGAGTAGGTGGAGCGAGGCATTTTTCTCATCACCCCTGAGATTTGCACCAGGTGCAAGGTTTCACTATAACAGCATGAACTCATACATTCTTTCAAGGGTGGTCTCGGAGCTGTCGGGGAGGAGATTTACGGAATATGTTGATGAGAGGATCTTTCGTCCGCTGGGAATAACAAACTACTTCTTTGAAGCAGGGCCCGAGGGCTATGAAAAGGGTGGCTGGGGGCTATATATGTCTGCCGAATCCTGGGCAAAGCTGGGGCTTATGTTTATGGGTGGCGGTGCTTATCGGGGCAGGCGCATCCTCTCGGAGGAATGGGTAAGGCTCTCGGGCGAAACCTATGCAATCTCCCCTTCGTTCAACGGTGACTTTAACTACGGATACCAGATGTGGGTGGCAAGAGAGAGCCGTCAGCTTCTCTTTAACGGTATGCTTGGACAGAACGTTTGGATGTGCCCCGACAATGACATAGTTGTTGTTATGCAATCGGGAAATAATGAGCTGTTTCAGGATAGTCCTGCCCTTGCTATCATCCGTCGTCATCTTGGTGGCGAAATTGAAGACCCTATATCCTTTAAGGACCTGGAGGCGCTGCACTATAAGGAGACTCACTTTATGGAATCCTGCAGGTGGGTGCATCCCTTGGAAAAGCATCAGGGACTCCTTTACTTTCTTGGTATAAAAAGCAGAGCGCCCTTTGACGAGGGCTGGGACAGGGTCCTTGGCACATATAAATTTCCTAAAAACAACTCAGGCATACTTCCTATCTTTGTTCGGGCTATGCAGAATAGTCTTGAGGGCTACATTGACCGCATTACCTTCTCGCGAGAGGGGGAGGAGCTGTATCTTACGGTGGTAGAGCGCGACGGGGTGCATAAGATTGAGATTGGACTTTACGAGTATAAGACCACCGTCCTTGACCTTCGTGGGGAGAGATATATCGTAAGCGCTATGGGCGAGATAGAGGTGAATCCCGACGGCTTCTGTGCTTTCAGGGTGGAGCTTCTTTATCCCGAGCTGCCAAATACCCTTATGCTTCGCTTCAGAAAGACTCTTGGTGACCGTATGGCACTTAGTATAACAGAGATTCCGAACTCGGGCGTGGCAGGAAATATGGCAACAAGGCTGGTGGACTCCCACACCTATGCACAGATAATTATGAACGTCCTTGACGCCAGGTTTGGTGAGGAGGTTATCCGCGAGAGAATGGAGAGCGCCTTTGCCCCGAGCTTTGTTCTGGCAGATATGGGGTGCGCGGGATATGAGAAAATTATCGCAGATGAGGACGCTATCGCAAGGGAGGATTCTTCCCTGGTTAAGATGATAAAGGGCGTTGTTGATAAGTATATAAGGTATGATGAGGATGATGAAGTGCCACGGGAGCAAAAGGCCAAAAGCATCTTCAAATCTGCAAAAGAAAAATTGAAAAAGAAAAAATAAAAAGATTAGAGCCCGAGTAAAATCGGGCTCTTTTTGCGGCTAAATGCTAATAAATATTTACTTTTATGGTGATTTATCCCTTGATAATATCACTTTTTAGCCTTTGTGCGGCGTTTGAAAATCTGTCTTCTGAATAGGATGATGTTCATAACAACGAAGAAGGCAAGGAGTATCAAGAGGGTTAATTCCGGCTTCTTCGGCGCCAGGTTTGCAAGAAGCATTAGTGGGAAGCCAAAGGCGATAGCGGGGAAGTTCTGATAAATGAGATTATCCTTGGCATCGGTTTTATACATTGGGTCAAGCTCGCGAAGAAGCATAACGCCGGTTGAGGCTGTGCCCGTAAGCATACCGTACATTGCCAGGAACTGCTCCTCATTGTAGTCGGGGAAAAGCTTTTTTGCTATATAGTAGTTGTAGCCGTAGGTAGAGATAAATCCAACAACGCCGAGGATGAGAAGAATGTACCAGTAGCTTGCCACAAGGTCAATACGGATAGCCGCGATTCCTGCAACGATCATAACGTCAAAGCAGAGGTTTGATATGTGGTTCAGGAGAAAGCTGTTCATATACTTTCTTGTAACTATCTTGTTATTCTCGAGAACGTGAAGGATGTTTTTGATAAGGGTTGCAGCAAGAACGCCGAAGAGGAAGTTGAATCCGTAAACAATAGACTTCATACCCGAGATAAGCTCACCGAGCACAAGCATAAAGCCGTAAGCAAGCATATATGTTCCGAGAACGAAGGCTACCTGCACGGTCATTTTGTCTATAGTTCCGTTCATTGGGATCTCGCCCTTTTTCTCAACCTGCTCCATAGGCTCGGGAGAATCTGCACCAATCTCAATCTTTATCTTGCCTGTGCGCTTAAGGATATTGAGGTGAATAACACCGCCGATGCTGGCACAAAGGAAGCCCATTGCCGCAATTGTAAGTCCAAAGCTCTTTCCACCAACAAAGCCGTAATCATTCTCGTAAATCATACCCCAGTTCATAGCCTGGCCTGTACCCTGACCGTAGCCAAAGGGGAGAATAAGTCCCGAAGCGGGGAAAATATCCTTGCCGATGATGTAGAAAAGACCTACGGTGATGCCCATGCCAAGCACGCCCTGGAGAAGATAGGTTGCAACTGTGGTAACGCCTGTATCAAAGATCTCACCTGTGCGCTTTTTATTAAAGCTTCTCTTGTCGCTGGCAAGGGTGGATGCGATAAAGCCGAGGGCAAGAGCGTGGTAGGTAATAAACTCCAGAGAATTAAGTCCCCTGTTTGCAAAAACAAAGGTGTTAAAGAGGTTTACATCTGTAAAGGCTTCGTATATGGATGATGTAATTAAAAGTATAAGTCCTGCAAGAACCGAGGTGGGTATCAGAGAATGCTTTATAAATCCAACTCGTCTTTTAAGTATATTAGCGCCAAGAAGCGCAAGCATTAGTATTGCAATAAGGTTTATGCTACCCCATGCCTCATAGTCCCAGAAATTCTCTATCATTACTGTTTTCCTCCTGAATAGTTTTTGCCGCAAGGGCAGGCTTGGTCAGATTCTTATAATGATTATAAACATTAACGTATTTGAGCGCACAGAAGCGTTTGTTGCCCTTGAACTGATAGATATGCTCGCCCTGATAAATGTTAAGCTTGTTTTTGCCAAGCACAGTAACGCCAAGCAGCTCTGCGAAGGGATATGCCACCCCATCAATAACAAGCCTGTCTATGTAAAGCTCAATTTTCGCATTCTTTTTTATAAGATTCTTTCTCTTGTAGGGGATAACCTCTGAATATGAAGCCTCGTCCCTAAACATCGAAGTGTCGCAAAAATCCTTTAATGTAAGGGCGGAAACAAGGTCTGACTGATAATCATACCAATCGGAAACAAAGCGGAAATTAAACGCACTGTTATCGGATACAAGCTCCTTTGTCTCTGTGTGTCTTACCTCAAGATCGCAGGTAGTGCATCTTATAATGTCGCCACGGCTCTCAAGCTTTGTAAATCCGCATACGGGACAGGTGTAAATAGCGCGCTCCAGATATTCTGCATTCTTTTTGTGTGGATAGTAGCCCGGAACTCTTGCTTCATCTACTGCAAGCTCCTTTACGATAAGGCTGTAAAGCTCATCATCGGTCATTTCATTATACTCCTCGGGCAAAAGGAGTCTGCTTACCCTGCAATTTATTCCTCCACCGCGAACAACGTCGCTCCAACGGGGATGAACACCGTATCCACCCTCAATTCTGAAAAAGGCGATAGGAAGTCCCAGCTTTTTTGCCAGGGGAGCAACGGTGGGGTTGATATGTAATGGTCTGCCGTCATAGGTTCTGTTGCCCTCAGGTGCCATGGCAATGGTTCCACCCTCTTTTGCTACCTTTATGCAGTTGATAACGGCTCTTGGGTCTGTGGTCTGCTTTTTGATAGGAATGGGAGCAACAAGGAACTTGAGAAGGTTTGATATAAAGCCCTTGGAGAAAAGATCCTCGCTGGCGATGTAATAAATCGGACTGTCAAAGGCTATTCCCGCAAAGAACTGGTCAAATGCCGTCTGGTGGTTCATAAGGATAAGGTATTGATTCTCACCGGTCAGGTCGTATCTCTCTATCTTTGCGTTATATAAAAGTCTTACAAATGGATAAAGCACCATCTCTGCTAAATCACGTACCAGCTTGTGATGCGGTCTCATCCATGGGGCATTCTTTTTCTTTTTCTTCTTTTGGCGATTTGCTAAAGAAGCTTCTTTGTTAGTGTTGATTTCTGACATAACTCATACCTCTTTTTATAGTATTAGTCACCTAATATTGTATCACAAACAATGGTATATAAATTTAACAATTCTTTAACAAATGGTAAACATGATATTAAAATAAGCCTAATAATGAACATTTGCTCAACATTTGTACCATTATCCGAGAGCGTATATTATATATATAAATAAAATATGAAATAAAAAGAATATTAATGCAGGAGATGAAAAGCTGTCGGATAGTAGGCTCCGGCATCGTGGGAGAGGGCATTTTGAGAGGGAAAATAAGCTGCGAGGAACGCAAACCCAAGCCCCTAAGGCAAAGATAACCCAAGCGAACACAAGCGCTCCCATAGCCGAAATTTTCCCTCCTATCAGGTGTCGTTTTCCATTGCCTCAAGCTCCATAAGCTCCTGTCTTCCAAGCTCCAAGCTTTCTTTTATTTTCTCATCCATAATCTTTTTCGGATCCAGGATTCTTAGGCCGTTTGTTGGTATATCCTCCATTGGTGTGGCGTGGGGAAATGGTCGTTTGCAATCCTCCTGATACCATTTAAGGATAGTTTCATAGTGGGACTTGATGCGGGGATTTTTTTCGATAATAAAGTTAGATAACCTCTCAAGATAAATAGTGTAAACATTGTAGCCCATCTTCGCAATCAAATTAGACACCTGCCTGTTGGAAAGATAAACAAGGTTCTGGCCCATGCCACCTATCTGACGCAGCGTATCCTCGCCCTCAATGTAGTGATTTGCAGGTATGATTTTTGATTCCTCCTCGGGTCTGTCGGCAGAGATTCTTTTTTCGGGGGTGTTGTTTATTCTATTTCCGGTAGCAGCCCTTTGTTCCTTGATGTCACTCATGGTTACAGACCTTTGTTCCTTGCTGTCACTTATGGTAGGGGCAGTTTGAAAGCTCTCCTGTGTTGGCCCCGCGCCAGCGGAAAGAGAAAAAGAAATATTATTTTTTTGTGTTGTAGTAGCGGTAGTAGTCGCGTCAGCGATAAAATCATTATCTGGGTTATCATTTACTATACTTACCTTACCTACACTACACTTATCTAAATTATTCTTATCTAAACTATCCTTAACTATACTATACTGGGGTGCCACCTTGGTTGTCGCGCGGTTGTCGGTATGGTTGTCGGTATGGTTGTCACTTGGTTGCCAGTTTGGTTGCCATTCGGTTTCCACGGGAATATGGGGCGGTCTTATTTCATAGGCATCATCCTCCTCTATCATAAGGCTTCTTCTTTCCTCCAGGCACTTTGTGGGGGTGTATCTATCCTTTCGTATAAGATTATGCCTTCTCCAATGCCTGATTACCACGATTCCGCTGTCAAAGCTAATGAGATATTTTTTGTTGATCAGTCTTGCCAGATCCTCCTCATCTGCGCCGATCATTCTTGTGATTTTTTTAGGGTTGTTGATAAAGCCGTCGTCGTCCGCTCCCATAGATAGGTGGAGATACAATACCTGAGTGGAAAAGGGCAGATCGGTAAAACGGTCATCTTCTAAAATTCTTTTTGCAAACATACGCCTCTCGGCCATAAATGTTCCTCCTTTTTTATTTGTCAGAGTATCCTGTCGGTTCTCTTTATGAAAATTGTAGCACAAATATAGGGAGTTGCAGAATAAACCCGAGTGGCAAAAAAATCCCCCAAAACGGGGGAGGGAAATATAAAAGGTGAACAAAAAACCACATCTAAATATGAACAAAGGCTGAACAGTGTCAAAATATAGGATTTTTGGCAAAATAAAAAGGGCGAAGACCAACTCCGTGAAAAAGAGCATCCTCGCCAACTTTTTATTTAATTATGTAAAGGAAAAATCGCTGCTATTAGTCAAGGTTAAGCTTGTTAAGCATATCGCGAAGAACTCTAGCTTCTTCTACGGTAATAGTAACACCCTTGCCCATTTTCTCATGATCAGGGGACCATGTACGAATATCGTAAACAGGCTCTCTTTCGTTCCAGCTGATAAGGTTAAGCTCCTTGTTCCAACCGTTGTTGCCTTCGCTAACGATACCGATTTTATCAACTACTTCGTACTTGATTTCAGGCATGTCTTTTCTCCTTCCAAAGATTTTAAAATAGTATAAATAATATCCTTAAATAATAAAAATATTTACGTACCATTATTTTAGCACAATATTTCATAATTGTCAAGCAATATACTAAAATATATACTAAAATCTTCAAAATATTTTATTTTTTTGTCAAAATATACTAAATTTTCGCCTTTTTCGGGGAAGGTGGGCTGTATTTTACCCGTCATTTTGCCAAAAAATCAGCTCTTTTCGATAATATGAAGGGTGGGATTTACTATCTGGTCGCATACCTGAACGGTTGTCTGACGCATTGCCATAAGGCGCATTCCGATATTTTCAATAATGTTTCTTGGAGGCAATCTCAGCTCGCGCATCTCCTTGGAGTTGATCTGCTTTGACTTTGAAATAATGGAGATGTATCTGTCGTAGATAGTGGAGTTAAGAAGCGCGAAAAGACCAAATGCAAGGCGTGCGCACATCTCTGTGTTCTTATCCTTTGTATCGATAAAGTTTATCTTGTTGTGGGTGGAGATATAGCGATAGGAGGGAAGCTGCGCCGCCATGTAAATTGCAGAGTTTACAAATCTATCATCGCTCTTTGCGGGAACACGCTTGATAATAACCATATTCTTATTCTTCTGAACAAGGCTGGTGCTTGTGGGTGCGATATACTGATGCTTGATTGGGAGAGGGAAGCTGATCGTACCATTCTTGATAGCCGCAGGACGGATGAGTGGAACAGCGCCCTTGATAGGCTGGTTGAAGAGCATTTCCTCACATCTGGAGTCAAGGATAAGACCTGTTGACATCTTAAGACCAAGACTTGCAAGAGTTTCGGGGAAGCCACCGATGTACTGAACGATCTTTGTATCCTCAACGCTCTTTGGCAGGGTGAGCGAGCCGTCGTTTTTATCAACAACAAAGTCATAGTTGAGAGGTGGGAGAGCCACGATGTTCTTTCCGTTGTCTGTAGATGTTGTGATTGTAACCGTTGCGGGGCGCTCTGCCTCAGCTGCATTCTTATAGCAGAGAAGGATGTTTTTCTTTAAGGGAACTGCTCTCTTTGGGTTCTTCTGCTTGCCGATAAAGAGGTGGATGCTCTCGAGATGGAGAAGCTCTGCAATTTCCTTACGAAGAGGTGTGAGGGCGGATGCAGATGCCACAGTGGTTGGAAGAACGATAACGAGAGAGCCGCCTACCTCAAGATGTCTTGTTGCAAGCTTGAAGAAGAGATAGGGTGCGCCGATCTTGAGCTGGGTGATGCCACCAACAGAGTCTGCCTCCTCGGAGCCCTTTGTAACAAGCTTTGTGGGAGGATTGCAGATAACGATGTCAAACTTGTCCTCAATAGTGTCAAAATATGTTACGGTATAGTGGTTTTTGGAATTTACAAGATAGTTTTCCTCATGAACGGTAACAAACACCTTGATGCCATAGTCGTGGCGCGCCTTTTTTCTGATACGCTCAAGGTTGTCATAAAGCATTGGGATATATGTTTCATCATTTTCGTAGCAGGTAACAAAGATCTGCTTTACCGAAGGTGCGTTTTTACAGATGTGCTCAATAGCCGCCGCCGCAAGAATACCTGTTCCTGCTCCGGGATCGAGAATTGTATATACAGTCCTCTTTTCATCAAGTTTTATCATAGATGCCATAAGGCGGGCTGTGTCCTTTTTTGTAAAGAGGCGTCCAAGACGTATGTTTTCGCTCTTTGATTTTTCTCTTACGAGTTTAGCCGTGTTTCTGACTGCAAGACTAAGCATTTTTTATCTCCTTATTTCTTGAAAATGGAACTCAAAAAATATCGAGCTCCCCGTAATATTATAATCTTTGGGCAGATGTTGTTCTGCCCTGCTTTTTCCACAATTAATTGTAGCACATTTTTTGGAGTTATGCAAGAGATTTTTAAATTTTTTCACCAAAATTATTGCAAAATAATAAAAAAGATGTTATACTATCTGTAATGAATAATAATTATGACCAAATTTAGGAGAAAACACATGAGTGACAGAAAAATTGGCGAAAGATTAAAATTCCTTCATTGCAGTGATTTGCACCTTGATACTCCATACATAGGACTTACCCCTGAAAAGAGCGACGAGAGAAGAAGTGCCCTGCGCCAGACCTTCAAGCGCCTTATGGAATACGTAAGAAACGCGGGTATTAAATACGTTCTCATGAGCGGTGACATTTTTGATATAAAGCACGCAACCGGTGCTACAGCAGAGCTCTTTATCAGAGAAATCAGAAGCACTCCCGAAACAGCCTTTATCATCGCCCCCGGCAGAAACGACTGTATCGAATCCAACCCCATTTACAACTCGGGCAGACTTCCTGAGAACTGCTATGTTTTTGAGAGCGAGAACCTCTCCCGCTTTGACTTTGCTGATGACAAGGTTACAATCTATGGCTGGGGCTTCAGAGGTAAATCTGTAAAGGAAAGCCCGCTTTATGACAAGCACGTTGACGATATTTCAAAAATCAACATAGTTTGCGGATATGCGGATGTTGACGGTGACCTTGCCAGCGAGTGTTGTCCCATCTCCACCCAGGATCTTAAGAATTTCGGCGCAGACTACTACGCCCTCGGCTCTCGCCATGAGGGAAGTGACTTTATCACCCTTGAGGATTCTATGTACGCATACTCCGGCTCTCTTGAGTCAACAGGATTTGAAGAACCCGGCATGGGCGGCGCAAAGCTTATTGCTGTTAAGTATAATAACGGCGAGCTCTCTATTGATGCAAAGAGCATGACATTCGGTCACATCAGATTCGAGAGGGAGGTTATCGACATCACAGGCGTTAATACAAATAACGAGATAATCAACCGTGTGAGCCGTCTTGTACAGGACAAAAAGTATGGTGCAGAAACAGCCCTTATCATTGAGCTTTGTGGCTTTGTTGAGCCCCGCTTTGCCGTTCCAAACAACATTGGCTCCGACACATTCGGTCTTTACTCCTTCGAGCTTGTTGACAAGACCCTGCCCCTCTACGGTACCGAGTCTATAAGACGTGATATGTCTGTGGTTGGCGATGTTTTCCGTCAGCTTCTTCCCATATTTGAAAATGGCTCTGAGGAAGAAAAGTTACTTGCGGCACGTGCATTCAGAGAGGCTCTTGCTGCTCTTGAAAATCGCGATATTGACCTCTAATTGTAAACTTTAATTTTCAAAATAACACCAAATTTCATATCTACATAAAAAATCCCAAGGAGCAGATTTCTCGTTTCCTTGGGAAAATTTTTTATTTTTCGCTTTCGCTTTTGTTGATTGACCTGTATTTTGCGGCTATCTTCTTTACCACCTCGGACACCATGCCCCAGCCGATAGAAACGCCTACAACGCCTGCCGCAATGCCAAGGGCGATAGTCATGGTTTCAAGAAAGTAGCTTGCGCCACCTGTCCAGTTGCCCTCAACAAGGCACTTCATTGTGTTGTAAAGGTATCGTCCCGGAACGGTGGGAATAATTCCCGTGATAAGGAAAACGAGGGTGGGCGCCTTATGTACTCTTGCAGAAATCTCTGCATAAATAGCCGTGAAAATTGCCGACACAATAGCTGCCACAAAGAGATTTTCTTCAAGCACATAGTAGATTGCAAAGGTGAGGATCGAGCCTATACCCGCATAGAGAAGATGCTTTTTGTTTACCCTGAAAATAATGGCAAAAGCCACCGAGGCAATAAAGGCTGTAACAAAGTCCTTAACTACAAGCCAGCTGCCCCAATCGGGCTCTTCACTTGAAACTCCGCCGGCAAATACATTCATAGCCAGAACGTAGCCAAAGGCTATCATAAGAGATGTCAGCACCGCCTGTAGAGTTTTCAGCGCACCTGCCAGAAGGTCGCCATAGAAAAGATCTCGCATAGCAGTACCAAATGCCATACCGGGAACAAGGAGCATAATAACTCCACTCATAATAGTGTCGTGAGAGGTTACAACGGGTATCCACTTTACCGCAAGGCCGGATATAATAGTTGCAATAAAGGTGGACAGCACCACGCGACCCATAATGTTGAATTTGTCCTTAAAATTAAATTCGATAAGAGAAACAATAATGCCGATGAGCATAGCAACTGCCGCATCTGCAAATCCACCGCCGAAAAGCAGGGTAAATGTTCCTGCCGCAAGACCGGATATGCCGATTATAGCTGCTGTTGAATATTCAGGATTTTTCTTCAGCTCATGAAGGCGTCTGTCAAACTCCGAAAGCTCTGGTCTTTCCCTGCAAATCTCCCGTGACAGGGCGTTTAGCCTCTCCAGCTTGCCAAGGTTGTTTGACGTGTTTTTTACTCTGCGCAGCTGTGACGAATATGAGCCGTCCGGCATTCTTACCGCCGCATTGATTACCGAGATAATGGTAAACACCTCTACGTGCTCTGCGCCGTATGCACGACAGATTCGCTCGATAGTGTCCTCAACGCGGTTAACGTCGCCGCCGTTTTTAAGCATTCCCTCACCAACGTCAAGGGCAAGGCAGAGCATATATTCTGCAAAATTATTAATGCGTGAGTTATTAGTCACCTGATCGGTAGGTTGATTTATTACCTGAGTTTCCAAGGCTCCTGCCTCCTAAATAATTATATCCGCTTTCAATTATACACAAGCCGAGTGTAAAAATCAATAGTAAAAATATAAAAAAATAAAAATGCCCAAAATAGGTAAAAACCCACCCTGAGCATTGTTGTTTGTTTTTATAGTGCAGAAGGCTTTTTTGTTTTTGGAAAAATTAATTTTTTCCCGCCTCCTGAAGCTCGCGCAGTCTGCGCTTTTCTTCTTTTTTCTTTTGCTTTTCTATGAGTTTCGGGCGCATTCTTCGTGGTCGCTTTGGCTTTGGCGCCTTTTCTTGCGGATTCCTTTTCGGCTTCTTTTTGGTAAGCTGCTCCAGCGCGCGCTTTGCAGTAGTGAGCTCATAGAAAATTTTTATCATGTTTATGTACTTCATAACAACACGGCCGTCCTCGGGCAGGCAGCGGTAAATCACCTCTCCGTGCTGCAATTCAAGGTTTTTACCCGGCTTAAATGGGAGGGAAGCGTAGTTAGAGGTTTTTAAGGAGAGATCAAGTGCCTCGCCGTTTGCCTCACCAACAAGTGAGATGGTTTCCTTTGTTACCTTGAGCACGCCCTTTCCAACAGGCACAAACTTTGAGCTGCCTGATGGTATCATATGTATTTCAACATTTGAAGAAAGCTCGCTTATCTCGTCTTTTATGATTTTTCGCTTCAGTCTTGAGTATATCATCCTTGACCAATCCGAAACGTGGCGTATCTCGCGTCCTACCTCGCTGACCTTGTGGAGGAAGGCATATTTATCACTTTTTTCGGAATATCCACATTCATCACATATCAAAGTATTGCGGTTTTCTACGCGCATTGTAAACTCTGATTGACAATTTGGGCACATATACAGTACATTTTCAAGACCTTCAATATTATCGTTGTGTGAATATCTTACCTGTAAAATCTCCTGCTCCTTGTAGGCATCAAAATCCAGAGCCTTGTCTGTACGCTCCTTAATTTCGGGAAGATCCATTAAAGCAATCTCCTCTTTGTCAAAGAGCTTGTAGATGTCCATAAAGGTTTTTCCGCGGCGAATTCCCTTTGACCACTTTGGCATTGTGAAATATGTACCGCTGGTCTTTGCCATATAAACGTCGGTCTTCAGCCACTGTAAAAATTCGTATGTAGCAACGGGTATGGGGGTAGAGCGTCCGTCCTCGCACATAAGGCCTGCAGGGTAGATAACAAGGATTCGTCCCTCCTCAATAACCCTTCTCATTTTTGTAAGGTCCTTTAAGCTGGTCTGGAACTGCTGCTTTGGAATAACGCCGATTTTGTCCATGGCATCCTTAAGGGGCAGGGTGCTGTAAAAGGAATTGCTTACAACAAAGGTCATAGGCGTTCTGGTGGCTCCGATAAGGTTAACAAAGTCCAGCGCTGCCTCATGGTTGGCAATCACAACAAATGGGCCCTTTTTATTTTTGATTTCATTGCGCAGCATCTTACGCCGAAAGGCTATTTTAGATATCAGAAAGGATGCAATCTGCGCTACCGAATAAACAAATCTGCTTTGCTTTGGCAGTGGGGCTCTTTCCTTTCTTTTTGTATCGGAGCTTGCTTTTTTATCCGTGGTATTCATATCATTCTCCTTACTTGTTAAAAGGCTTTCGACATACAAAAATCGTCACCCTTCGACATTATTTTAACAAACTAACCTTAAAACTACATAAATTGGCTGTTTTGTTGATAAAACCCCGTGCTTTGTTCATTATCTTTTTTACTTTTGGCTCTTTATTAAAAAAATAACTACACGCCTCTATATGCCATATATTTAATAATACTCTAAAAATACCATAAATACTATTGATTTTTGCGCCCTCGTGTGTTATTATATTTATAATGGCGTATAATGCCTTGATGAAAAATATGAAAAACCTGATTTTTGTTAGGAGAAAAATATGATTGAATTTAAGAAACTACGAAAGGTATATAAGAGCCGCAAGGGTGGAAAATGCGTTGCACTCAATGATATTGACCTAAAGCTTCCGGACACAGGACTTGTCTTTATCATCGGTAAGAGCGGTAGTGGTAAATCCACACTCCTTAACCTTCTCGGCGGTCTTGACACTATCACAAGTGGTGACATTATTGCTGACGGCAATTCTCTTGCTTCCTTCAAAAAACGCGATTTTGAAAATTACCGTAGCTCATATATCGGATTTGTTTTCCAGCATTACTATCTTCTTGACGAGCTGACCGTTAAGCAGAATATCGAGCTTGCTATGGGCATCGTTGGAGAAAGAGATAACGAAAAGGTGGAGGAGCTTCTTGCAAAGGTAGGGCTTGAGGGCTGTGAGGGTAGGTATCCAAAGGAGCTTTCAGGTGGACAGCAGCAGAGAGTTGCAATTGCAAGAGCCCTGGCAAAGAATCCAAAGCTTATTCTCGGTGACGAGCTTACAGGCAACCTTGACCACAATACCTCTGTTGATATACTCAATGTTCTCAAGGAGATTTCTAAAGAAAAGCTTGTTATCGTCGTTTCCCACAACCTTGATGAGGCTGACCAGTTTGCCGATAGAATCATAGAGCTCCACGACGGTATGATCCTGCGTGACAGAGTTCGCGTTAACACAAGACAAAAGGATTTTGCCATCAAGGGTAGAATTGCATATCTCCCATATTTCCGCGACCTTACATCCGAGGAAGCAAAAGCTCTTGAGCGAGGCCTTAAGTCAGGTCAGATATGCGATATTGTACAGAATGATGACGGCTTTGCAATGACCACCATTGTTAAAAATTCGGACAGAAGGGTAGAGCTTAAGCGCAAGCGCTTTATAGCACGAAATAAGCTTCAATACACAGGCATCTTTACGCTCAAGCGTGCTTTGTCAAAGCTTGTAACAATTACCATTGTGACCCTTATGATCCTTTGTACCTCTGTGTTCGCATCTATACATAAGATAGGTCACAGCGAGATCAAGTACACAAAGAATGAGGATTACATCTCCCTTGTAAAGGGCGGCCTTGAAAATACAGGAACAGGTCTATTCTCCTCATCCTATTACAGATTGCTGGACGATGATATTGAGAAGGTAGAGCGTCTGTCCGGTGAGAAGGTATATAAGCTTACAAACGCAGTTGTTTATGCTACCTCCGGAGTAAGCGGCGGTACCGGCTCCAGCAACAGAATCGACATCCGCAGAAATATGAAGGGCTTTTACCTCTACGAAACCTGGGGCACCCTTATTTGTGATGAGGAATTTCTTGTTAAAAAGTACGGCGATGCTAACGGCAAGCTTGATGTTCTGGTAGGCGATCCATACAACGCAACCCAGCCCACCCTCACTATCATTACCGACTATGTTGCCGACTCGCTAATGAATATAGAGCCGAATCTTTATAAGTCATACGAGGATATTCTGAAAGCCAACAAGGCTATTGCTGTTATCAAAACCCACTATAAGGACGAGAATGGCAATGACATAGGCTACAAGGAAAAGTACGGCGAGATTATTGAAAGATATAAAAACCATCCCGATGACGATTACCAGGATCTTTACTACGAGCTGTGCAGAACACCTCTGTTTGAAGAATTTCTCGAGGAGCTTATCTACTCTCTCGGTGTTACATACACCTTTAACGAAAACTTTATAGAGGATTATGCAACGGCGGCTAACCCATTCAACCAAACCCTTACCATCAGAAATATGACATTTGAAAAAAATGGCGTTATTTATCCCTCCACCAATACTACAAGCGCAAAAATAGTAGGAAACAGCTATTACTCCAATTCCGGTGGTACCCAGTTTAAGCCTGTAAATGAGGGAGAGATAAAAATGTCATATACCCTCTACAACGATATATTTAAGACAGCCTATACCGCGAGTAATTATGATACCGAGTTTGTTCCCCATGATGTAACTATCAGGGTGCATGATAACAATACCGAAAATAAAATTACTTTAAGCGAAAAGACATATAAGATCGTTGGACTTCAGTCCTCAAGCGGCTTCCACACAACCGACGAGGATTATAGGGAATACAGCCAATTCCGCCTCCGAGTATTCGGACTCTATGTAAAGAACAATGCAAACGTTGATAACGTTGTAGCAGAAATGGCAAACCACTCTATGTCTGTAAGAGATATCGGATTTGAGGCTGTGGCAAGTGTAAACAAGATTATGGGCGTTTTCGTTCCCCTCTTTAAGCTTATTGCCATAGGCCTTTACATATTCATCGTTATATATCTCATCAACCACGCAATGCAGACTATAAAGAAAAATTACTTCCAGATAGGTGTTATGCGCTCCTTCGGTGCAAAGAATCTTGACGTTGGAATCATCTTTGTAACAGGCGTTGTTCTTACGGGTATAGTCATATCGGTGCTGTCGGTAGTATTTGGCCCGTATATAGTACAGCTTTATAACTCGATTTTGGTAGAGTCATTCTGCTTGATTCTCAATACATACGCATTCGATCTTCAGATCGTTAATATGCCAAGCTGGCTACCGATCGTCAACTCTGTCGCAGTTGTTTTCATAACCCTTGCCTCGGCGCTTATATCCTTGCTTGTAATCAGAAATCTTAAGCCGATTGAAATTATCAGAGCCAAGGACAATGGAGGTGAAGTATCATGATTATAGTTAAAAATCTAACTAAAGTTTACAAAACAAGGGGTAGAGAGGTCAGAGCGCTTGACAACGTGAGCTTCAATCTTCCTGATACAGGTATGGTTTTCATCGTTGGTAAGTCCGGCTCCGGTAAGTCAACACTCCTTAATATGATCTCCGGTCTTGACAAGTTTACCGATGGACAAATTATTGCAGGTGGAAACTCCCTTGAATATATGTCAAAAAGAACCAGAGAAAAATATCTCAGCTCCTATATCGGCTATATCTTCCAGGACTACCGTCTTATGGAGGACTTTACGGTAAAGCAGAATATTGAGCTTGCTGCAGAGATTTCCGGTACAAAAAAATCCACAAAAGAATACCTTGAGGCTGTGGGCCTTGAAGGCTATGAAAACCGTCTTCCAAAGGAGCTTTCCGGCGGACAAAAGCAGAGAGTTGCCATTGCCAGAGCTCTTATCAAGCAGCCAAAGGTTATCCTTGCCGACGAGCCAACAGGCAACCTTGACAAGGCAACAACAACCGAGATATTAACCCTTCTCAAGGAGATTTCAAAGAATACATTGGTCTTGATCGTTTCTCACAACCTTCGTGATGCAGACGAATATGCAGACAGAATCATTGAGCTCTCTGACGGAAAGGTTATCCAGGATAAGAGCCGTATAAATAATTACAAAAACGAGTTTGACTATCGCGATGGCGTTATCAATCTTCCTCACCACAAGGATCTGGATCCGGTTCAGCTTGGCGCTATTGTCCGCGTTGGTCGCAGAACTAAGGAAATTGTGCAGAACTCGGGCGGCTTTGCCCCAACAAAACAGGCGGAAGCAAAAAAGGAAAACGTTAAGCTCCATAACAAGGGCATGTCGCTAAAGAACCTTATAAAGCTCTTCTCCATATTCTTCAAGCGTAAGTTTATGTCAAAGGTGACAACCGTTCTTCTTGCCGCAGTTATTCTCTCTATTTTCTATATCGTACAGGCGCTTACCATCTATGATACAACAGATGCGATCCTGACAACCCTTGAAAATTCAGATTCCTATGGCGTTATCGTTCAGGCCGTTACATTAAATTCCTCTACAAACAAATATGTCGGAACCCTGACAGATGAGAAGCTACAGGAGCTTGATGCGGCTTATGACGGCAATATGTACAGACTCTATACCGAGTATATGTACACCGGCAAGGCAGGAAATGAAAGCACCGTAGTAGCTGCAAGCAATACTATAGGATACTACTCGGCTATAACAGTTGGAACTCTTAACACAACGCCCGAATATGCCGCAAGAATGCTTGGCTTTGATAAGCTTGAGGTGCTGGCAGGTAACATATATGACAAGGAGTATGGTATTGTTATTACCGACTATGTTGCCGACAGTATGATCGCCAGAAACAAAGCTCTTGCAGCAAGGCTTGCCGCCGGAGAAGATAAATTAGAAATTTACCAGTCCCTCCTTGGCGAGAGATATGTTGGAAGCTCAATCGTGCTCACCACCAATATCAATGCTATCATTAACACAAATTATGAGGAGGAGCATGAAGAGATCAAGAACGTTCTCTCTAACCTCTCGATAGATTCTAACATTGAGGATCTGGAGACCAACCCGCTCTACATCGAATTTACCGCAGATCTTTCGGAGCGCTATAATTTGGGATACAACTTCTCCGAGAATTTTGAGGCGGCGCTCAAAGAGTATAAATATAACAACGCGATAAACAAAAATAGCTTTGGAAAGCAGGAGGGAATGCAGGCATCGCTGTTCGCTATTATCAGCGAGAGCAAAAAGAGCTCAAGCTATTCCTATACCGTTGCTATAACCGATAAATACGATCTTGCTGACGGTGAGGTTATAATGGGCTTCAATGTTTACAACGCATTGTTCAAAACAGAGTACTCCTCGGCAGATGCCGCAGAGGTAAACAAAACCCTGGAGCCTGTAGAGATAACACTTGCAGAATATGAAAACGCATCATCAAAGAAGATCGTAAACTCCGAGCGCGTAACCATAAAGGGAATTGTAGGCAGCCAGAACCTTCTTTATATGAACGCAAATACCTATAAGGAGTTTATGAAGTTTGAGACCCAGACCTATTCTGTGTACCTTGATGATATTAATGCAGCAAGAGAGGTAACCGACCTTATGACAGATCTGGACTTCAGCATCTTCTCCGGTAAGGTAGGAAATGTGTATTTCATCGAGCGTTGCATTAATATCTTTGAAAAATTCTTCTACATCACCATGATATTTATTCTCGTAGCCTGCGTATTCTTCCTTATCAACTTTGGTATCAAGAGTATTCACTCCAACATCTATGAAATCGGTGTTATAAAGGCTATGGGTGGTATCAAGCGCGATATTAGTAAGATATTCATTTCCCAGAGCTTGGTTATCGGTGTGGGAATTATGATTGTAACCTACTTTGGAATGCAGATTGGAGCTTATGTTGCCGACCAGGTATTCCTAAACTCTCTGGCTGTGGTAGTTCAGGGTAACTTCTACGGTATCAGAGCCATAGATTTCTATCCCACCATAGCAATTATAGATATTATCATATCCCTGGCAATTGTTGTAGTATCTGCAATCGCCTCCACAATATCTATTGACAGACTGAACCTTATCTCCATTCTTAAAGCGAAGGAATAAGCAAAAGCAATTTAAGGCGTGGGCCTTAACAAAACTAAATTAAAAAAGAAGCACCCCGACCGCGACCGAAAATCAAAGTCCTGTGTGCTTCTTATTTTTTTATGCTTTTTGCCGTGTAGGCTTTGGCTTGTGGTTTTGCCGAATTTAGCGTGTAGCTTTAATAATTTTATCGGCGCTCTTTGCAATATGCCCCTCGGGCAAAACTCCGCGAAAGCTTACCATGGGATAAACAACAGCCCCCCTGCCAATAACAGCCCCGGGATTAAGCACAGCGTTGCAGCCGATCTCAGCCCCGTCACCAACCATAGCCCCAAGCTTTCGCATACCTGTAGGGAAGTCCTCCTCGCCGTGGATAACAATATCCGATTTATCTGCCTTCAGGTTTGAGAGTATCACCCCTGCCCCAAGGTGCGCCCCGTAGCCGAGAATTGAGTTGCCAACATAGTTAAAGTGCGGCGCCTTTGCATAGGGCATAAATATGGAGTCCTTCACCTCTGTGCAGTGACCAACCACAGCCCCCTCGCCGATAAATGCGTAGCCCCTGATGTAAGCGCCCTGCCTGATTTCGGCTCCGTCACAGATAACTGCGGGAGGCACTATGGTTGCTCCGTCCTCGATTATAACGCCCTCGCCAACGATAACTCCATCGGTAAAACTTTTGAAGCTCTCTGGTGGGTTATTGACCAGCTTCGTTATAAAATGTCTTAAGTCGCCTATCGCCTCAAAGGGGAAATCTACCTCCGAAAACAGGGGAGACAAAACATCAGGAATGTTGCCGAATAAATCCGTAGCTCTGATTTTATCTTTCATTATCAATCTTCCATTTCTCTAAAAAATCAAGGACTTTTTCTAAGTATAGTTTACATTTATCAAGGTTTTTGTGTTCAATCATAACTCTAACGAGGTTTTCTGTTCCGCTTGGGCGGAGAAGTATTCTGCCTCGCTCACCAATCTCATCCGAGATCTCTGTTATCATAGTAGCAACCCTCGCGTCCTCCATAAGAGCCCTCTTGTCACGCACCTTGACGTTGCTTGTAAGCTGTGGATAAATTTCAAGTCCCTCTAAAGCCTCGGTGGAAAAAATACCCTTACCCACCATTTCCGCAGCAAGGCTTATGGCCGTAAAAATTCCGTCGCCGCCCTCGGCATTGCTAATGATTATGTGGCCCGATTGCTCACCGCCTAGAGTGTATCCGCCCTCACGCATTTTCTCGCTGACAAAGCGGTCGCCAACCGATGTTACCTCGGTCTCAATGCCGATTTTCTTCAGGGAATTTATAAGCCCGCTGTTACTCATCACCGTTACCACGACCTTGCCCGATTTCAGCTCATCGCGCTCCATCATTGCTCGTGCAAGAATGAACATCTCGCCGTCGCCATCGATAATTTTTCCGTCACTACCAATGGCAATGCACCTGTCGCCATCTCCGTCAAAGGCAAAGCCAAAATCCAGCCTCCACTCGGTCACAAATCGTGCCAAAGCCTCTGGATGAGTTGAGCCCACACCTGCATTTATGTTCCTTCCGTCAGGCTCGCCGCCTATTCTGTGTACCTCTGCCCCAAGTAGCCCAAAAACCTCGGGTGCAATCTCCGCGGCAGCACCGTTGGCAGTATCAAGACCGATTTTCAGATGCGACAGTGAGCCGATTTTCCCCTCTGTCAGGTAGTTGATATAAGCCTCTTTTGCCTCGGGATAAGCCCTTCCAAGGTGGGGAAATTCGCTAACCGTAAATTCGCCAAGAAGCTCATTTTCAATATAATTTTCAAGCTCTGCTATAATCTCATCATCAGCCTTTCTGCCCGAAGCGTCAAAGAGCTTGATTCCGTTGTCGGTATATGGATTGTGGGAAGCGGTGATCATAACTCCCCAGTTGAATTTGCCATTTTTTGTCGCAAAAGCCAGACCGGGCGTAGTAATAATACCTGCCAAAAATGCCTCGCCACCGCCCATCTCTATTCCGAAAGCCAAAGCCGCCTCAAGCAGCGGGGAAGAGAGCCTTGTATCCCTGCCGATAAGAATACGCCCGGTAAACCCCCGACGGCATAAGCTCTCGCCGAGAAATTTTCCAATAATATAAGCGTGTCTTACCGTCAGCTCGCGCCCAAACTCGCCACGAAAGCCGTCAGTTCCAAAATATTTAGTTTTTCTGTTTTCCTCATTATGTCCCTTGCCCATATAGCCTCCTAAAAAATCAGCATCATACCACAGCGCAAAATAGCCCGAAGATTTTTGCATTAACACATTAATAGAATAGTAAAAACAGAAAATTAGGTTACATAATTAAACCTCAAAAAATCTCTGATAAAAATTATACCATAACCCGACAAATTTTTCAATATTGAAATAAAAAATCTCCCCTTGTCAAAAAAATGGGTCGCACCTACAAAAAAAATACCTCTCGCCGTAAAAGACAAGAGGTGTGAAAAAGTCGTGTTTATGTAAATAAAAATTGTCAAAACAGATTATTTTTTAGCTTTTTTAAGCGCTTTATCTATTTCATAAGCGATAGGATAGTACACGGGAATTGTAAGAAAAATAACCCAGCTGGGATGCCAGATGCTAAACTGCATTCCTATAAACAGGAAAACACAAGTCGCAAAAACGGGATAAGCAAAGGGGGTAAATCTGCGCTTTTTGATACACTCAACTATGCTGTAATAAACGGGAATTGTGCAGAACAAAATCCAGGCAACGCTCCAGGCGTTAAGAAATGCTCCGAGTAGGAAAAATGCAATAGTAGCAATTATAGCGTAGGGAACGGCATTAAGAATACGAGCTAGGGTGGACTTTTTTTCAGATTCCTCATCGCCGATAACAATTCCATCGCTACCGATTTTTATCTTTCCGTTACCGATGTTAATACCGTTCTCACCAACCTTGATTTTGCCGTTGCCGATGTTGATTCCGTTGTCGTCAATGTTTATACCACCAAGGTTGAGATTGATGTTAACCTCCTCGTCCTCCTCATCAAGGTCATCGTCATCCTCGTCAAAATCTTCAAATAACTCATCGAGATCCTCGAGGTCTTCAAAGTCCTTACCCATATTTTCTAGTCCGTCAAAGGTGATGTTGACCTTTTTGCCACCCTTGTTGATGTGGATATGGAAGTTGTTTTTGTCCTCTTTGTCCTCCACAATCGTTTCCGCTTCCTCAAAGCTGTTGGTGCTGCCGCTATCATCGGTGTTGCCACCCACATTGGTATCATCTGTAGCATTTTCGCTCATATCAGCGTCTGCATTTTCATTAATACCTGCGTCTGCATTTTCGCTATCACAAGCGTCGCTTTCATCAGTCTCCAGTCCAACCAGCTTGTCAAGAGATATGCCGTATAGCTTTGCCAAAGCAATCATATTTTCTATATCGGGCATAGCCTCTCCGTTTTCCCATTTTGAAACCGCCTGGCGTGAAACCAAAAGCTGCTCTGCCAGCTTCTCCTGCGAGAGTTCGCTATTTATTCTCAGCTCCTTGAGCCTTGTCGCAATATCCTTCATATTTATTCTCCTTTTGTAGCCGAAGCTTCTTTACAGTTACATTATACCTCCTTTTTGCCGGAAAATCAAGAGTATATTCCTTTACAAAGCCCGCAACCGCAGGTTGCATAGGCGCATATTCCATAAAAAACAACGAAATCCCACCCAACAAAAAAACAAAGCCCCTGCATAAAACAGGGGCTAAATGTAAACTCAAAATATCAATTGTTAACGTTCAATAAGTATATAGCTGCTGGTTGAGTAAGATGTGTTTTTATATACTTCAATAGTGTAGGTTGCCCCTCCACTCAAATATACCTCATATGAATAGTCATAGTATGAGTTGTAAACTGATTCATATTCAACTGAAGAACCATAGCGAGTTTCTACATTTGTAAGCTGAAGTCCCTCAAGGTTTATAGTATAATATCCTGATTGACTAGGAGTGAAGCTATAGGTTTTGTATGAATATCTATCCGCGTAAACATTTTTAGTGGAATTCAGATACAAGCTTTCATATTGAGTGCCTGCTGGTACATGTTCATCATCTTTACTGTTCTTGACAGCAACAACTATACCTATAGTGATAAATGTGATAGAAATGATAAGAGATATAGCTAAAATAATCTTACCTAATTGGGTAAGCTGTAATTTTGGGCTTGGAGCTTCAGGAAGTTCTGCGCCTTCGTACTTATACTCACTCATGGTTTGCCTCCTCGTTAGAATTGTTTTTCACTTCTGGGTTCTTAAACTTTTCGGTATTGAATGCTGCAATCGTTCCGGCAACACCGAATACTACGCCGAGAGCGATGAATCTAGCTGCACCTGGCAACAAGACAGAAATCAACAAAGCAGCGCCGGTTGCGATACAGAATACACGTCTGAAGAGGTTGACAGGAGCTGGATCATCGGGCATATTATCGCGCTTTTTCTCTATAATGGAGTCGCGAACTTCTGTGGTTCCGGCCAGCTTGATAGAGTGATCAACATTCTTAGACTTAACAACGCCGTTCTTTTCAAGATATCTTGCAAGAGCCTCGTCCTTTTCATACTCTGTAAGAGGCATGTCAGCAACAGGATATTTGCTCTGGATAGCGAGTTTAGCTTCATAATTGCTGAGTGAAAGCTGTGCAAGCTTTGCTTCTTCCTCAAGTTTAATTCTTCTTTGTCTTAGGTTGAAATCGAGGTTTTCAATTTCTGTCTGTATGTATGTTGGAATAGCTATCTTCTTGATCATAAATTCGTTAACAACGATTCCATATTCACCGAGGATTTCATTCATCTTATTCTTGAATCCTTCAGCTACTTCATCCAGTACAGTTATAAGCTTGTAGTAGCCCAAATTGTTTTGAGCAATGTACTTAGAAAGATAGCTTCTGAAATGGCTGAGAACAAGGTCTGTGATTGTAACCTTAATGCGTTTTTCGCCAAGATGTGTGATATGTGTATCCAGCTTGTCTATAAGCTTTATAGCATTGTTTATTTTCAAAACAAGTCTAATGTTGGATTTGAGAGACAAGGGAAGATTAAGCTCGTTATCAAAGTATGATAATTCTTCTCCGTCAGGAGTTACGTGTGCAAGTGTTAACAGAACCTTGTTGCTACCGCTCTTTTGAACGATAATCTTTGTGGGAGAGTTAACATTAGCTGCTTTCGCATCCTGCTTGTCAACATCATTAAGTCTGCCCCACATATATCTTTGAGCAAGCTCGTCGGTATATTGTGCTCTGGATAAATGAACAAAGTACTTGTAGTTTTCTTCAATTGCAAATTCTAAGAGTTCACCTGCCTGATTGTTCTTAATTCTGGATAACAAAATGGGACGTTCTACAATTGCTGCTAAAAATGCATCTCTATGGAGCTTCTTTCTCGCGTCCAGAGTATTAATATCTACCTTTTCTTTGAGTATGTTTGACAGTAGAGTATCAAACGGTCTGTTTTCTGTGTTGTTATTCGACATCACTTGTCTCCTTTCAAGTAATTACTGCACATTTTGCACATAGCTGCGTGAGCGGGGTTAGCATGTCCGCAAATGTCGCAAATGATTTTTTTAACATCGGAATCTTTTTCTTCCTTTGTGAAAACAACAGGGATGTTTAATTTAAGTTCCCCACTTTTTTCAATGATGTTTTTTTCTGTCATATTCTCCATAAATTACCTCCGTTTATGATGAATAGAAAATAAAGCATTTATACAAAATAAACAAATGCTACTTACATTCTACACCTAATTATGGTAAAAGTCAATACATTATCTGAAAAATATACAAATTACGACAATTATAAGATGAAAAAGGGAACATATTGTAAATTATTGAAATCAAAAAATGCCCAACAAAAAAACAAAGCCCCTGCATAAAACAGGGGCAAAATATAGATAGAAGTAGTTAATTACATAAACATATCGCCGTAAATGTCGAAAATTTGATTAACTATTTCAAGGTACATCTCAACTATTTCGGGCATGCCGTTAGGGTAATATACCAGCTTCCACTCTGCTGTGACTGTCATCCCATACTCTTCAGGGAAGTTCATTTTTGTAATATTGCCATACTTATCACATTCAAATGTTAAAACGCCCACTTCATCTACGGCTTCCATCTTGGTAATATGACCATCATCATCGTAAGTGTACTTTAAGGTGAAGGTATCACCATATTCTGTGCAAGTTATTTTTGTTATGTTACCGTTCTTATCATAGGAATATGTTTTTTCTTCGTGTTCGTAGGATCCATGAGAATATACTTCTTTTATAAGATTTCCCTTGGAGTCGTAGGAGTATTCTGTAATATCTTTGGGAGATACTATTTTTACAAGATTTCCGTCGGAGTCATAGGTGTATGTAGTTTCATGGCTGGATGAACCAGAGTTAACAACTTCTTTGGTAAGGTTACCATCGGAGTCATAAGTGTACTTTGTGGTAGTTGTTGAGTTGTCGGATGTTACAACCTTCTTTGTTAAGTATCCCTTTGAATTGTAGGTATATTTTGTTGTTGTTGAACCGTCTTCAACTGTTTCTATAAGTCTGTTGTTTTTGTCATATGTGTTAGTTATTGTAGAAGATTCGCCATCTGATGTCGCAACTCCGGAAATCCAGTTGCCTGCAGAGTCATAGGAACATTCTATTTTCATAGTATGACTATAGTAACCACTGCTTTGTGATATAGAAAGCTGCATAAGAAGGCTACCATCGTAATCTCCCTCAATTTCCATTGCAGCAATGTCATTTTGAACAACAGCAAAGCTTGTGGGAACAAAGTAGAAGTTTTCAAGCTCCTTTTCTGCAGGCTCATAGCCCTCAAGCCCCTTGAGAATTTCATAAGCTTCTTCATACTTTTCGTCTTCTATATGCTTTAATGCCTGTTCATATTGCTGTTTTTGAGCGATGCTACCTGTGCCGCCTGCTACGCCACTTACCATATCAAGTATTGCATCACAGGATGTAAGCGAAATCGCAAGTACGAAAACCAATACAATAATGCTAATAATCTTTTTCATTTTTTTCTCCTTTTGTTGTTTTTTTATATTTCTTTGTAAAATATAAATCCCTGTTATTTCTTTGCTCTTAAATTATTTGAGCATAAGAGCGTCGTCGATATTCTTGATAATCTCCTGTGTCTGCTGTGGCAGATCACCCTTGAAGTAAATGAGCTTCCATTCTACTTCTATAGAAGCGGTGTTGTAGTTGATATTTTCGGTCATCTCTACTATGTTACCGTATTTGTCGTAGGTGTAGTGTATGGTTTCAGTGGTGTATGTTGATGCCAAAACAAGCTTTGTGCACTGGTTCTGGTCATTGTATGTATATGTTCTTGTAGTTGTACCGGAAGAAGTGGTGCTGGTTGCCTTTTTAAGGTTTCCTTTGGTGTCATATACATATGTATGGTTTTCAGTTCCTGCATCTATACCACTGTAGGTCACCTTCACAGTCTTTTTAGTAAGCTTGCCATCATTGTTATATGTATATTCTGTTGTCACCACACCTGCGCCGGAGGTTGTAGTCTCTTTTGTAACGTTTCCATCAGAGTTGTATTTGTATTCAACAGTTATCTTTGTGCCTAAACTATCAGAAACGGTCTTTTTCAAATTACCATTTGAATCATAGGTGTAGGTAATGCTCTCGGTAACCTTGCCCTTTGTGTCCTTTGCAATAGATGATGTCATCTGATTTTTTGAGTTAAAGGTCTGATCTATTGTGCTGGTTACTTTTCCTGAACCATCTTTAATAACGCATTTTGTGGCATTATTGTTAGAGTCGTATGTAAACTCCATCACCATTGTTTGACTGTTAGTTATTATGGTAAATGTGGAGATAAGCTCCTTTTCGTTATACTCAATATCATAGGTAAGGTAGGATACATGGTTAACGGTGGTGTCAAAATATACGGGAACAGAGTAGAAGTTTTCAAGCTCCTTTTCTGCAGGCTCATAACCCTCAAGTCCCTTGAGAATGTCATAAGCTTCCTCATACTTCTTTTCTTCAATGAGCTCAAGCGCATTGTTGTATTCCTTTTTGTTTGGGTCAACTAAGCCAGCCACTGTGTCAAGCAAGCCATCACAAGATGTAAGTGAAAATGCAAGTACAAAAACTAGTGCGATAATACTGATAATCTTTTTCATTTGTTACTCTCCTTTTTGTATTAGAGGCAAAATTTGTCATAATTAACAAAAAAATACTCTCTATACGTATATTATATACCTTTTTTCAACAAAAGTCAACACCATCTAAATAATAAAATATTTCTTAATAATTTGATAAAATTATCGTATATTATTTCCACACCGTAAGCAATGAGCGCTTATTGCCTATAAACAATCCAAAAACAAAAAACAAAGCCCCTGCTTTCACAGGGGCGAAATGCAAGTATAAGTTGTTAATTACATAATCAACTTGCCGAACATATCAAGATACTGATTAACAACTTCGCAGAACTGCTCGACTATTCCGGGAATACCATAGGGGTAATATGCCAGCTTCCATTCTACTGTAATCATTCCGTGATTCTCTTCTGGGAGCACCATTTTTGTAATGTTACCATATTTATCACATTCAAATGTTAAAACACCCTCTTCATCTTCGGCTTCCAGCTTGGTAATATGACCGTTTTCGTCATATGTATATTTTAAGGTTGTAGTATCTTCAGAGTATGTGTAAACCGCTTTTGTTATATTACCATTTGAATCATAGGAATATGTAATAGAACGTTCAACATTTGTTTCTTTTACAAGATTACCATTAGAGTCGTAGGTGTATTCTGTAATCTCTCCCTCGGGAGTTAATATCTTTGTGAGATTACCGTTGGAGTCATAGGTGTATGTAGTTTCATCACTGGTGGTGCCATTGTCAACAACTTCCTTAGTAAGATTACCATTGGAATCATAGGTGTACTCTGTGATGGTTGTTACATAGTTTGTATAAGTGGTTTCTTTTGTTTGAACCTCTTTTATTACGTATCCCTCTGAATTATAGGTATATTCTGTTGTTGTAGTATGTCCGAAAGAATCACATTCAAGAGATTTTACCAATCTGTTATTTTCGTCAAATGTTTGAGTTATTGTATATTGAGTTCCGCCGTTGAGTTTGCGAACTCCGTAAATCCAGTTACCCATAGAGTCATAGGAGCACTCTGTTTTCGAGATGGTGCTATGGCTATCGGAGGAGTAAATTGTGGTCGAAACTTCCATAAGAAGATTACCGTCGTATTCTCCTTCGTAGCTTATCTCAACAGTGTTGTTTTTACAATCAACTATCTTAAAGCTTACAGGAACAAAGTGGAAGTTTTCAAGCTCCTTTTCCGCAGGCTCATAGCCCTCCAGCTTTTTGAGAGCATCATAAGCTTCTTCGTACTTCTTTTCCTCAATGAGCTTAAGCGCATTGTTATACTCCTGCTTGTTAGGGTCAGTCAAGCCACCTACCATATCAAGTACCATATCACATGAAGTGAGCGAAAGTGCGAGTACAAAAACTAGTGCGATAATACTGATAATCTTTTTCATTTGTTACTCTCCTTTTATTGTTTTAATATGAGAATATAAATTTAAGTTGTCAAAAATATGGTATTATCGTGTAAAATGAGGAACTTTCAAATCATTGAAGTAATGAGAAACTGTGTCGATAAGCTCTGCGATGTTTTCAGGAACACCGTTAGGATAGTAAGCCAGCTTCCACTCTATCTCAACGTCAAAGTCCAGGGTAGTGTTCATCTTTGATACAGCACCATACTTGTCATATTCAAGCTCGTATGTGTTGGTAGTTCCGTAGCTATATACCACCTCTACCTTTGTGGGCTGATTTGCCTTGTTGTATGTGTAGAGGGTGTCTATTGTGCTTGTGTCATAGATATTAGATCTCTTTGTGAGGTTGCCGTTTTCATCGTAGGAATAGGTGATTTTGTAGTTAACTCCGCCACCTGGATGATAAGGACCCGGAGCAGTAACGGTTGAATGTCTTTCTTCTGCAATCTTGCCGTCAGCATTGTAGCTATATTCGGCGGTACGTTCTTGCTCTATCTGTTGGTCGGTGATAACCTCTTTTGTAAGTCTGCCATTTGCGTCATAAGTGTTTTCGGTTATTATCTTGAAGCCGGTGGAGCTTGTTATCACTTCCTTTATAAGGTTGCCCTTGGCATCGTAGGTGTACTCGGTATAGCTTGTTGCGCTGGTGGTGCTTGTGTTGGTGGTGTAGGTAATCTTTGTTACATTGCCCTTGGAGTCGTATTCATATTCCTCGGTATCTGTGCCTCCGCGTGTAGGTGTTATAACGGACTTTACAAGCTTATTATTTGAGTCAAATGTGTTTTCCGTAACCTTCAGCTCGTTGTAGCTTCCGATTGCCAATTCATACATATGGCGTGTTACGTTTCCCTTTGAGTCGTAGGAAAAGCTGTCAGTAATAGATTGGCTGGGGGTGGTATGTGTAATCTTGGTAACAAGGTTTTTGTCGTTATATTCCGCCTCGTAAGTAATCTTGTTATTAGGATTGTTCTTTGGCTTTTGAATATAACCAATAGGGATAACGTAGAAGTTCTCAAGCTCCGCCTCTGCAGGTGCATAGCCCTCCAGCTTTTTGAGAGCTTCGTAAGCCTCCTCATATTTTCCCTTTTCAATAAGCTCAAGGGCATAGTTGTAATCCTTTTTGTTTGGGTCAAATAAACCACCTAATATATCGCAGGAGGTAAGCAAAAGTGCCATCACACAAACCAAAGCAATAATACTGATAATCTTTTTCATTTATTTGCTCTCCTTTCAAGAAATAATGCTAAAATATAAACCAAAGTTGTCATTTATCTGCTTTTTGGTGGTTGTTATCATTCAAGCTTCAAAGCTTTGTCAACAGAATCAACGATGTCCTGCGTCTGCTTTGGCAAACCGTTTGCAAAATATACCATCTTCCATTCCACTTCCATAGAGCCGACGGTTTCGCCTCTGAAAACCTCTTCCAGCTTAACGATTGAGCCATATTCGTCATAAGTGTATGTTATGTTATATCTGCCCTTTGCGGTAGAAACCGACATTGTTGTACACTGGTTATCCTCGTTGTAGGTATATGAGCGATATGTGTTGTCAGTGGTGGTTTTTACCTGGGAATCTTTAAGGTTGCCGTTTGCATCGTATGTATAAACCTCGGTCAAAACCTCGTCATCTTTATAGTGTCCTGAAACGGTCTTTTTAGAAATAATGCCATTTTCGTTGTATGTGTATTTTGTAAATATAACTATAGTCTGTCCGGGAACGCTGATAGTTTCCTCTAGGATCTTGCCCTCTGTATCGTAAACTCTGGTGGTGGTCTGTATTCTGCCATAGGTTTTGAGATACTCTTTTATAACGTGCTCGCCATCAGCGCTATATGTGTATTCTATAGTAGTGGTTATACCTTTATAATCTGTGTAAACGTAATTGATAAGCTTTCCGTCAGAGTTGTAGGTATATTCCTCGTATTCAACGCGTCCGTCTTCATATTCTCCAACCGCCTCGACAATGTTATTGTTTTCGTCAAATACTTGGGTCATTGAAGCTTGTAAAACTCCAAAGAAATCTCTTGTTTCAGAACGAATCATATTGCCGTTGTCGTCGTATGTAAACTCCCAGACATAGACTCTTCCTTCCTGGTTGGTCGTGAGCTTGGAGAGAAGGTCTCTTTCGTTATATTCAATGTCATAGGAAAGGATAGAAACACCCTCAGATGTGTAATTAAAGCTTACGGGAACAAAATAGAATTTTTCCAGCTCTGCCTCGGCGGGCTCATAACCCTTAAGTCCCTTGAGTATGTCGTAAGCTTCCTCGATATTTCCATCTTCAATAAGCTTAAGCGCGCCGTCAAACACCTCTTTGTTTGGGTCATAGGGCTCTTTCTGCTCGGTGGGCTCCTTGCCTGTAACCTTGTTTATGACATCCATCACCATATCGCACGAAGTAAGAGAAAGTGCCATAACGCAAACCAATACAATAATACTGATAATCTTTTTCATAGTTGTTTCTCCTTTTAAATTAATAGATGTGTCGGGGTATTTGCATATAAAAATAAATCTTTTCATATATATTATATCTCAATATTTGGTAGGTGTCAATAAATTAGGGGGGAAATTAAATATTTTTTAATATTTACAAAAAAAGTAAAACGGCAGCAAAATAGATGTGGAAGAATCCTGATTACTATTACTTCGATCTTTTTTTATTCCCTCATGAATAGTTAAAACAATGTATAAAACAGCAGAATTTATAACTATTAAGTCAATTATAACCTGATTTAGGTTAAAAGTCAATACCCTGAAACAGATTATTTTATAATCTAATATGTAATAATGACGCAGGGGGTTTTTATGAAATACAACAGGATAAGAGATTTAAGAGAAGACAGGGATATGAACCAAACCCAAATTGCAAAAATGCTTGGAATGTCACAAACCGGATATTCAAAATACGAAACAGGCGAAAATGATATACCTACAACTATTCTCATTAAGTTATCCAGATTCTACAACACAAGCATTGATTATTTACTCGGAGAAACAGATAACCCAAAAAGATATAAGTAAACATCGCACATTTTAGCACATTAACTGCATTTTACCTTTTAAAGATCAAAAACCGATCACGAGGATCGGTTCTATTACGTATACACACCAGAGTGTGATGATATACAATAAAGGCAAGCCGCCTTTTTGACTGCTGAAATTTTAATATCATCGTCCTGTGTCCCAGCGCATATAATGTACAAATGCCCCGATTTTTAAAAAGAGAAAAGTTTTTTGAAATAATACCAAAAATCCCCTTGACAAAACAAAAAACCTCTGTTATAATATTATAGCGTGATGGAAATCGTGTTTTGTAAATAACGGCGACATGGCCAAGTGGTAAGGCAAAGGTCTGCAACACCTCTACCCCCAGTTCAAATCTGGGTGTCGCCTCCAAAAAAGCAACCTGTAAGGGTTGCTTTTTTTATTTATTGCGTAGCAATAGTATATCATCAACCATAGGTTGTATTCCTTTTAACCAATCAATTCTTTTGTTAACGCTTGACATAAAAAGCCTCGTGTGCTATAATTGAGCCAGGGAGATAAACATTTTTCTCTTGCAAAAACCAAAAAGTGAGGTAAAAGTATGAAAAACGAATATACGATTACAAAAAAACTGATGAAATCCTGGGCAAAGGGATGGTACTTTAACAGCGCTGACAATATGTTTACGTTGCTCTTTACATGCTTTTGGATGGCAGTTGCTATTATTTTTCCATATCTATTTGTCCATTTAGCCTATTTCATGAGAGTTAGCAAGATTTTAGCTCCATGGTTTCCTGTGTTTTTTGGTGCTTTTCATATAGAAGCACTACTCTTTGTTTTATTGATGGTATTTATCCCCAGAATGAGATATGCCCTCAAATATAACATCCTTCGTAAAAACTATAGCGTTGAAAGTTGGCAACGTTCAATCGAGCTTACAGATGGTGAAATAATCGTTAAAGATCATAGATCCATTTTTAAGTATCAATATCGTACCATCAGAAGGGTGAAAGTAAGAGGAAACGTGGTACATATTTTCTTAAAGAGCGGTACAGAAATCATAATACATAAGGATGCTTTTGTTAGCGGCTCGTGGGATGAGTGCAAGAAGTTGATATCCCAAAAAAGCCGTGTTAAAATAAAGTAACCTATATCTAGATAAACGTATTTCCTTATGAAACAAAGAAGTGAGGTAAAAAGTATGAAAAATGAATATACGATTACAAAAAGATTAATAAGATCCTGGGAAAATGGATGGTGGTTTAATAGCGCTGGAAAAACTGCTTTATTTATTTGCTTATGTTGTGAAGCGATTCTTTTAATTTTGTTACCCTGTCAACTTGATTATTACATAGGGCATAAAGCGGCTTACGAGACGATTACTTTGGTGTATTATGTCGTGTGTCATACGTGGGTCTTGCTCTGCTTTTTATACGTTCCGGTTGCCCCACGAATCGTGTATGCCAACCCCAATGACCCAAATCACCAGCACAACCACTATAAGACCTGTTCTAAAAACTACTGCGTTAGAAAGTGGAAGCGTTCAATCGAGCTTACAGAGTCTGAAATAACCGTTTATGATCACACATCTGTTTTGAAGTTTGAATATTCCACTATCAAAAGAGTAAAAGAAAAAAGAAAAGTGGTAATTATTTTCTTAAAGAGCGGCCTCGAACTCAGACTGTATAAGAAAGCTTTTGTCACAGGATCTTGGGAAGAGTGTAAAAAATTGCTGTCCCGCAAAAGTTCAATTAATATAAAATAATATTGATTACTATAGAATGGTATAGGCGCAAGCTACTCCCTTTTGCACTCACTCTTGGGAAATAGCCTGCGCCCTTTCTTTTTAACAAAAAAGTTTTATATATTTTCGTTGAAATTCTGTTTTGGTTATGGTATAATAGGTTGTGTATATAATTATCCAAAAAGGAGTAAAAGTATGAAAAACGAATACAAGATTACAAAAGATCTTATGAAAAGCTGGGCTAAAGAGTATTATAAAAATGGCGGGTCATATACTGTTCGCTTGATTTCGCTCGTGCTTGTTGCTGTTTGCGAAGTGGCATGTGCTGTTTATTTTATGCGTTTTCCCATCTATCACATTTTCAGTTTGGCTGCCATAGTTATTTGCTTGTTTGCTTTGTATTGTATATTCCTTCAGCCTGCGGTTCTTTACTCCAAGAGATATAAGATGGATTCCAAAATATACGGTGTTACAGAGTGGATCAGGAGCACGGATTTTGGTGACGATGAAATAACCGTTACCGATCATAACTCGGTTTATAAATACCGATATGTTGACATCAAGAGAATAAAAGAGAGGGATGACAGCGTAATTATTTTCTTTAAGTTTAATCTGGCTATCAAGCTTTATAAAGATGCTTTTGTCACAGGTTCTTGGGATAAGTGTAAAAGAATGATTGCTGAAAAACGCAAAAAATCCTGATTTTCGTAAACTTATATTTACTTTTTGGGCGTATATTGCTATTATTATCACCATTTGCTGTAACCTGAAAAGATAAAACGGGAGGGAAGTTGTGAAAAAGTACATTAACAAAACTAATGGTGTTATTGCTGTTCTCATCAGTCTGGTAAGCCTTGGATTTTTAGCGGCTACTATCGCTTTCGGCTTCAAAGAACTCCCCGATGACTATATGGGTATGCCTCCATCATTTGCTTTTTGGGTGTACTCTATGATTTTTTCTCTCATCAGTATGGTGTTCTATGTTCTTGATGCCTTGCACTCTATCGAGCTGGCGACTATTAAGAAGATTTTTCCCGCATTTAATATCATTTTTGCATTGATTGTTTTCCTTGGAATTCCGGTGGCAATTTTTATAGGTGGCGGAGTTTATACTGCTGTTTGGTATGTGTACTATGCGGTGATAATCCTACTTGAGATTGTGTCTATAGTGAAGCATATAAAAATGAAAAGAAGCCCTGAGGCATAAAAAGCAACCAACACAAAACAACTTAAATGAAACAACAGCCTACATAAAATAACAACTTACATAAAAAACGGCGCAAGCTACTCCCTTTTGCATTTACTTTTGGGAAATAGCCTGCGCTGTTTTTTATTAAACATTGTTCATTTGATTTTTGTTAGTCTAGGTCGTATTTATCGGGGTCGATAAGGTGCGCGGTCATTCCGGTAATTTTTTCGCTTTCTTTTTCCTCTCGGTTAGTATATTCTATATAATCCCTCTTTGACTTGTGATAGCCCCACGCCATCCACCAGCAAGCACCTTTATGCGAATTTTCAAGGGGATCAAAGATTACGCATATATCGAGGAATTTGCGCTCGTTACCAACGGGGGTATATCGTATGCCAAAAATTCGATTGCTTGACTCTTCGAAGGCTACTCTCGGAGGAAGATCGGAAGACACAGCCTTGGGTATGTTGAAGTTTTCATCCTTCCAGTAGTATGCAAATGCGCCGTTATCCATCTGGATCTTTTTAAGGGTGATAGGCACATCCACCAACTCTTTGTGCGAATTATGATAAGTAAACTTTACATTTTTCATAGTTATTTCATCGTTTTTAACATAGTCGCCGACGAAGAAAATTTGAATTCCCTTGGACGCTGCACCGTTATTTTCAACGAAGCAAGTTTCCTGCCGGCCAGGATTGCAAGGTCTCAGATTAAACCATCTAATACTTAATGTAGTGGGTTTTAAGTCTTCCTTTTTAGGTGCGGTAAAATATAGCTTCTCTGAATTTATTTCATTATTTTCGAGATGCTCGCACGCACTTTGCGCATAGGGCAAGGCTATATGTTTCTCTGCCTCTATGAGGAAATCTTCGGTGCAAACGTAGGTCTGCTTTGCGGCATCTTCGAAAGATTTAAAGTCCGAAATGTACTTTTTCCAGGCAGTTAAATTGCTACGTCTGGGTGGTTTCATTTCATACGCTTCTCCAATATTCAGCCAGAGATTGAGCTTTCTTTTTGTATTTTGCAAGTATAAGAACATATAGTCGCTATCGAAGCAGGCGATACTCAAAACCTCGGAATCAATGGTGGCGGACAGAGTTTTGTTCAGTTTGATAACGTCATTATGAGTAAAAGCCTCACTATAAACAGAAATCCACTTACTATCTTCCGGCGCATATAATTCAACGGAAAAATCGCTACTCGCAACATCAGCCACAGTATATCCGGCTCTCAAAAAATAACCGCAGATGGCTTCTTTTACAGAATTGAGTGTCGCAGTATCCTTATTAACGTGTAAATTTGAAAAGTAACTTCCCATATGTAACTTCCTTTTTAAATTATGCTTCGTTGATTCAAGTCTATCACATCTCTTACTATTTGTCAAGCGAAAATAAAACGTCATTATTCGTTGTAACTATACGTATGAAGAAGCAATAAATAGGTGGTATCAAGAGACAAAAATGAAAAATATCACCCCCGCATATTGACTTTCATGGCATTTTCGGCTATACTCTTTACAGTTTGTTATTTTGCTCGGGCTTCGGGCATTTCAGGAGATTTTATGCAAATTCAGCTTTCGGATCATTTCGATTATAAAAAGTTAATACGCTTTGTTTTGCCGTCCATCGTTATGATGGTTTTTACCTCAATTTACGGCGTTGTTGACGGATTTTTCATTTCCAATTTTGTTGGCAGTGATGCTTTTACGGCGGTGAACATCGTTTTTCCCTTCGCTATGATTTTGGGTGGCGTTGGATTTATGGTTGGTACGGGTGGCACGGCTCTTGTGGCAAAGACTCTCGGTGAGGGAAATCGCGAGCTGGCGAATCGCTACTTTACTATGATGGTTTATTTCACCATTATTCTTGGAGTATCTCTTTCGGTTATCGGTATTGCGTTTATTCGCCCTGTGTCCTATCTTCTTGGTGCAGACGAGGAGCTTATTGGCTACTGTGTTACTTACGGAAGTATTCTTATTGGCTTTACCGTGACATTTATGCTGCAGAACCTGTTCCAGAACTTCCTCGTTGCGGCAGAGAAGCCAAAGCTCGGATTTATCGTTACCGTGGCTGCCGGCTGTACTAATATGGTGCTTGACGCTTTGTTCGTTGGGCTGTTCCGTTGGGGTGTTGCAGGGGCGGCAGTTGCTTCGGGCCTTAGTCAGCTGGTGGGCGGTGTGCTTCCCTTGATTTACTTTATCAGAAAGAACGATTCGCTTCTTCGCCTTGTGCCAACAAAGCTGGAGCTTGCTCCGATTATCAAGGCTGTAACCAACGGTGCATCCGAGCTGATGAGCAATATTTCCACCTCGGTTGTCAGTATGGTTTATAACCTGCAGCTTCTTGCATATTTTGGCAAAAATGGTGTTTCGGCTTACGGCGTGATTATGTACGTCCAGTTTGTTTTCATCGCGATTTATATTGGTTATATTATCGGTGCGGCGCCTATCGTTGGCTATAATTTTGGTGCAAATAATAGGCGGGAACTACAAAATGTTTTTAAGAAAAGTGTAATTTTAATGTCCTCGGCAGGTATGATGATGACCTTGCTTGCCTTGGTTTTAGCCTATCCTTTAGCCAAAATTTTTGTAGGTTACGACCCCGAGCTTTTAGCGCTTACAACAAAGGCATTCAAACTCTTTGCATCTTCATTCCTCCTCGCAGGACTAAATATATTTGCCTCGGGATTCTTTACCGCTCTTAATAACGGACTTATCTCGGCAATCATATCCTTCCTCCGAACATTGGTGTTCCAGCTTCTTGCCGTACTGCTGCTTCCGGGAATTATCGGCGGAGATTCTATATGGTGGTCTGTTGCCTTCGCGGAGGTTGCTGCCTTTGTTATCTCGGTTATCTTCCTTGTTGCAAATAACAAAAAATACGGCTATTTTGACAAGAATAGTTGGCATTTACCAAAGATTAAAGGATAAAAACAATCAACCACTCACATCTGTGTATCAAAAAAACGACCGCAAAAAACGGTCGTTTTTCCTTTTTATTTGCGCCGGTAGGGCAGAGAATCAGAGATTCAGCAATACATATTATTACAAGCCATATAGCTGTAAAGCATCTCGCCGTGGTTCTGCTCTTCTTTCTGAATATGCGCTAAGGTGTCACGCATAACAGGGCTCTTGAATTCAAAAATTCCTGTGTTATAAACTCCCGAAACGTGCTTTTCCATAGACAGCGCGTCCTTGCAGAGATAGGCGTCGTTTTTCTTTTCTGCTTCGCCTACGTTTGATGGTGTGCATTGCACCTTACTTTGTGTCGCTGATGGTGAAGCCGCGGGCATTGTTACCTCCGTACCCTGCATCAGCTGGCATATTGTGTCAAGGTGCTTTTGCTCGTTTTGCTTTAGTTGGTTGAATAGATTTTTCAGCTGCGTGTCGTGCGCCGCCTCGGCATATTTGCCGTACTTTTCAATGCAGAGCTGCTCCTGAGCCTTCAGATCCTGCAAAAGCGTGTTTTCTTTCTGTGTTAGTACCATTTTTCTTTCTCCTTTCCCCAGGGCATAACCCCGTTGCTGAAATTATTGACAGAAGAAACAAAAATATTCATGTGATTATGATATACAACCTTTGGTTAATGATATGCAGCCTAACGGCTGATGAGCTCCATCCGCCCCAACGAGTGAAAATAAAAAAAGAATAAGCCGAAAACTCAACTTATCCTTTAAAATAAAATGGAGCGGATTACGTGAGCGAGGAAAAATTACCTAAACGGTGATTTTTGCGAAGCGAAGTCCCCAAAGCAAGGAGCATTTGCAGCCGAGTAACCGCAGGCAAAAAGCGACTATGCGACGGGACTGAAAGCGAAGAACCCGCGTGTTTTGAAAAAACACATGGCGAGGAGAGATCCCCCTAATCCGCCATAAGTGCGTATAAAAACAAAAACAGCCCGAAAATCCGAACTGTCTTTTAAAACAAAATGGAGCGGATTACGTGAGCGAGGAAAAATTACCTAAACGGTGATTTTTACGAAGCGAAGTCCCCAAAGCAAGGAGCATTTGCAGCCGAGTAACCGCAGGCAAAAAGCGACTATGCGACGGGACTGAAAGCGAAGAACCTGCGTGTTTTGAAAAAAACACATGGCGAGGAGAGATCCCCATAATCCGCTCCATTTTATTTTAAAGGACAAGCTGAACA
>JAZKZW010000060.1:0-15718 GCA_045612865.1 Eubacteriales bacterium
TGATTTTGGCATTTGTCGGCTTTGGCGATTTTGAGAGCAGTAAATTTATAATCGGCATCTTTTTAGGCACATTTGGTATGATGGCGGCTGGTATGGGATTGACAATGGGCTTTAGTCCCGAAATCGCAAAATTCAAAGCAAGATCCGCAAGATATATCCAGGAAGAAAACAAAGAGGATCTTACAGCAATTGCAAGCAATGCCGCGGAAATTATGAGTGAGGCAGTTGAAGCAACTACAAGTACAGTTATGGACGGCATGCGAAAGACAATGTTTTGTAAGCATTGCGGAAAAGAGATTGACGGCGATTCTAAATTTTGTTCTTTCTGTGGCAAGGAGCAGTGAGCAAGCGGAAATCTACCGTAATAAAATCCACATTTTAACATAATTTAAGTGGATGTAGGCTTGGTTGCAACTGAAATGCGAGCTTTGCTATAACAAGTAACACATAAGCAAGACACACTGAAGCAGGAGGAAAATTCATGGTGAAACGCTACAAACCACTTATCGACAAGCTGTTTTGGATTATATGGGTGCCGACGCTGATTCTTTTGGCTGCTGTTACCGTGATTTCTGCCATAGACAGCTATGCCTTTCTTATTATGATTCCCACAGACGCGTTTGTCTTGTATTTTCTCATTTCACCCCTTTTTGGCTACGTTGAACTGCGTGATGACGGGATCTTTATTAAGTACGGGTTTATTATAAAAAGGGAGATTCCTTATGACAAGGTGAGGAGTGTTTCGAAGAAACGAAGCTTTATAGCAGAAACTATGCTCTCCCTGAAAAATTCCTTTGACCACGTGGAGATAAGATACAACGCTTTTGACGTAACCTCGGTCAGTGTGGTTGGAAACGATGAGCTTATTGACGAGATCGGCTCGCGCATAAATGCGCCTAAAAATAATCTTTAAGTCCCTTTGCTCATTGATGGCTATATTAATTAAAATATTTTATTGACATTTATCCATCGATATGATATAATTTGTTCAGTAAAATGTCTTATAGCTGCTTGGAGGCAGAGCGATGGAAAATATAAAAAATATTATTGCTAAAAATATATCCACCCTTCGTCAAATGAACAACATGACCCAGACGGAGCTTGGTGAAAAGCTAAATTATTCAGATAAAACCATATCGAAATGGGAGCGCGGTGAGTCAACTCCTGATATATCGGTGCTTGTGGAAATTGCTTCGATGTTTGGCGTAACGCTGGATTCTCTTGTCAGGTCGGAGAACATGAAAACCGCCGTTAATGAATGTAAGTCCGAGGAGGTCAAATACAACCGCAGAGTTATTGCTTACATATCGGAGAGCGTTGGATTTTTCGTGGCGATTTTAGCCTTTATCATAACTACCCTTATAATTCAAAAGACAACGTTCCAGTGGCTTTACATCGTTTACTCGGTTCCTGTTGTTTTTATTATAAAGCTGGTGTTTAATACAATTTGGTTCAATCCAAGACGTAATTATCTTATCGTTTCGGCTCTTATGTGGTCTGTGCTTTCAAGTGTTCATATTACGTTTTTGTATTTCGGCATCAATGTTGCACTGGTTTATCTCATTGGAGTTGTGGGCCAGGTTATCATTGTGCTTTGGTCGTTCCTTAAAAAGCAAAAAACCAGAAAATAAATAAAAAAGTAAATAATTATATACAAAAGGCGCCTTGTTACACAAAAAAACAGGGTGTTTTTTCTTTTATTCTACTAATCGTAGAGTTAATATATGGCAAATCTACGGGGCGTAGAATAAGGAGTAGAGGTCTCTCTCTTATGTGGAGGTTGCTTTTTTGGATTCCTCGGTTATAATCGAAGGTGTAATCGAATAAAACTTGCCAAAGGAGAATGAAATGACAAGAGAAATTCCAATATTCTTTTCAACAGATGATAATTATATACCATATCTGGATACTGCCGTGGCATCTCTAATTGCTAATGCGTCCGGGGATTACAGATACAGAATTATAGTGTTGAACACAGGCCTCTCGGTACAGAACGAGGCACTGGTAAAGAAAAACGAACGCCCCGGATTTACTATCGACTTTGTAAATATTTCGGAGGAGCTGGGGGACATAAAATCTCGCTTCAAAAACGTTTATCATTTTTCTATCGTTACATACTACAGACTCTTTATCGCTTCGCTGTTTCCACAGTATGACAAGATCATTTATCTCGATTGCGATCTTATAGTCCTCGGCGATATATCAGAGCTTTACCACACTGAGATGGGAGATAATATTTTGGCGGCTGCGCCCGAGAGATTTGTTCAGAGCACAGCGGAGTTCAGGGTGTATGCAGAAAAGGCACTTGGTGTTGATCCGGACAAGTATGTAAACGCGGGAGTTCTGCTTATGAACCTTAATGAGTTCAGAAAATGCAAAATAGAGGAGAGCTTTGTTGAGCTTATAAGCCATTATGACTTCGACCTTCTCGACCCGGATCAGGCATATTTGAACTATCTTTGCGAGGGCAAGATCCTTATTTTGAAAAACGGCTGGAACAAGGAGCCTATTCCCGAGGAATGCGAGGGAAAGAAAAATATAGTTCACTATGCCCTGTACAAAAAGCCCTGGCAATACGACGACGTTATAGATGGGGAGCTTTTCTGGGAGTATGCTGCGCGCTCACCCTTTTACCAGCTTATAAAGGATAGGAAGGATAGCTTCACTCCGGAGGAAAGAGCAAAGAAGGATGCTGTGGCAAGTGAAATTCTTATCCACGCAAAAAAGATTATAAAATCCGATGAAACCTTTTCTAAAAGACTTATCAAGAAGGAGGGGGTGTAAAAATGGAAAAATCTTCTCACAAATTAGAGCTTATGCGAAGAATTGCGGAGCTGGAAAAAAAGGAGCTGTGGCATCTTGACGTTGAGGATGACCCGGAAACCTATCCCCTTATGCCGGACAAGGTGGACTACCTTAACGAAAAGCTCTCAAGCAGGATATTTAACAAAATTGCAAACAAGGTTGGCTCAATGTTCTTTGACGAAATGATAGAGAACCGACAGCTTATCATAAAAGAGGTCAAGGGTATAGAGAACTTTACTGCCGTTGAGGGTGGTAGAATCGTGACCTGTAATCACTTCAGCATCTGCGACAACTACGCCGTATGGGTGGCACTGCGCGATTATATGAATGGCAAGCTTCTTTACAAGGTTATCCGCGAGGGAAATTACACAAATCCACCAAAGCCCTTTGGATTATTGATGAAGCATTGCAACACTCTACCCTTGTCAAGCCAGATGGCTACTATGAAAAAATTTATGGCGGCAACAAAAACCCTGCTTGACAGAGGGGAAACCATCCTTATTTATCCCGAGCAGGGAATGTGGTGGAACTACAGAAAGCCAAGACCTATGCAGGACGGCGCCTTTTCCTTGGCGGCTAAAAACAATGTTCCCGTGGTTCCGATTTTGATTACAATGGAGGATAGCGACGTTCTGGATGCAGATGGATTTTTCGTTCAGGAATACACGGTAAATATTCTTCCTGCTATATATCCCGACAACAGCCTTCCTCGCCCAAAAACCACAGAAAAAATGAAAAAGGAGAATTACGAGGCGTGGGTGAAGGCCTATGAAGACTTTTATAAAAAGCCCCTCGTATATAACGAACAATGAAACTCTATCTTTCGGTTATAGGTATCTCTGCGTTTATCATATCCTTGTTCAATATTTTATTTGAGGTGGAATCTTGGTATTATGTAATACTGTCGGTTATATGGTGCATTGCACTGCAATTTGCCCTTGACGGAGCTGCTGCGATAGTTATAAACAAAATGCCCAACAGATGGTTTGCGGTGGACAACCCAATGTATCGGGTGTCGGAATTTGAAAAGAATCTATACAAAAAGCTGAAGGTAAGACTCTGGAAGGATAAGGTGTGGGAGCTTGGCGGTCTTGGGGGATTTAGCAAGAAAAGATTGCAAGAGCCCGAAAACCCCGACTACATAGAAAGGTTTATCATTGAGTGCAACAAGGGAGTTCTTACCCATAGACTCTCATATCCCTTGGGCTTTTTAGCAATGCTTACACTCAGATGGGAATGCGCATTAACCATCGGATTGCCTGTTGCCGTAGTGAATGTCTTTTTAAATGTTTTGCCAACCCTTGCCCTGAGGTACAATACTCCAAAGCTTATAAATGCCCTCAAAAGGCTGAGAAGAAGGGAAGCGGGAAAAGAGATAAAAAAGGAGACGCCCAAGCCATAATTATCTGCGGAAATTTAAGTGTTTCCCAATGCTTTGCTCTGCCTCTCTTGTTAAAAACTGCATCGGTTGTGAAAAAAATGCGTTTTTTGTATTTCAATTTGCGCCTTTGTGTGGTATAATATATTAAAAAACAAGCTCCGGTGGAGGAAATATGGAAAAAATTAAACAGTTATGGGCGAGCTTTGCAGAAAAGAATCCCAAGCTTGCAGTATGGCTCAGAGAGGGCGGACTTTTCTTTCTGGTAAGCTGTCTTATAACGGCATTTAAGTGGGTGATATTGTCCTTTTTGCCCCTTGCCTTTGCCTTTATGGGGAACAGGGACTTTGGATTCCCGGGGATTGACGCAAATCTCCTTGGCATTGATTTTAAGTGGTACATAATCGGATATGGCGCAGATCAGGGCGGTCTTGCCTACTTCACGGCATATATGATAGCCATGGTTATTGGCGAGGTTATCAACTTCTTTATTCAGCGCAAGTGGGTGTTCCGCTCAAATGGCAACATTCTTCGTCAGGGGCTGTGGTATCTCCTTGCATTCTGCCTTGTGACCTGTGTTGTCAACTCTGTTAACTGCGTTTGGGTTGCCGTTGCCGGACACTATGTTGATGGCTGGCTTTATAATATCGGAACAACCACGCTCAACGGTGGAGTTTCTATGGTAGTGTTCTTTATCGTAAACAAGATCGTGTTCAATGATAGCAGCGCCATAGCAGTCGAGAAAAACAACCAAACAGATTAAAAAAAGAATACAAAAAAGGCCTCCTGCAATAGATGTTTTTCTACCACAAGAGGCTTTTCTTTTTTTTGCCGTTTTTACGGCTTTTTTATTTTTAATAAAGGATTAGATTTGTATTAAAGCTGAACACCTCTACTAAAGGTTTCCTTTGTATTGCTGTAGATGGTGTAGTGCTTTTTGATGTTGCTTATAACCTCTTCGGGATTTTCGACGTCAACAAGCACAATATCGTCCTCGGGCTTTCCTGTTGGGGAAATGATGATGTTTCTGTACTTGTACTTATGCTTCCACAAGGGTCTGAAGCTGAAGCCGAAAATTATTACGAGAAGGTTTGCAAAGGAGTTTTTAACAGGGTGCTTGTGATCGTCGAGAGGCATATCCATTTTAACGTCAACGATGCCGTGGACAACGCTCCAAAGCTGTCTTTTTCTCTTTATTTCCTCGCAGATAACGCACTCTATCATATCATCGTAGAAGTAATAGCATCTCTCTTTTGCCTTGTTGAATTTTTCTTCCTGGATAACCCAGAAAATAATGGCAAGAAGTGCGCCTGCAACGGTGATGCATATTTTTATAATAGTATCTAAAGATGCCAAGCTGTCGGCAAGCAACCAAGATAAAATATAAGAAAACACGCAACAGAAAGTAGCGTTTTTTGTAAAGGTCATAAAGTTGGATTTGTTGGCGAATGCAAAAACAAACAATGCTACAAGCGCTGTAACGAACAACGGAATGAGGTAAATGTACCATTTATAAACGCTTAACAAAGAGGCAAGAAAAGTAAAGCAAGCCAAAAATCCTAAAATCATAATAACTATGCGGTACATACGCCAAGCGGAATATCCCGAAACATTAGCCTTGAACAAGCTAGTCCTCTTCATAGAGTCGCTTGATTCGGTAGCTTTTGTAGTTTCGCTAGTGTTGTACATAACCTGAGATGTGTCTTCGGCGGGCTTGTTTTTTCTTTTGTCCTTCTTTTTATCTTTCTTTTGATCTATTTTCTGATCTTTAGTCTTATCCTTGATCATACGTTTTCTCCTACAAATTTATTCTTGGTTTGCAGTGTAGAAAGCAACCTCTTTTGGCTGCGCTTGTTTGCTGTTGATATATTCTTCAAACTCCTTGGGTTTTTCAATGCACTCAAGCTTCATATCATCAGCTCTGCCCTTTGCGCTAACAAGCACTATTGTGCGATAGTTATAATGGTGAGGACCCCAAAGGAGTATCTTCTTGAGCCATCTTGGGCAATTGTCGGGAACTCTGAAGGATACAGGATCGGGGAAGTACTTTGAAAATACAAAGCCCTGTACAGCGCGTGCGTTGATAACTCTTGGTTCTTCGGGCGCTTTGCGCTCTATAATTGCGCGAACAATGTTAAACACAATCTTACCAAAGGTAATACCAAATGTAAACCCTACGTATCCAATGAGGAAGTCAACATACGAGTCGGTAGTAATATTACAAAGCTGTGTAATCTCATATATTCCAAACGCACACGCGAGAGCTGCGCCGCCGTATGCGAACTGATTTGAAGCCTTGTTTGTAACCTTTGAGATAAAGTTTTTAATGCCTGTAAAGATTGCTTCGATCTTATCCAATGGGTTGTACTTGAATTTTTTAGATATTTTTTCAAATTGAGAAGAGAGATTATCTTTGGTGTTTTTGAATAATTCTCCAACCTTTTCGAATCCTTTGAGAGAGCGTCTGCCTATTAAAGTGAATATTGCAAGAACCAAAGCCTTGATTATTCTTACAAAGCAAACAATCCATTTGAACGCACCGCTGATTGCATAAACCAAGAGACTGAACACGGCTGCCATCAAGATGAAGAAGGCCTTGATCAATATAGGAAGCGAGACAACGAAGGTGACCGGTATGCTAATCAAGTAGGGGAGTACATAGTGAACCAAGAATCTAACCAAGAAGTAAGAAACAAAGGTAAATACTACCGCCAGCACGAATATTAAAATTGTTTTTGGATACTCGATTACAAGACCGATTATAATTATGGTGGGAACAAGGTTAACAAGTGCAGTCAGAACCCTATAGAATACGGGGAGCTTTTTGCTTCTTGATGGTGCCTTTTCCATAATGTCGTTATAGAAGCGGTACTCGAACTTTTTGGTTTTCTTAAATTTTGCAATCAATGGATTCCAAATTGTCCAACATACCACAAATTGCCAGAGAACAACGGCGGTTACACCGAGAATATGATACTGGTTAAAGGTCTGCTCGCCTAAAATGGCATTTATTAAATCTGCTGCGCGCTCGAATAAGCCTGTAACAAACAGAATTACAACAGGCAACAATAAGTACAGCACGGGCGCTCTGAATATTCTGTCAAAATTTGTATATTTGCCCCAATGCTCCTTTGCTACATATTCTGGCTTCGGATCGCGGCTTCTGTTTTTGCCGAAACTTTCCTTTTGTACCATAAGTATTACTCCTTGTAGTCATCAGTATTTTATATAAATATATAACTATCCATTTCAATTATACTATCTGTTTTAGCAATTGTCAATACTGTTGCGGATAAAAAGTGAAAAATATGGCTTTTTGGCGAATAAAAACAGAAAACTTTTTAAAAACCCATTGACAAACTGATATCAAAATGATATCATAAAAACAGAAGTAAAACTTCAAAAAAACTAGGAGGAAAAAACATGAAAGAAAAAATCTTACAAAACAAACAAAACGGTATGCTTGTGCTTATCCTTACAATTGTAGGTCTTATTGCTGCCACTGCTATGATGGCTATAGGTGGTGCGGGACTTGAAAAGGGCGATGCGTTCAAAATAGTGCTCTTTGTTATCGGTTGTATCTGGCTTTGTATAGGTTGGATACCATTTATGGGCCTCAAGATTCTCAAACCACAGGAAGCTTTGGTGCTCACCCTCTTCGGTAAGTATATCGGAACAATTAAGGGCGAGGGCTTTTACTTTGTAAACCCATTCTGCGCATCGGTTAACCCTGCGGCAAACACAAAGCTTAATCAGAGCGGTGATGTTAATACCGTACACGCACCTATAGTTAATGCCGAGGGTCAGGTTCAGCTCCCCGTAAACGTTCCAAACAACAAGCTTTCTCTCAAGATTATGACTCTCAACAACAATCGCCAGAAGATAAACGACTGCCTCGGCAATCCTGTTGAAATCGGTATCGCTGTAACCTGGAAGATCGTTGATACTGCAAAGGCTGTGTTCAATGTTGATAACTACAAGGAATATCTCTCCCTCCAGTGCGATACATCCCTTCGTAACATAGTTCGTCTTTACCCTTACGACGTTGCTCCCGGCGTTGATACTACCGGTGACGGTGTTGCAGATGATGGCAGCCTTCGTGGCTCAAGTGAGGTCGTTGCAGCCCGTATCAAGGCAGAGATCCAGGATAGAGTAGATGAGGCGGGCATAGAGATCGTTGATGCCAGAATTACATATCTTGCTTATGCAACCGAGATCGCGGCTGTAATGCTCCAGCGTCAGCAGGCGTCAGCTATTATAGATGCAAGAAAGATGATCGTTGACGGCGCAGTTGGCATGGTTGAAATGGCTCTCGAAAGACTCTCACAGAACAACACCGTTCATCTTGACGAGGAACGCAAGGCGGCAATGGTTTCCAATCTTCTCGTAGTCCTTTGCGGCAATAAGGACGCTCAGCCTGTAGTTAACTCGGGTAGTCTTTACTGATGCAGGATAACGGAAAAAAGCAGATTCCCCTGCGCCTCTCGCCAAAGCTGTATGCCGCAATAGCAGGGTGGGCAGAGGATGATTTTCGCTCTCTCAACGGGCAGATCGAATACCTGCTTACAGAATGTGTGAAGCAGAGAAAAAAGAACGGTGCGCCCGTTCCCCATGATTTGGACGAGCCTATTAAACTTGACATCAAATAACAAAAAAACAAAAAACAAAAAGGCAGAGCTTAATTCACGGCTCTGCCTAAAAATATGCAAAAATGCAAACTTATATTGTCAAAAACGGCTTATTTTAGAAGTGTAATCTTTTTTGCAACGATTTGTGGAGGATAACTCATCATCACCTGACCGCTGTAAATAATCTCAATTTTATCGCCGACGTTCAGCTTTGAGATGCGCCTTCCGCTACTGTCAATAATCACAGTTTCGGGGCTTGTAATTACCCAGTAAGGGCCGCTGGCACCGTATTCTCCCTTAATAACATTTACCTCGAGCTTCTCACCTACGAAAACAACCTCTGCTGTCATTTTTGCGCCATCAATATCTTCCGACGTGCCTGTTAAAAAGCCAAGGCTCTCGCAGCCGGAAAGGATGGAAAGCACCAGTAATATGAAAAGTAGCTTTGTTAATTTTTTCATTTCTTAAAATCCCGGGAAGTTTATTATAGAGTTTATTATTGCAAAAATCGTTAGTGGAATAAAGGCGATTGTAAATCCAAGGGCCAGCTTGTCAATGGTTTCCTCTTTAATTCTAGGCCTTAAAATGTTGTAAATAGGAATTCCTATTGCCGCTCCGAGGGTGTTTGAAATAATGTCGATATAATCCGGCCCACCCCAACAGGAAAAGAGCTGGAAAGCTTCAATACCCAGGCTGAAAAGGGCGCTGATGAGAAGGATCGACCAATTTTTCTTGGTGTAAAATCTTAGGAGCATACCGAACGGGATAAAGCAGATGATGTTAAAGACCTGGGAAAGTATTTCCATTGTTGCAAGGGTGCCGCCCTCTTTCAGCGCAAGAGCGAACTTTTCAAAGGGAACAAGCTTATATTGCAAACGCTCTGTAATTGTCATTGCTTTGTTCTTTTCGATAAAAAGCCCATCGTTGTAGTTGCACTTAAAGACCATGATCCAAATAAGCAGCAGTGTGCAAAGGACGGTTAAGGCGATTATAAGCTTCTTATTTATCTTTTTATTTTCAGGTGCCATAAATACCTCTTTTGCTAAAAAAATATTATTACCATTATAATCCATCGGCGCTGTTTTGTCAACAGGCGAGCCATTCCTTTGCTCCAAAGAAAAAAATATCTTGCAATCTTCCTTCATATGTGTTAAAATGAGAGTGTAATAAATCAGAAAGGATTTTTTATTATGAAAAAGGTACTTAAATTCTTATTAGGCTTTTTAGTTGGCTTTGTTGCCGTTGCTTTGATTGCTTGTATCGTACTTGCTGTAGCGAACAGAATCTCCGAGCGCGATATGCACGCATACATCGACAGCTTCTCAAGGGTTGAATATGAAAGTCAGCTTAAGCCCCAGCGCGACGAGCACGGAAACTGGTATTTCACCACAGACGGCGACTTTAAGATCATGCAAATAACAGATGCGCATATTGGTGGCGGAGCTCTTTCCCGCACCGAGGATAAAAAGGCGATGAATGCTATTGCCGCAATGATTGCTTATGAAAAGCCCGACCTCGTTATCTCAACAGGTGATATGTCCTCAACCTATCCAACATCAGGCTCGCTTAACAATAGATTTGCACACGAATATTTCGCACGACTTATGGAAAACCTCGGCGTTTACTGGACGGTTACACTTGGTAATCACGACTCCGAAAGCTACAACGCCTATGACAGAGCGGAGGTTGCCGCAATGTATGAGAATGACGAGTATGAGTATTGCCTCTTCTCCGCAGGGCCAAAGGACGTTTCCGGTATGGGCAACCACGTTATCAACGTAAAGAACACCGCCGGCAAGGTTACACAGTGCCTTATTATGCTTGATACCCACGCCTATACCGAGGACGATCCCTTAGGTCTTAACTGGGACTACGACTACGTTAAGGAAGATCAGATTGAGTGGTACAGAGATATGGTTGAGCTCTATTGCAAGGATGGTAATGAAACAGCAAAGAGTCTTGCATTCTTCCACATTCCTCTCCTTGAAGTGCGCGACGCATACTGGGAATATGTAAACAATGGTAGGCAAAACACTGAGAATGTTAAGTGGATCAGGGGTAATGATGGTGAGAAGGATCCTGTTGTTTTCCCATCAGAAACAAGAACAGAGCTCTTTAATACAATGGTAGAGCTCGGTAGCACACAGGGCTTCTTCTTTGGTCACGATCACCTCAATAACTTCGTTCTTGAGTATAAGGGCATCACAATGTCCTACGGCTTCTCTATTGATTACTTTGCATACGGTGGAATTGATAGATACGGCTATCAGCGAGGCTGCCAGATTATAACAGTTCACCCGGACGGTAGCTTTGATTATTCCCACGAAAATTACTATCAGGATAAGTACGTTCCCCTCTATGAAAAAGAGAAAGTTGATATGTCAAAGGATCATAACATCTTGGTTTAATCAATAACAAAAATCAACAACAAAAAAGAAAACCGACAGTGTAAAAGCTGTCGGTTTTTAAATACCCTAAGGAGGGAGAGTTATATTGCTGTGTGTTCTTTTTTGCCTGCCAGGAGGGAGAGGGGGATCAGCATCTGTGACGGAATGTAGAATATCCACACAAGGTCAACGCCGGAGTATAGGAGACTGTGAAGGAACGAGCCCTCGGGGAAGCCGCCTGTGTACATATCGTTCAGAACCCAAAGTCCTACATTAATATCGCAGAGGGCAAAGAGTATAAGACCGAGGCAGAGAAGCTTTCCACCACGCTTATCAAAGGGAGAAAATACCATGCTGGTAAGGAGGTTGGCGTAATAAACAATGCTTATTATAGCAAGGGAGTCTGCATTTTCACCGAGAACAAAAAGGGTGATTACTACTAAAAGCGCCGATGCTACAATACGTGTGCATAAATTGGCTGTACGTCTTTTTTTGCTTTCCTCGCGCAGGTAAAGATGGAGAAATATGAAAATTTGTGTACCTGTGAAGAAGATCATTCCCTTCATTTTATCTGTAGTGGGCGATGCCACGAGGAAAAAGTCTGCCCCGAGGGTGCAGAGGGCTGCAAGTCTTAAGAGGTTGCCGTTTTTGAGGTTGAATATAACCTTTGCTATGCTGTTTTTGCTCTCTTTTGCCTTTATAAGCTCTCCTATAATAAGAAGCCAAGCGAAAACAGCCGCTATTTGTATCGTTAAATACCTGAGGGAGATTTCGGTAGCTGTGTGGTCTATGTGTATCATGTAGAACAAAATACTCTCACAAGCCACAAAAATCAATGCTAGTGATGTGTTAAAAATTTTACTCGCTTTCATGATTGCCGATTAAAGTAAAACCTTTCATTATTAGTGAGAAAATGCCGGACAGAGTGATAAATCCGCCTAAAAATCCTGTAAGGAATTCTTCATACTTAATATTCTCTATGCCTAGCCCCACCAGGACGGGTGGTAAATATCTGTTATATGGGCTGATGAAGAAAAGATCTACTGCCGTGCCGTGGTTTTTGTAAATCCAGATGTTGAGAAAGATCGCTACCGCGGAAAGGATGAGGAACAGAACCGAGCAGCCGATAAAGTTTTTCAAAGTCATCTTTCTTCTGTATCTGAAGGCAAGGTATATGCCAAAGAAGATCTGGATACCGTGGTGCACCATTGTTTGTACGTTCAGAAAGGCAGAGGTGGAATATACTGTCTCAGGAGTTAGGAAAACGGTAATACCCGCAACGGTAGAAAAGCTGATAAGGAACATTATTGCCGCATCTCTTACCTTGCTGTCCCTGAGTATTATTATGAGAGGGAGGATATAGAGAGGGGTTGAGCAGAACTGGAATGGAATCGCGTGCCACTGATATGAAAAGGTTATTTCTCCGCCAACGATAGATGCGCTGGATGAAAATTGCTTGAGAAGCTCCAGGGACGCCATTATAAACCAGAATATGAATGCCAAGGCTCTTGTGGTTGCCTCGCTGCAATTTGCAAAAAGCTTTACCAAAATAACCGCCATAACTACCGTTATGATAATGCATAACCAGTGGTATGTGCCCCAAGGCTTTGGCATGTCGATCGGTGTGTGTAATATGTTTAACAACTCGATCAAACGTTCTGTCATATTTAATTCTTCCTTCTTAATGTATATCATATAAAAAGTATTGCCGCAGGTTGGTGCGGCAATGTAAGCAACGCCTTAAATAGGCAAAAATGATAAGTTTAGTTTACTTTATACGGAATAATTTTCTGATTCCCTTCATGAGAAGCATAACAAGCCCTGCGCAAAGCATGAATCCAAATACATAAATGCAAAGGAATACAGGATATGGTACAAGGGGGTAGATCATAGAGAGAAGGGGAAGTGTGCAGGGTGCGTATGGGCTAATGAAGAACATATTAAGTCCGCCAAAAGCTCCTGTAATATCGGTGTGTTCTGTTACAAGGTTGATAGCCATTGCTATAGCGCACATAACAACGAAGATACCTGTTGCACGAACGAGGTTTTTGAAATTGAGCTTTTCTCTATATCTCATTGCAAGATAGATGCCGAAGAACACCTGGATACCGTGGTGGACCATTGTCTGAACATTTATGAACTCAAACCAAAGGAATACGTCGCCGGGGAATGCGTAAACACAAGCGCCACCAAAGAAGCCAAAGGTTGCAAGGAATACGATAGCTGCATCGCGGAACTTGCTGTCCTTTGCAAAGGCAACGATTGGGAGAATATAGAGGGGAGATGAACAAAACTGGAAGGGAAGGTAGTACCAATAGTAGCTCCAGGAAAATTCGCCCGCACCATTCATATTAAGGCTGAAGAGAACCTGCTTTCCAATTTCCAAAACAACCATCAATATCCAGGTAAGCGCTGTTAATGCTCTAACGGTCTTTTCGTTTGCATTTTTAAAGAGCAATACAAGGACAAATGCTGTTACAAGTGTAATTCCAACCCACATAAGGTGATATGAGCCGTAGCTTTGCGGAACCTCACATGTAATGTGGAGAAAATCATAAATTTTTGTGAGTAAATTCATATTAAATATCTCTTTCTTTTTTTACTATAATAAGAATATTATATATGATGGTCGAAAAAAGTCAATAATTTAGCCGCTTGTTTAATAATTCTTAATAATTAAAGAAAGATTTTTAATAAAATATAGTGAAAGATATACTAATGCTTGATTATTTTTCCAATATATGCTAAAATGAAGTGTAACAAATATTAAAGGAGAGTTTTTTATGTTGAAAAAGATTTTTAAGGCCTTTGGCATAATTTTGCTTGTGGCTATCGTTGCCTTTCTTGTAATCCAGCTTTGGTACTTGCCAAGATTCCTCACCAGTGATGCAAGAGTTGAACTTTCTACAGAAGAGAGCGACGAGATCACTATTATGAGCACCAACGTTCGTTGCTATGCTCCCGATGACCTCTTTGAAAAGAGCTGGTTCTATCGCGCAGACCTCATTATTGCAGACGTTAATAACGTTAAGCCCGATATCATTGGCTTCCAGGAGGTTTCACCTCTCCACTACGGCTATCTCCAAAACGCTATGGTGGGCTATGAGTCAGAAATTATGTATCGTGATAATTGGATCCTCAGCGAGGGCTGCCCTATCTTCTATCGCACAGATAAATATGAAAAGCTTGACAGCGGCAGCTTTTGGCTCAGCGAAACACCTGACGAAATGAGCAAGGACTGGGGCGCGGCACACTATCGCGTGGCTACATACGTAATCCTCAAGGACAGAGTTAGCGGAAAAGAGTTCGTTGTGTTCAATACTCACCTTGACCACGTTTCCGAGGAAGCAAGAATCAACGGTATTCAGATAGTTCTTGATAAAATTGCCGAGTTCGGTGGACTTCCCGCATTCCTCATGGGCGACCTTAATGCTTGCCCTGATGAAGAAACTATCCTCTTTACCCACGAAAGCTTTGATGACGCACACCTCATTGCAAAGGAAAGTGACAAGGGCGCAACATTCCATAAGTGGGGAACAAAGCCTGATGATAACGATAAGAGAATTGACTATATTATGATCAGTAAGGGCGCGGCAACCGTTTCCGAGTATCGTATAGTTAATAATTGCCATAACGGCGTTTGGTCCAGCGACCATCATTCGATCTACATCAAGGCAAAGCTTAACTAAAAAAGCAGATAATCGCTTAATCGAAAAAATAAAGGCACAGCGTAAAAACTGTGCCTTTTAAAATGAAAAAACAAAAATACCCATTTAAAAAACCAAAGCCCCGAGGGATTTCCTCGGGGTTGTCTGGAGCTGCTACCCAGATTCGAACTGTAGAGAACTAAGTGTTCTCGGCGACTAAGGACTTTAGCCGTGTCGCTCCCCAGAGAGTACTGGGTGGCAATCTCCGAGAAGGAAATACCCATTTAAAAAACCAAAGCCCCGAGGGATTTCCTCGGGGTTGTCTGGAGCTGCTACCCAGATTCGAACTGGGGACCTCATCCTTACCAAGGATGTGCTCTACCAACTGAGCCATAGCAGCGAATCCCAAGGATGTTTCCCAAGGACGCAAATTATTATAACAAAATTAAAGCTTTTTGTCAATAGCTTTTTTTAATTTTTTCACTTTTCATGAGTTTTCTACAGTGTTTTCTTCTCTTTCGGGGATTTCAACAGCAACGAGCTGCTCATTCTCAATCGTTTTAGGTCTTTTTCTAAATCGTATAATAGCAATTGTAAGAGAAGTAAGGTTGAAAATTTCCGCGGCAACACCGGAAATTGAGAAGCTTACAATGTTGAAAGTTAACCAAGTGAGAGAAACAAACACGGTTGAATTTCTTATAAGTCTTTCACTTCCAAGGCAGTACGTGTAGGTTGAAAGAATTGTAGATGGAAGAAGAATAACATCAAACCAGGTCTCACGCGTAGTTATGGAAAGCGTTGCAATTATAACAGAAATTACAGTAGGAAGCCAAACACCACTTAGCCATTTATATGAATCCCTTTTTGCGAAGA
>JAZKZW010000061.1:0-5743 GCA_045612865.1 Eubacteriales bacterium
TTGATTTCCTGGAGCTTCTTTGATGATTTTTCTGCATCGTTCCAGAAGTCCTGTACCATTGTCTCGCGCTCAAGCTCTGCGCATCTTTCCTTTGCCTCATCAATGCGAAGCTGATTTTTAAGCTCGTTTACTACGTCGTAGAGAGCTGTCAGTCTTCTTTTTGCTTCTTCAAGAGCAATAATCATTCTTTATATCCTGCCTTTTAGCAATTATTTATCAGTCTTAAGCATCTGCAAAAATCCGGCGAAAAAACCACCTTTTAAGCAAATGCGCACAAATCGTCATTGTATTATAACACAAACTTTAGAAAATGTAAAGAGAAAATTTATATTATTATTGATTTTTTCCTTGATATATGTTATACTAACTATGTATTTTAGTATTTCTTGAAAGGATTTATAAAAATGATAGTAACAAAAGATACACTTATCGGCGACGTTCTTGATCACGACGTTGAAACTGCAAGATTCTTCTTCGAAATCGGTATGCACTGCCTTGGCTGCCCTCACTCCAGAGGTGAGTCTATTGCTGAAGCTTGTGCAGTTCACGGAACTAACGCAGACGAGCTTGTAAAGAAGATCAACGATTACTTCGCTACAAAATGAAAAAAGCACTGAACCCTCGCCTGACTTCGGCGGCAGAGTTCGTGAGGCAGGGTGCAAGGTTTGCAGATATTGGAACAGACCACGCATACCTGCCTATCTTTTTACTTAGTGAGGGGCGCATATCCTATGCTGTTTGCTCGGATATAAATGAAGGGCCTCTCGCCTCTGCAAAAGCCAACGCCCGCGAAGCCGGGTTATATGAAAAAATGGATTTCTGCCTGACCGACGGAGTGGCTGCTCTCGAGGGATTTAACCTTTCGGACATTGCTGTTTGCGGTATGGGCGGCGACCTTATTGCCTCTATTGTTGAGGCGGCAGATTTTCTTAAGGACGAGAGTATAAACCTCATTCTTCAGCCTATGACAAAGCAGGAGACCCTGCGCGAGCGACTCTACCTTATGGGCTATGAAATCACTGCTGAAAGCTATTCTATCGATGCGGGAAAGCACTATGTTTGTATGCAGGCAAAATACACAGGAAACAAGAGAGAGCTTTCGGATATAGAAAAGGAAATTTGTCCTGAAAACACTATAATTGTAAATAAAGATTTGCAAATAGCCTATCTTGAGAAGAAAAAATCCACATACAGAAAAATTGTTAATGGAAAAGCATCGGGCGGAAATCTTGAGCCAAGAGAGCTTTTGTCCATCAGAATGATAGATGAGTATCTATGTAAATGAAGGAGATAAAAATGACCGTTAAGGATATATACAAAAGACTTGATATGAGAATCCCAAAGGAACTTTCCGAGCCCTGGGACAATGACGGCGTTATGTGCTGCGCAGACTTTCTCCAAGAGGTGAATAAGGTTATTATCACACTTGACGTTACCGAGGAGGTAGTGGACTATGCCATCGAATCCTGCGTTGATCTCATCATATCTCATCACCCACTGATCTTCAAGCCATTGACATCAATTTGTGAGAGCAACCACGTTGCCAGAAAGGTAATAAAGCTTCTTGAAAACGGCATCACAGTTCTCTCCTTCCACACAAGGCTTGACAAGGTTGTTGGTGGTGTAAATGATAAGCTCTGCGAGCTTCTTGGAATTCAGGATGCTCTGCCATTTGGTGAGGGCAATCTTGGTAGAATTGGCTACATTGAGTCCGAGCGACTTCTTGATGATTTCGCATATCACGTAAAGGACATTCTTGATGCTGATGTTGTGAGAGTTGCAGATGCCCTCAACCCCGTGCGCCACGTTGCGGTTGTTGGCGGTGATGGCAAATCCTATGTTAAGGACGCTATCGCTCTCGGCGCTGATACCTACATCTCCGGCAGAATTGGCTACAACGTGATGGAGGAGGCAGCTGAAATGGGAATTAACCTTATCGAGGCAGGACATTACTTTACCGAACAGCCTATAACCGAGTTCCTCCGCGATCTGCTTATCAGCTATGACCCATCGCTGTCTATTGAGATAATTTCTTCAAATCTTATAAGACACATTTGAGGTTTTGGCGAAAAATCAGCAAAAAAGCCCGTTTTTTAAGAAAAAAATGGTAAAAAAGCAAGAAATATTTAAAAAATATTTAAAAGGTATTGATTTTTGCGAAAAATGTGCTATAATGTGTATAGTTGAATAGTATGAGAAAAAAAGGGAGTGGTCGAAAGGTCACTCCCTCGACAATTATTTTGGAGCTTTTTTGAAAGGAAGGTTGCGAATATGAAAAAGAGTATTAAAGAAACAGTTAGAGAGGCGATTTTGCCTACCGTTACCGAGCTTGGTTACGATATTTGGGATATCACATTTGCCAAGATTGGTGCAGACTATCACCTTGAGATCACTATCGACTCCGAGGACGGTATCAACATCGAGGACTGCGAGCGTGTGCACAGAGCTATCGACCCAATTCTCGACGAGGTTGATCCTATTGAGCAGATGTATTACCTTGACGTTTCCTCTCCCGGAATTGAGCGCGAGCTTCGTACAGACGATCATATCCTCTGGGCAGTTGGCCAGAAGGTTGAGGCAAAGCTTTTTGCTGCCGTAAACGGTTCAAAGACTCTTGTTGGTAATCTTGAGAGCTTTGAGGACGGTAAGGTTACTATAAAGAACGACATTGGTGCGATTACCCTTGAAAAGAGCGCTATATCCAAAATGACTACTATATTCTTTTAATTGAATTTTCAAAAAACGAATCTAAAAATTAAATCATAAATAAAAAAATAAATATAAAAACGAAAGGACGTACCTTTTTGGTACGGGTACAAAGGAAAAAATGAACGCAGAATTTTTTGCAGCGCTTGACCTTTTGGAAAAGGAAAATGGTATTTCTAAGGAATACATGATCGCGCAGATCGAGGCAGCTTTAGCAAACGCTTGCCGTAAGGAGGTTGGTCCTACAACCGTTATCAGAGTTCAGCTTGATCCTAACAAGAAGGACATGAGAGTTTTCCAGCAGAGAACAGTTGTTCCGGACGGATATGTTGAGGATCCCAAAAACCAGATCGCTCTTTCTGATGCAAAGGCTCTCTCCCGTCGTAACAAGCTTGGCGGCGTTGTTGAAACAGAGCTTAAGACAAAGGACTTCCGCCGTCTTTCTGCACAGGCAGGTAAGCAGATGATTATTCAGGCTATCCGTACCGCAGAGAGAGAAAGACAGACAAAGGAATACGAAAACAAGCGTGAGGAAATCATCACAGCTATCGTTGATAAGGTAGATAGCACAAACGGCAACCTTATTCTTGACACAGGCACAGGCTATGCAACTCTTCTCAAGGCAGAGCAGATTCCCGGCGAGACATACGACGTTGGCGATAGAGTTAAGGTATTTATCTCCGAGGTTAAGTCCGGCGAGACAAGAGGCCCTATCGTAACCCTCTCAAGAATTCATCCCAACTTTGTAAAGCGTCTTTTCGAGCTTGAGATTCCTGAAATTGCAGACGGAACAATCGAGATCAAGGGCGTTGCTCGTGAGGCAGGCAGCAGATCCAAGGTTGCAGTTCACTCTGTAGATCCTAACGTTGATGCAGTTGGTTCTTGTATCGGTAAGAACGGTATGAGAATTGCGGCAATACTCAACGAGCTTGCAGGCGAAAAGATTGATATTATCAAGTACAGTGAGAACACAGCGGACTATGTTGCAGAGGCACTCTCTCCCGCAAAGGTTCTTGATGTTTATATGGAAGACGAGAGAACATGCAGAATCACCGTTTCTCCCGATCAGCTTTCTCTTGCTATTGGTAAGGAAGGCCAGAACGCAAAGCTGGTTGCAAGACTTACAGGATGTAAGATAGACATTAAGGCATAATATGACACAGATAAAAAAAATACCAACCAGAAAATGCACAAGCTGTGGAGAGCATTTCCCTAAAAACGAGCTCTTGCGAGTAGTAAGAAGCCCCGAGGGAGAAATTTCTCTTGATAAGGTAGGCAAGGCTTCGGGCAGAGGAGCATATATTTGCAAGAATATAGCCTGCTTTAAGAAAGCCCGTAAGTCAGGCAGAATTGCCACAGCCCTTGAATGTGCCATTCCCGATTGGATTTATGAAAAAATAGAAGAGGAACTTGAGGTTGGAAACTAAAAACAACTCCCGCCTGCATGGTATGCTTGGTTTTGCAATGCGTGCCGGCAAGGTGATAATCGGTACAGAACTCGTTTGTAACGGTATGAAGCGAAAAGGAAACGATAGAATAAGAATAGTTCTTATTGCCAGTGATTCTTCTCTTGCAACAAAGAAAAAGTTACTTACTAAAAGCGAGTTTTACGGTATAGAAGCAAAAGAAATTAACATAGATTCAGCCGAGCTGGGCAGACTCCTTGGAAAAACCTTTGGACCTGCTACCGTCGCAATTTGTGACGAGGGATTTGCTAAAGAAATCAGCAAGGCGATAACCGATAATAGAGAATAAACCGCACCTACCGTCGCCGATATGGCGGGTACAAAGAATGAAAGGAAGTTTTCCGAGAGGGAAACCGGTGATCCAAATGACTTTTAATCCAGTTAAAATAACACAGCTTTCCAAGGATTTTGGTATGAAGTCCAAGGATATTACAGATGCGTTCAAGGAATTGGGACTTGATAAAAAGAGCGGCGCGTCAGCAGATGAGATGGAGTTTGAAATGCTCCTTGACCACATGACCAAAACTCATCAGATCAAAAACCTTGATGCATACAGAAGAGGAGTTGTAAAGCTTACAATCTCCAAAGAAACAGAGAAAAAATCTGCTCCCAAGGCAAAGGCTGAGGCTAATGTTGAAAAGGCAGAGGTTAAGGCAGAAGCTCCAAAGGTTGAGAAAAAGCCCGAGGTTAAGGCAGAGGCTCCCAAGGCTGAGAGAAAGCCCGAGCAGAAGACAGAAAACAGACCCGAAAGAAAGCCTGATGCACAGAGAAATGAAAGACCTATGCAGAGAAATCAGGACGGCAGACCTGTACAGCAGGGCGATAGAAGAAATCCACAGCAGAAGGGTGATTTCCAGAAGAAGTTTGATAGACCTGAGAGAGATCAGAGAGGTCAGAACAGATATACTCAGGCACCCCAGGAAAATCCCTTTGCAAAGAAGCTTGACAACATGAATCGCCAGGCTAACGGATTTGGCAAGGGCGCAAATCAGGGACAAAATCAGCAGAATCGTAATGATAAGTTTACAAAACCTGCTCAAAATGCTCCTAAAAAGCCCGAAGCTCCACAATCGCAGCTTCCCAAAAACACAACATCTGCAATTCGTCCCGCACAGCAGGCACAGCTTGAAAAGCAGCAGAAGCTTGAACGCCAGAAGCTTGAGGCACAGCAGAAGCCCCAGCAGGCACAGAAGCCAAAGACCGAGCAGGTTAAGGTGCAGAAGCAGCAGTTCAAGACTATTGAAAATACAAACAAGGCAAACGTTCAGGGCGGCGTAAACATTGGCGGTGAATACACCTCTAACACAGTTGCAAAGACCCGTGTGGTTGATACAAGAACTACCGACGTTAACCTTGATAAATACAACGATCGCTACAATGATCAGTACTACGCAATTCTTAACGGCACAGACTCAAAGGCGTCCAAGCAGAAGCTTAAAAAGCAGGACAACAAGGGTCAGAACCAGAAGAGCGCAAAGGATAAGGAAAGAGCAGCACAGGAAAAGATCAAGCGCCTTGAGGCAGAGCGCGCAAGAAACAAGCAGCTTGAGATCACTGTTCCTGATGAAATC
>JAZKZW010000062.1:0-38491 GCA_045612865.1 Eubacteriales bacterium
ACACTGGTCAGGCTAGAGCAATTATAGAACGCATAATTACCAATATAAGTAACACTATTACCAATAACAACGCTGGCCAGGCTAGAGCAATTAGAGAACGCCGAATAACCAATAGAAGTAACGCTATCCGGAATAGTTATACTTGTAAGTCTTGAACAATTTTGAAACGCTTCATAAGCTATTATTTTTGTATTTTCATGTATTTCGTAATTGCTAAAGTTTTTGTTTGTAATTTCTATAAGCACTGCATAAGGATTATCTCCACTCTTAACGTACATTCCGTAACCATACTCTGTATATAGTGCTGAATTGCAACCATGGAACGCAGAATAACCAATAGTAGTAACGCTATCAGGAATTACTACACTGGTAAGGCTAGAACAATAATAGAACGCACTATCGCCAATACGAGTAACACTATCGGGGATAACTATGCTGGTAAGACTTGAGCAATAACGAAATGCAGAAGAACCAATAGTAGTAACACTATCGGGAATAACAATGCTGGCAAGGTTAGAGCAATCATGGAACGCATTAGAACCAATAGTAGTAACGCTATCAGGAATTACTACACTGGTAAGGCTAGAACACCAGTAGAACGCCCAATCGCCAATAGAAGTAACACTATCTGGAATTATTACAGAAGTTATAGACTGATTTTGATAAAATGCCTTTTGATAGATTTCCTTTACGGGAAGTCCCTGATATTTTTCTGCAATTCTTATATTTTTTGCATCACCCTCGTATGCAACTACTATTGCGTATGTACCATCTCCGGACACCTCATAGATAATTCCTGTTGTTTCGCCAAATGCGGCGCCACAGGTTGTACATAAATTATCTGAACCAACGGTGTGATCTTCCTTTGAAGTTGTGTAGTCGCAATTTTTGCATTTTTGCCAATGAACAGAGGTATCAAAGCTGTAGTTATCCCCAAATTCATGGGCGCCCTTCTTCCATTCAAGTCCTGAACAACCGGAGCACATTCTGTAATAAAGCTTCTTTGCGCAGTTAGTAACGTTTTCGTCGTAAAGCGTCCAGCTGCTGTATGAATGGCTGTGGTTGTTGCCCTTAATCTCATACTCTGTTCTAACTCCGTTAACAACAACGTAGCCGCCCTGAACGGTAATAACAGGCTCGCTTTCAACCTTATGCTCGGTTTTTACGCCGTTAACAACAACATATCCATCAGCGCTAACTGAAATTTCATCGCTGGTTTCAACCTTATACTCGGTCTTTATACCATTAACAACAAGGTAGCCACCCTGAACGCTAATTTCAGGCTCGCCGTCAACCTTATAATCGGTAACAACTCCGTTAACAACAAGATAACCTTCACTGTTAACAGTAATTTCGTCTTCCTTGCTACCTGATGACCCAATATTAATTTCGCAGGATGCAAGAACACATATCATCACCAGTAGCAGTGAAGTGATAATCAAAATTCTTTTAATCATTTTTATCTCTCCTTTATCAAAAGTTAACTAAATTATACTATCTTGGAACATAAAAGTCAATACAAAAAGAAAAATCTCGGCAACCAAGTCACCGAGATCTGAAATCAAAATACCTTCTTAATTTGTCTATAAATAATTGTGCCAAGCACGCCTGCAGAGAGAAGCTCGCCGATGCCAACCGTCATAAAGAGGAACCAATATCCATCGGGAACACCGTAAGCCCACATAAGTATAAATGGAACTATGATGGCGTTAGCCAGTACTGTCGGAATAGTTGCTACAAAGTCGAGCTTTTCTGGTAGTTTTCTAAGTAAGTATGCGCCAACCGCACCGATAAGTGTTGCTATCGAGCCAAAAACTATGTCCCAAAAAACGCATCCTGTAATAAGGTTTGCCAAAGCACATCCGAGAGTCAGTCCCACGACAGCCTCCGGGAAAATCAATGGTAATAGGCACAATGCCTCCGAGAGCCTGAGCTGTATAACTCCGCTTGATAGTCCGAACATCGCTGCCAGTAGAGTGAGAACAACGTAGACAGCAGCTATCATGCCGGCTCTTGTTAAAAATAGAGTAGTTTTCTTTCTTTTCATTTTTTCATCCTTTAGTTTTGTTTTAGGTGAGGAAGGTTTCGAACTCACCGCGTGATATTATATCACATTTTTTCTGAAAAATCAACCCCTTTTGATAAAGATTACAAAAACGGAAAAGTATAGTTAAAAATTCCGACATTTCCCAGTATTTTCGCGATTTTTCTTTATAATCTACCAGAAAAATCCTGTTTTTCATTAACATTCCCGTAGCAAAAAAACTCGGAATATAGTATCATAAAAATAAAAAAGGAGTACATATATGGATTTTTTGAAAATAGGAAAAAACAAGCTAAAGGTAGTGCTTACATCGGAGGATTTGAAAAGATTTGGGCTGGAGGAAATAGACGCAGATTCAAACCTTTCTGCATATAAGCATCGTCTTTTGAAAATAATTGAAATTGCCGAACATAACAATGTCTTTTTCGCAGGTGGAGATAAGCTTCTTTTGCAATTTTATCCTATAAAAAACGGTGGTGAGCTTTTTGTGACAAGGCTATCAATCCTAACAGCGCCACAGCAAAATATTATATCAAAATCCGAAAATCTAACAACCTTATCACGCTTTCACAGCGCATACTTTTTTGATAGCATTAGTGATGCCGTTGCACTTGCAAAATCTATTTGCGCTCGCTGTGAGCCGCCATTATCATCGGCATTGTACATAACAGAGGATGGCTCCGTAGTTATAGATGTAGAAGATTGTGCAGATGCTGACGAGAATTTAGACTTTTATGAAATATCAGAGTTTTCCGCCCCCATAACTACAGACTTTTTCATCTACTTAAGAGAGCACTCAATTCCAGTCTATAAAACAAATGCCATAAAAGAGCTCTCGCTACTATAATAAGCCAAATAAAAAATCCCACAAAAAGTGGGATTTTTTAACATACATTCAAATAAAAATATTTGAAAAATTATTTTTCTCTATCCTTCGCCTCATAGTCAGCCATCATATCAATTCTAACTTGGTGGCGACCTCCTTCAAACTCATTTGAGAGGAATTCATCTGTAATCTGCTTTGCAAGCTTTGACTTTATAACTCTCGCTCCCATACAAAGAACGTTGGCGTTATTGTGCTTTCTTGTCATTTCCGCAGAGAAAACATCACCGCAAAGTCCCGCTCTGATGCCCTTATATTTGTTTGCGCACATAGACATACCAATACCTGTTCCGCAGATAAGAATACCAAAGGAGGTGTCAGGGCATTTCTGTACAGCCTCGCAAACAAGGTTGGCGTAAATAGGGTAGTGGCAGGATTCTTCGGAATTACATCCCATGTCAAAAACCTGGTATCCCTTTTTTGTGATATATTCTTTGATTTCCTCTTTGAGAAGATATCCCGCAGCATCTGAACCCATAAAAATAATTCTCTTATCCATTTGTTTTATTCCTTTCAAGTCTTTCTCTTTCTGCCTGGGGAAGTCTTAAATATGTGGGAGCAAGATCTCTATCACTAACGGTTTTTCCCTCGTTATATTGTCTCAAAGCAACTCTCGCAACCGAAGCCGCGCTCTCGTTTCTCATTCCCACAGGCGTAAGCTCAATATTAAGACCCATAGAAACAAGATTTCTTCTTGCAACCTCGTATCCATCGCCCATAATATATATTGCTTCTGTGCCATATTCTTTAAGCATTTCACCAAGGTCACTGATTGCAATCGCCATATCCTCGGTGAGTCTTGTCATATTTTCTCCATCGCAACGGAAAATGGCGGTATAAACCTGATTTCTTCTTGCATCCATTGCAGGAACAATAATTCCGCGAAGTCCTCTTGCATTTTCTGCCAAAGCCTCTAGGGTTGAAACCTCGGCACAGGGAATATCTCTGCCAAAGGCAAGTCCCTTAACCAGCGCCGCGCCAATCCTCACTCCTGTAAAAGAGCCGGGGCCAACAGATGTTGCATAAAGGTCAACATCGGAAAAATTAAGCTTTAATGACTTCATCAGGCTCTCTGCCATAGGTAAGAGAAGCTCGCTTTGAGTCAAGCCGTTGTCGATATTATATTCTCCAAGACAGGTGTCATCACGCAATACTGCACAGGATGCGCACTTGGCTGTTCCGTCAAAGGCTAAAATAATCATAATCTTTCAAATTCTCCTCTGAAGGTTATTTCTATATTTCTGTAATTTTCGTCTTCATTATCGCGTCCGATGGCAACAAAAACAGCATCGTAGGGAATAAGATCCTCAATGTTTTCGCTCCATTCCGCGAGTATATATCCGTCGGTCTCACAGTAGTCGTCATATCCCGTTGATATAAGGTCGTCTTCGCTTGTTATACGGTACATATCGTAGTGAAAAATTCTAACAAGACCGCGATATTCATTAACAACGGTATAGGTTGGACTTTTTACACCCTTGATGCCAAAATATCCACAAAAGCCCCTGGAGAAAGCAGTTTTTCCAACACCCATTTCTCCTCGCATAGCTATAAATGCACGGTTGATTTTTTTCTCAAAGAGTAGCATTGCCAATCTTCCACCGATGCGTTCTGTTTCTTCGGTTGTTCTTGATTTGTAAATTAAAGTTTCCATTTATATGCCTTTTAGGTAATCATCCTTGCCATCTCTTAAAATGAAAGAAAGCAACTGATCATATTTTGTATTGTCTTTGTATTGTAAATCTGCGCCGCAGCCTTTCTTTATCGCACGTATCAATGTGTTCTTTGGAGTATCATCGGGATCGGTAAGCTCCATAACAGAAACTGCGTAGCCTGAAGCCTCAAGTCTTGCAGCTCTTATAGCATCGGTTATAGCCTCGCAAAGCTTGTTTCTGAGATGGGGATAACGTGTAACAAACTCAAGCTCCGTAGCCTTAATTTTGTCATTCAAATATCTGTGACAGCATGGAGTAGAGAGTATGATCTTCGCTCCAAGTCGTATAGCCGTATTAACAACTATGTCTGTTGCTATATCACAAGCGTGTAGAGATATAACCATGTGTGGTGTTGTGTCAGATGGTGTCTTTGTTACGTCATCAACTATAAATCTCATACCGGAAAAACCAAGGTCAAAAGCAAGCTTTTCGCACCATAAAATAACGTCACGCTTAAGGTCAATTCCAAGCATGTTGACAGTTCTGTTTTTAACCTTTGTGAGATAATAGTAAACAGCAAACGAAAGATAACTCTTGCCACAGCATAGGTCGTAAATCAAAAGATCTCCATCAGTAGGAAATTCTTTGTAAACATCCTCTATATGCTCTAAAAAACGATTTATCTGTCTGAACTTGCCCTGTTTCTTATCATGCACACGTCCGTCCTTTGAGGATATGCCAAGCTTAATAAGGAACTCTTCATTTCCGTTCAAAATGTAGTTTTTTTCCTTGTCTAAAGACTCGATAGCCACTTCAAAATTCACAGCGCCGGCATTTATTTTTCTTTCAAGCTTGTCTGTGCCAAGCAGAGCTTCTTTTCCGGACTTTGACATTTTCCATTCGGCATCGCCTAAAGTAGTGATCAGGTTAGCTTGTCCGTATTCAGAAATCAAATCTTTAATTTCCTCGTTAATAGCTGTGCCAAAAAGATTCTTTTGAGAAACCGTGTTTCCGGGCAAGCTATATTCAAGGGCAAGCATCTTTCTTCCTCTATGCTCGCACATTCTTGCAGAAACCTTAGCAGTCTCGGATGTCAAGGGTCTTGAGAATATTAACTTTTTGATTATGCCTTTGTCAAAAGCGCTTATTGCCAGATCTAAAAAGGCCTTTTGCTTTTCCGTCATATAATCCCTCCACAAGAATAAAAATTGATGTGCATTACATAAATATCCATAATAATTATACACGAAAGTGGAGATAAAGTCAAGAAATATCTTGCATTCTTCTAAAATATATGTTAAAATATAAAGTATTAAAATGGGTAGTTTTTTTGATTTTCAATAATCCGGGAGTGAGCTATGTTAAAAGACTTTTTTAATGAGGAGAAAATTGAATACTTTTCCGTAATCGAATACAAGGATTGCATAGAGATATCCGCTCCGATAATTGAACGTGAAGAATTCCTGCCAAAGAGTGTAATTCTGTTTTTAATGCCATATTATACCGGAGAAACAGAAAACATCTCCCGATATGCAGCATCTTTTGATTATCACATTGCAATAAGAGAGGTAGGAGAGAGATTAAAGGCACATCTTTTATCAAGATTTCCAGATGCTAAAATGCGCATTTTTGGTGACCACAGCCCTATAGCCGAGCGCCACGCAGCACTTATCAGCGGACTTGGAATCGCAGGTGACAGTGGACTTTTGATAAATGAAAAATATGGCACCTATGTATTCATTGGAGATATGATAACCGATATTCCCGCTGATGCTATAGGCGCAACTCCACTTGTTCCTATATCTTCGTGCTGTCATTGCGGTGCTTGTAAAAGAAGCTGTCCAACGGTAATTTTACGTCAAGAGGGTGAATCCTGTCTTTCTGAAATTACCCAAAGAAAGGGTGAGCTCAACGACGATGAAAAAGCGCTGATGAAAAAGCACAACACTGCTTGGGGATGCGATATTTGCCAGACCTCATGTCCCCACAATGCTCATCCCGAAAAAACTCCGCTAGATTTCTTTTATCGCGATCGCATAAGCTGTCTTACAAGGCCTATTCTTGACAGTATGAATAAAGAGCAGTTTAGGCAAAGAGCATTTTCTTGGCGTGGCAGAAAAACTGTAGAACGCAATTTAGATATCTTAACCGAAAAATGAAAATAAATCACATTTTTGTATATTATACTTTACATTGGACAGTATAAAATGTGATAATTTAAGGATTTTATTAAAAATGAAAAAAAGAAAAATATTTTCGCCCTTGCTATTTCCCGCTATTATTTTATTTCTTTTTGTAGAGCTGTTGCTTGATAGAGCAAAAAAGGATGCAAAGTTTGCAGACTTAATAAATAGTGGCATTTCGCAGGGAATAAGAAGATTTATGGCTACCTTAACTTCGCCCATAGATTTTTCAATTTTCGAGGTTATAGTTCTTTCTTTGCCAATAATAGCAATCATAATAATTATAACTGCTATAAAGCGTTTTAAGCAAAGATCGGGCCGCATAAGATTGATCAGCGCATTGCTGGCTATTATCCTGATACTACTGTCAGGCAATACTCTTTGCTTGGGCTTTGGTTATCGTACCACGTCATTGAGATCAAATCTCGGTCTTCAAAAGGTTGAAGTAACAGAGGATAGACTTGCCGACATTCTCGTTCATATACGCGACGAGTTGAATCTCTTATCAAATGATATTGAATATTCGGAGGACGGAACGTCAATAGGACACGACCTTGATACAACTTCGTCCCTCCTTTGCGACTCTTTTGATAAGCTTGCTGAGACTTATGGCTTTTTTGATAGCTTTGACAGTAGGGTAAAGCCTGTTAGAAACGGTCCCGCAATGACTATGCTTGGCATATCAGGAATCTACACCTATTACACCGGAGAGTCTAATATTAACTCGGCTTTTCCAATCGCAGAGATGACATTCGTCGCCGCACATGAGCTTTCGCACCAGCGTGGTATAATGCGTGAGAATGAAGCTAATTTTATGGCATTTCTTGTAACTGTGACCTCTGATGACTTATACCTGAATTATGCAGGATACCTTTCTATGTATCAGTATATTGCATCGGCTCTTTATAAAACAAACCCTGATAGATATTACGAAATAAACAGAGAGCTTTCAAAAGGACCGAGAGCAGATATAATAGCAACTAATAATGTAATTATCAAATATGCCGATACCTTTATAGCAGATATATCCGAGTTTGTAAATGATATGTTCTTAAAAAGCAACGGTACAGCAGGTGTTGTCACTTACGGTGAGGTAGTTAAGCTGACTGTAGCATATTATGCTTCGCTTGATATAGTAGATTAACCACATTTTTCGCTCCGAATAATATATTAGTAAAAAACGGAGCAAAAAAATGCAAAAAATAATTATTAATGGTGCAAAGCCCCTTTTTGGTGAAGTAACGGTATCCGGCTCGAAAAATGCCGCACTTCCTCTAATATTCGCTAGTCTTTTGACAAGTGGGGAATCCGTGTTTCACAATGTCCCCGACATAGGTGATGTAAGAGTGGCTTTGGATATTATCTCAAATCTTGGCGCAAAGGTTAAGTTTTCAGCAAATCGCCTTATAATTGATACCTGTGCCGTCTTATACAAGCATACCGATCCGTCCCTTATATCTAAAATTCGCGCTTCAACTTATTTGATAGGTGCATCTCTTGCCCGTTTTGGAAAGGCAGAGGTAGGGGAGTTTGGTGGTTGTAACTTTGCATCACGCCCGATAGATTTTCATATAAGTGCCGCTATGGCTCTAGGTGCAAAAATGCAAGAAGGCTGCCTTGTGACCGATGGCTTGAAAGGAGCAAAAATCCACCTTGAAAAACCGAGCGTAGGAGCAACTGTAAATGCTCTTATAATGTCATCTCTAGCCGATGGTATAACAGAAATACATGGTTTTGCAAAGGAGCCGCATATACTTTCTCTAATTGATTACCTATGCAAAATAGGAGTGTCAATTACCATAACAGAAGAAAAAATTATTGTAAAAAAAGCACCATTACATCCTGTTGAATATACAATAATAGGTGATATGGTAGAGGCTGGCAGTTATATCATTGCCGCACTTATGACAGACGGTGAAATTGTTGTTAAGGGATTTGAAACCGTAGAGCTTTCTTCCTTTTTTGACGTGCTTTATTCTATGGGATATAAGCCTGAAGTTGGAAAAAACTATGTTGCTATCACATCATCAAAAGCATCAAAAGCAGAGAGTATAATTGTAACAGCAGCCCCCTATCCCGCGTTCCCAACTGATATACAGCCTCTGATAGCCCCTCTGTTAGCAAAAAACAATGGTGGAAGAATTATTGACACAGTATGGAGCAGCCGATTTGGCTATCTTGAATCATTGTCCCCCTTCGGCATAGATTATTGTAAGGTTGATGGTGGGGTATTCATAAACAAAAGTATCCTATCAAGCGCTGTTACAAAATCCACAGATCTTCGTGGTGGAATGGCGTGTATCATAGCAGCATTGTCTGCAAAAGGAACCTCTGAGATACTGTCTGCCGAGCTGATTCTTCGTGGCTACGATAGTCTTACTCAAAAGCTCGGTAGCCTTGGTGCAGATATAAAACTAGTTAATATATAAATAAACATACTAGTTAATATATAAATAAACATAAAGGAAAATTAAAAATGAAAAGAATTATTACAATTCAGGACATCTCTTGTGTTGGTAGATGCTCTTTAACAGTAGCACTTCCAATTATTTCAGCCGCAGGTGTAGAGTGCGGAGTTTTGCCCACCGCAGTTCTCTCAACACACACTGCCTTTGATAAGTTCACATTTTGTGATCTCACCGATGAGATAGAGCCGATCTCCAAAACCTTTAGCGAGCTTAATATCGACTTTGATTGTATCTACACCGGGTATCTTGGATCATTCCGTCAGCTTTCACTTGTAGATGATTTTATTTCTACCCACAAAAAAGATGGTACGATGGTAGTAATCGACCCTGCAATGGCTGATAACGGAAAGCTTTATCACGGATTCACACCCGAGTTTGCAAAAGCTATGGCAAATCTTGTGCGTCATGCCGACCTTGTAGTTCCCAACCTTACCGAGGCTTGCTTTATGCTTGACATTCCATATACAGAGGAGTATGATGAAGCATACATAAAGGATATATTGGTTCGTCTTACAAAGCTTGGTGCTAAACACGCAGCCCTCACAGGTATATCGTTTAACAAAGAGCAGCTTGGCGCATATTCCTATGATAGCGAAACAGGAAGATTTTTCTATTATGCCAATAATTACCTTCCCGTACGTTACCATGGCACAGGAGATATATTTGCATCTGCGGCAGTAGGCTCTCTTATGCGCGGACAGTCGGTAGAAAACGCCCTCTCCGTAGCGGTAGATTATACCCATGAATGTATCCGCCTCACTATGGAGGATGAAAATCGCCGCACCTATGGTGTAAACTTTGAGGAAGCGATCCCATATTACCTTATGCGCTTAAATTACAGATAACTTACTATATTATTAAGCAAAAAACGAGCTACCCAAAGTCCATGGATAGCTCGTTTTTCTAGTGCTTAAATCTTCTTTTCATGCCCACATCTCGTTTTTTGAATAAATAAGATGAAAGGGTAGATATTCCAACAAAAATAACAAAATTAAGAAACACTGATAAGGGAAGAGAACCTTTATTAATAATAAGTCCTACCAGCATTAATAAAAGCCAGCTTAAAAGGAACGACAGAGCGGAAAGCCCGAGATTACCGTAAGTTACAAATCTGGAAACGATGCCCCCCGCTAAAGCAGCAGAGAGTATAACCGTCAACATAGAAAACAAAGGAATCATTCCTGTTATGTTAGGAAAAAGCATAGCTATAGCTCCAAATAATATAGAAAACACCAAAACCGAAAGTATAGATACACCTGCGCCTATGCCAAGCTTGCTGAACGCTCCTAAGCTATCATCCTTGTAATATCTTTTTCTCATAAATAAAACTCCCGAAAACCTATAAAGTAAGCTGTACTTCAAGTTTATTCGGGAGCTTTATTATTTATTACTGATTATTTTCGTTGTTTTCTGTTTCAACGGGTGCCTCAACAGGAGCTTCAACGTGTGCCTCAACTGGAGCTTCTACAACTTCTTCTGCAGCAACTTCCTGAGTTTCAAGAACAGAAGCAGCAATATCAGATGCCTTAACATCAATATTTCTTACTGCGCCCTTGAGGAAACGAATCTTGGTCTTATCCTTGGTTGTTTCAAGAACGAATGTTTCGCCCTTAATGCTAACAACCTTACCGATAATACCACCGATTGTAGTAATTTCATCGCCAACTGCAAGGCCGTTACGCATATCCTGTTCTTCCTTCTGCTGCTTCTTCTGAGGACGAATCATAAAGAAGTAGAGGAATACAAGCATACCGATGAGCATAGCAGGCATAGCTAACTGTTCTAATTGAATTGTGTTAAGTAAAAACATTTTTGTCTTTCCTTTCTCATATAAATATTATTTTTTTACGCACTATTGGATATTGTATCATATAATTTTGAACATTTCAAGAACAAATCCCAATAAAATCAATGTTTTTTCTAAATTAATGCTTTTTATTTCTTTCAGCAATATTAGTAATTGTTTTTATTACCTTGTTGGGTGAGATCCACCAATCTCTGCACCATACGCGAAGCACAGTCCAACCTCTTGCTTCTAGGAACCTGGGCTTATAAACGTCGCGCTCCATAGATGATTCGGAAGAGAGGTAAGCATCTCTATCAAGCTCAACACCGATAAGGTATTTATCAAGTGTGGGATCATATATTGCAAGAGAGATTCTGTTATTCTTGTTTCCAAGTCCCAGGTGAACCGTGTATCCAAGTTTTTCAAGTCTTTCCTTGATCTGTACCTCAACGCCCACCATATCGGTAATAGCAGTGTATGCCTTCTTTTCCGAAGGATCAAGCTCAACAAGAATGCTCTCCGCAGATTTATCATCACCCTCTGCAACCGCTCTTACATATGAGAGATATTGGCGCAAAAGCTTGGGACCGAGATTTTTTGATCCATCAACGCGGAGCTCCTCGGGCTCAATAGAGGTAACAACAATGATCTTGGACTTTGCTCTTGTGATAGCAACATTAAGTCTGTTTTCGCCACCCTCGGCAGAAAGTGCACCAAAGTTAGTATAAACTCTGCCAAGCTCATTAGGAGCATAACCAATAGAGAAGATAATAATATCTCTTTCATCACCCTGAACGTTTTCAAGGTTCTTGATAAACAGTGATGCGTCCTCGCCGTTATCAAATCTCATTCTCTCTGCTGCAACAGCTCCGCGGAATTCCTTGTCGGTCTTTGCAAGCTTGTCGATAGCATCCTGAATACAGGTCTGTTGATCCGAGTTGAAGGTGATAATGCCTATGCTCTCGTTGTTCTTTCTGTTTTTAAGAATATCACAAAGAAGCTCGGCAATCTTTTTCGCCTCAACAGGGTTTGTTCTTTCCACCCATTTTCCGGGTACCTTATATCTCTCAATAGGTCTGTCATTTCTGTTGCCGGATGTGTTGGGAGCAACGTTGAGCTTAGAAGAGTAGAATGCGCTATTTGAGAAGGCAATCAACTCGTTGTACTTACTTCTATAGTGATATGTGAGGTTTGCGCTATCATATCTTGCAACAGCAAGGTCAAGCAAGCTTTCAACCTCAAGGGCTGCCGCCATAGAGTCATCCTCCATAGCCTCCGGGTCACCGCCCATGTAACGTTTCATGAATGTAGCAGATGGGCGAAGCTGCTTTGCATCACCGGCAACAACTATATTCTTTCCACGGTAAATGGTAGGGATTGTGCTTTCAATAAACACCTGTGAGGCTTCGTCAAAGATAACAAGATCAAACAAATTCTTTTTAAGTGGAAGAAGATTTGATACATTCTCGGGGGAGAGAAGCCAGCAGGGAAATAGTGAGAAGATAAACTCGCCGTAATTATCAAGCGTCCTTCTGATGGGCTTGAGCTTTGTGGTTTTGCTTATCTCATAAAGGTAATCCTTGTTGTTAGGAGCACTGTTGTAAAGAGTTTCATAATCCTTGCTATTCTTGCAGGAGGTAAGCTTGTTTGCAACAGCAAGTTGATTTTCCTTAAGCTTGTATATTCTGGCTGATATATTATTAAAGTCAACGATTTTTGCAAGCTCGTCTTTGCAGGTTTCTTCGTGAATAAGAACCTCGTGATAAATTCTGATAAGAAGAATGCTGTTAATGATGTCGATGTAATGCTGATAATTTCTGCAAGTATCGTAAGCAAACTCGAGAATAGTATGCATGTTCTTATCAAGGCTGTTCATAAGCATCGAAACATCGCGCTGGGCAACGTAATTATCAATAGCCTCGTGAACAAGTCTTAAGTAGCCCATATTTCCGCGCAGAATGTTATCTACAACTGCAAGATATCCGTCCATAGTCATGATTCTGGTAAGGAAAGCATAATTCTGGGAATAAGCTCTGATGGCATCATATGTCTCTCTAAACTTGATCTCAAGCTCTTTTGTGGACTTGCCGTTAAAGATGTTTTTTGGATTTTCAATCTTATTTTCCATCTTCACAAGCGAGTGGAGAGATTTTTTATCCTCAATCTTTGTATAGTGAGCTAATACCTGACGGTAGTATGGATATTTGGATATATTAAAGAACGCGCGTCTTGATTTCTGAACGTCCTCTAAAAGTCCCTTTACCTCGGACAATGTACGTATATCTACGTCCTCAAGCATATTGTCTATAAGGGGATTTTTTTCCTTGCTCTGAACATAGTTATAGTACATCTTTGCCAGATCCTTGGACTTAATAACGAACAGAGCGTCTGACATTTCCTTATATGAGAGGGACATAACGTCGCCATACTCTATAAGCTTTTGATAGGTAGTATATTCTACAGAATTCTTTGGAAGATTATAGGACGAGGAATACATTTCGGTAAGAGAAAGACCAAACTGGCGCTTATCATTAAGAATATGATAAATTCCGTCAAGCTTTGCTTCCTCCTCGTCAATTCTCGCCTGAATATCATTGTATTCCTTTTGAAGGGAAGATACGTCTGCCAAATTCTCCTGCATATCTCTGTTATGAGCGTCTATGCACTTTTCATAGAACTGCGCTCTTTCCTTAGCCTCGTCCATGATATACATAGCCTTTTCATTGAGTGCGCCAAGTCGAGAATAAACAACGTCAAGTGCAGCTCGCTTCTGAGAAACTACAAGAACCTTTTTGTGCTTGCAGATTGCGTCTGTGATAATGTTAACGATAGTCTGGGATTTGCCTGTGCCTGGAGGGCCGTAAATAACCATGTTGCCCATTTCGTCAACCTTGCGCACAACCTCTGACTGGGCAAAGTCAAGCATCTTAACATTGTAACTGTTTTTGAGATCCTCTTTTTTGATTCTCACTTTAATCTTTGGCTTTTTACTTGCCTTCATAAGCTTTTTCTTGTGAGTTCTGAGAAGCTCGTTTATAGCATCATTTGTAAGATTCTTTTTCTCAAGCAGAGTATAATCGTCGTAGATAGAATTGGAGAGAGGGAAGCGTCCCATAACTGCACCGTAACGAACAGAAAGGTCGGCCTTACCTTCGTATTCCTTGAATCGACCATAATTATAAACGCTCTTGGAGTTATTACATTCGATCTTTATATAATGCTTTGCAAGGTACTCTGTGATAGCCTTAACATTCTTAAATCTGGAAAGATCCTCAAACTCAAGCTCGAGAGTATCGATATTTATTTTCTTTGACTGCGCATAAGCAAAAATTAACGCAGGATTGATCTTGATTTTTTCATTATCGTTACGACGAATATCAATAGTTCCATCGTCGAGAGTTTCTATCTTAACAGGGAAGAGCAAGAGCGGCGCCTTGATAACAGTCTTCTTTGCGCCCTGCTGGATTGTACCGAAAACAAAAGGATATCCGATAAACAGCTCATATCGACCTGTCTCTTTTTCGATATCTTCAATCTCGCGCTTAAGCTCGGTGATTCTTGCAGCCTCTGTTTCTATGATTTTATGCTCGTCAAGAGCCTTCTGCTTTTCAAATTTGTTTTTAACCTTTTCTGCCTCTTCTTTAGTCAGACCTAAAACATCGGGCGAAGTCTTGCTTCTGTCAGGAAGTCCAAGAGTTTTTATGATCTCCTTGTTGTCCTGTCCTCCAATAAGCGAAAGAGGATATCTTTCCTCGGACCAGATAAATTCAACGAATTCCGCTACCTTTTTATCTCTTCCTTCAAAGATGCGTCCTATGTCATACGCGCCCTTTCTTACAATGTTTTTGAGGCAAAGGCATTTGTTATTACCGCTGATTTCAATCAGTCGCTCTTTATAGTAGGTATAAATACCTTTTCCCATATTTATCTCCAATCTTTCGATATATTTACAAGTAATGAATATCTTGTCAAAAACTAAAAACAGTCCCCTATGTAAACCAAAATTAGATTTTCAGGCTTGTTTTGACAAAATGCCATTTTAAAAATAAAATTCCTTTATAATTTTATCACAATTTATAATAAAAATCAATATATATTTTAATATTTTCTTAAAATTTTTGCCCGAAAATGATAAAAATATTTTAGAACCAAAAAACACAAAAGCAAGACCAAATTCGAAAGAAAAAGAGCCACCACTCAACCCTTAGGGGCAAGAGATCAGTAGCTCAAAATCATATATTTTCTTCGTCGTCCGAAACCGCGCCGGGATATACATTCAACTCTTTATAGCATCTAAAAATCACTTGCAAAAGCATTATGATAATAACAGCTAAAAAGATTTTTGCAGCTATCTCAAAAGGGTTGATCCAAGAGAAGAATGTACCCAAGGTCACTAAAACGGCACAAAGACAAGCAGAAATAAATATTGGCTTTTTAAGTCTTTCGGACATATCGTGTATTTCCTTGTTTTCACCCACGATCGCCAATTCCTTGATGCCTGAAATAATATAGGTTAAAAGCGGTATAATCAAGCCGCATCGCCATATATCCAAAACCGTTGTTGCTATATCGGAAAAAGGAATTAACAATCCAAAAAGCAGTTCTAAAAGCCCTGTTATAAGCAAAATCCACGAGAAGGGAATAGCTCTCTTAAAATCTGCAAGATATACTTTCCCGCGATAAAGAGCGACGATTATCAAAACCGCCGCCACAATATCAGTTATTCCAAAAATCGGGATTGCCAGGAGCAGAACTCCCCACAAAAGAATATCAAATCCCATATTATTTTGCGTTATTGGTGGATGTTGCATTCATGCCGCAGCACTTCTTGTATTTCTTGCCGCTACCGCAAGGGCAGGGATCGTTTCTTCCAACCTTATGAGAAGTTACAGGCTTTCTTACGACGCTCTTTCCATCACCAAATCCTTCGGAGGTAGGCTTTGCAACCTGTACTCTTTCGGTAACATTTCTCTTTGGCATAACAGAGAGGATCTGTCTTACTGTATCTTCCTTAATGTCGTCAACCATCTGGTCGAACATATCTGCACCTTCGATTTTGTAAATAGCAACAGGGTCGCGCTGGGCATAAGAGTTAAGACCAACGTATTCCTTGAGCTCATCCATATTTTCGAGATGCTCCATCCACTTCTTATCAACGTTACGAAGGAGGATAACCTTTTCTGCCTCTCTCATGGCATTTGCCATCTTGGGATCTGCTTCGGTGAATATTCTGTCCTTGTCGTGATAGATATGAAGTGCCTTTTCTACCAAGCTTTCCTTCCATTCGTCCTTGTTGTTAACAAGCTCTTCGAGCTCCTCGGTGGTGTACTCAAAGTTCTTGTCATCTACGAGAAGACCGAGATAGTGATTCTTGAATTCATCAAATCTCCAATCCTCGGGAGTATCAAGGCCAAAGCAAAAATCAAATGTTTCTTCAACAGATGAACGAATCATGCCTTCAATCTTTTCGGTGATGATATCATTCATGAGGACCTCGCCTCTCTGCTGGTAGATAACGTGTCTTTGCTGGTTCATAACGTCGTCATAGGTAAGAACGTTCTTTCTTCTCTGGAAGTTGTTGTCCTCAATCTTTTTCTGTGCGTTTTCTATAGAACCGGAGAGCATTCTTGCGTCAATAGGTGTATTTTCGTCAAGACCAAGTCGTTCGCAAAGTCCGGCAACTCTGTCTGTACCGAACAGACGCATAAGATCGTCCTCAAGTGAGAGGTAGAATCTGGATTCACCGGGATCTCCCTGACGTCCTGAACGTCCGCGAAGCTGGTTATCTATTCGTCTGGAGTCGTGTCTTTCTGTACCGAGAATGTAAAGACCACCTGCAGCCCTTACCTTTTCAGCCTCGGGTGCTATCACAGCCTTATACTTCTCATAAAGCGATGCATAAGTGGCTCTGGCTTCGTTAACTGCCTCGTCACTTGATGGAGCAGTGCTGGTAGCCATTGCTATAAGACCTTCTTCGTATCCCTTCTTTCTCATCTCGGACTTTGCGAGATATTCGGGGTTACCACCAAGCATAATGTCGGTACCACGACCTGCCATGTTAGTGGAAATAGTAACAGCGCCAAGTTTTCCTGCCTGTGCAACGATCTCAGCCTCTTTCTCGTGGTGCTTTGCATTAAGCACGTTGTGTGGAACGCCAACTCTCTTGAGAATGTGAGAAAGCTCCTCGGATTTATCAATAGAAACAGTACCAACAAGAACGGGCTGTCCCTTTTCGTGGCACTCCTTGATCTGTGAAACTATAGCATTGATCTTACCTCTGTAGGTTCTGTAAACAGAGTCGTTCTGATCCTTACGAATCATAGGTCTATTGGTTGGAACCTCGACTACGTCGAGAGCGTAGATCTGTCTGAATTCATCATCCTCTGTAAGAGCAGTACCTGTCATACCGGAAAGCTTCTTATACATACGGAAATAGTTCTGGAATGTAATAGTCGCAATGGTACGTGTTTCCTTCTGAACGCTTACACGCTCTTTAGCCTCAATAGCCTGGTGAAGGCCGTTGGAATATCTTCTTCCGGGCATAAGACGACCTGTGAATGTGTCAACAATAACTACCTGACCGTCTTTGACAATATAGTCAACGTCATTCTTCATAACGCCGTGTGCCTTGATAGCAACATTAACGTGGTGATAAATGCTTGTGTTTTCAGGGTCAGAAAGGTTTTCGAGATTAAAGAATCTTTCAGCCTTTTCAATACCGCGCTTTGTAAGAACGGCAGTTTTCGCCTTTTCGTCAACGATGTAATCTTCCTCGTAAACGTCAAGGTCCTGCTTTGTATCCACTTCTTTAATAACGTGGCGCTTCATAGAGCAAACAAGTCTGTTCGCCATTTCATAAAGGTCGGTAGATTTAGAACCCGCACCGGAAATGATAAGAGGAGTTCTTGCTTCGTCAATAAGAATGGAGTCAACCTCGTCTATGATAGCAAAGTTATGTCCTCTCTGAACCATCTGCTCCTTGTAAACAACCATGTTGTCACGAAGGTAGTCAAATCCAAGCTCGTTGTTAGTTGCGTAGGTAATATCTGCCTTATAAGCCTCTCTTTTTTCATCGGGATTCTGTCCGTGAACAATAAGACCGGTCTTAAGGCCTAAGAATGCATAAACTCTACCCATTTCATCGCTGTCACGCTTTGCGAGGTAGTCGTTTACCGTAACGATGTGAACGCCATTTCCGGAGAGCGCGTTAAGATAAGCGGGAAGTGTAGCAACAAGAGTTTTACCTTCACCTGTCTTCATTTCTGCAATTCTGCCCTGGTGGAGAAGAATACCACCCATAAGCTGAACTCTGAAGGGGCGTTTACCAAGAACTCTGGTGTCTGCCTCTCTTACAAGAGCAAATGCCTCGGGCAAAATATCGTCAAGAGTCTTGCCGTATGCCAAATCTGCCTTGAGCTTGTTGGTGTACTCGCGCATTTCATCATCGGTCATAGCCGCAAATTTGTCTGCTAATGACTCTATTTCGTTAACAATAGGCTCGATGAGATCTATCTGCTTTTCGCTGTAGGTCTTAAAGAGTGAGCCAAGTAAATTACTTAAAAAACCCATTTTTATAACATCCTTTCGGGAAAAATCAAAAAATCTTATATATTATAACATACAAAGAAAGAAAAATAAAGGGGTAAACGAAAATATTTTATAAATTTTAAAAATAAATTCAGTATTTTCGCAAAATATATTGAAAAAATCCATCTGCTGTGATAAAATTATGTGGATTACATCAAATAAAAAAGACAAAAGTTACTAAAGGAGATTTAACGTGAAGAAGATACACGTAGTTTTATATGAGCCCGAAATTCCGCAGAATACAGGAAACATCAGCCGTACCTGCGCCGTGACAGGCGCAGCATTACATATCATAAGGCCCACAGGCTTTGAAATATCTGACAAAACATTAAAAAGGGCAGGTCTTGACTATTGGGACAAGCTGGATGTTTTCTACTATGACAGCTATGCTGAATTTTGTGAAAAGAACCCGTCACCGAATAAATTTTTCTTCTCCGCCCATGCAAAAAGGTATTACTCGGACGTTGATTTTCCCGATGAATGTTATCTTATTTTCGGCAAGGAAACCATGGGCCTCCCGCGAGAACTGATCGAAGAAAATATGGAAACATCACTACGTATGCCAATGCGAAAAACCTTGCGTTGCCTGAACCTGTCAAACGCTGTTGCAATAGCAGTTTATGAGGTGCTTCGCCAAGGCGGATTTGATGGATTGGAGTAACGCGAAAAACAAGAAAACACCTAAATAAGTAAATAAAAGATAGCAGAAACAGAGAATTAACCTCTAATCTACTATCTTTTTTTGTTTGTAATTATAACATTTTAAGTATATATACGAGCAAGAAAATTACGTATATTAATACAAGGTGTAAAGGATAAAAAATGTAGAAGAAATACTTCATTTTCAATCTTCCGCGCTTGCCGGAATACAGCATAAGAATGGGGATTGCTATAAACGAATACCACATAAGCGAGGGATAATTAATCATTCGCACCAGCATAGGAACAGACATCAGCAAGGCTCTGAACCATATACTGTCTATCCATTTGATTTTGTCAGGAATTTTATAGCTCCTCATATCTGTCAGCGATGCAAACACAGGCATCATTATACCGAAGAATCCATAGTCTATCATTAATACTATGTTGAGATAATATGTAATGATAACGAGAGATAAGAACAGTATTATAGATAAAATTTTGCAAAGAATATTTCCTTTTTCGGATAAAAACGACCACTTAACAAAGTCAAGTGAATATATAAGAATTATGGAGATAGAGAATGTTACCAAAATACACATATAAGTGTCTTTCAGAGCAAAATAATAAACCAGCTGACATACAGCAGCCAATCCTGCAATCATGCCAAGATACTTTGCCTTGTTTTTTGTGTATTTTGCTCCCTCTGAAATCATAAAGGCAAATAAAGGCATAGATATTCTGCCAAGTATTCTTAAAATACCGCTCTCTATACCCAAAACAACGCCTATGTGATCCATAACCATGAAAACGGCAGCCAAAATTTTTATCATATTGCCCGTAAGAAATCTCGATTTTCCACCTATTTCTTTGAGCTTTTCGCTTGCAAACATAATGTTCTCCTAAAAAATAAATACAAGTACATTTTACACTATCAGCGATGTAAAGTCAATATTGTTTTTACCACAAAAATAAATTTAATATAATGGTAGAAATATATTGACAAAGCGAAAGATATGTGATACAATAAATCAAACGATTGAATAATTGCTCAATCGTTTAACAAAAGACGGGAGAAAAAACATGGTTAAAAACGGTACAGCACCTATCTGTGCGTGCGAGGAGATTCATAAGGATATAGTCAATGTCGCAAGAGCAGAGATGCCTGATATGGAAACTCTATATGACCTTGCGGATTTCTTTAAGATCCTTGGCGATTCTACCAGAATGAGCATACTTTTCGCTATCGATAAGCGCCCTATGTGTGTATGTGACATTGCTGACCTCTTGGGAATGACTCGCTCCGCGGTTTCTCATCAGATTAAAACTCTGCGCCAGGCATCACTTGTTACCTATAGAAAGTCGGGCAAAAATGTTATCTATCGCCTTGCCGATGATCACGTAAGGGATATTATCGAAACCGCACTTTTACACATTAAAGAATAAAAACTACATTTACATTATACATACGAAAGGTGAAACAATTATGAAACAGAAATTTACTATTACCGGACTTGATTGCCCCAACTGTGCTGCAAAGCTTGCAAAAATGATGGAGGAAATTGATGGTGTTGAATCTGCGAAAATCAACTTCCTTACAGAAAAGCTTACAGTAGAATCCGATATGCCCGAGTCAGAGCTCATCAGCATTCTTAACAAAACAGCCACCTCATTTGAAAAGGGCGTAAAAGTCGAGAAATGAGAAAATATATAGAAAATCCTATAATTCGCATAGCTACATCAGCCGTTTTACTCATAGCAGGAATTATTTTAGAGCATTTTCATATACAAATCCCTGCTATAATAGTTTACGTTGCGGCGTTGTTAGTAGCCGGATATGATGTTTTCATAAATGCAGTACGTGGTATTCTTCGTGGCGATCTTCTTGATGAAAAATTCCTAATGTCCATCGCATCTATAGGAGCTATTATTCTGAAGGAGTATAACGAGGGCGTTGCAGTAATGCTGTTCTTCCTCATTGGCGAAACCTTTGAAAAAATGGCAGTACGCCGTTCACGTAATTCCATCAAATCCCTTATGGAAATCTGCCCCGATGAGGCAACCTTGCTTATTGATGGAGAGGAGGAGACCGTAGATGCCGAGGATGTTGAGGTAGGATCAACTATAATTATAAGGGCCGGTGAGAGAGTCCCCCTTGACTGTGAAATACTTACGGGCTCAACAGATATAGATACATCTTCCATGACCGGAGAAGCAATTCCGCGTCCTGTATCCGTAGGAGATACCCTTGATAGTGGTGTTATGGTTATAAACGGTGTTATCACCTGTCGCGTTCTTCGCCCTCTGACAGAATCTGCCGCATCACGCGTTTTGGCACTTGTTGAAAACGCTTCAGAAAATAAATCCAGGGAAGAAAACTTCATTACCAAGTTCTCTCATTATTATACCCCCACAGTAGTAGGTCTTGCTGTGCTTATGGCAGTTGTTCCCCCTTTGTTCAAATGGATGGATTGGGCTTATGCAATAAAAAGCGCTTTGACATTTCTTGTAATTTCCTGTCCCTGCGCCCTTGTTATTTCCGTACCAATGGCATTTTTTGGTGGAATAGGAGCAGCCGCATCCCGTGGCATATTGTATAAAGGCGGTAACGTATTTTCCAAGGTCGCGTCACTGAAAGCGGTGGCATTTGATAAAACAGGAACACTTACAAGTGGCGAGTTTACTATAACCGATGTTAATCCTGTAGATATAGAAGCCTCCGAGCTGCTCTCACTCGCCGCATCTGCGGAATACGGTTCAAATCATCCGTTAGCGCTTGCGATTAAGTCCGCTGTGAGCGAAGCGATAGCACCATCCGAATCTCGCGAGATTCCGGGAGAAGGTGTAATAGCCATCCTTGATGGAAACGAAATTGCCGTAGGCAATAAAAAGCTCATGAATTCTATTGGTATAGATGCTCTTGCCGACGCCAGCGTCTTTGTTGCAAAAAACGGCAAATTCATAGGCTCATTAACTCTTGGAGATAAGATCAAAACAGAATCTAAATCTGCAATATCTCGCATCAAATCTCTTGGAGTAGAGAAGTGCGCTATTCTTTCTGGAGATAAGTCTGAAAATGTAAATAAAATCAAAGTCGAACTTGATTTAGACGAAGCATTTGCCGAGCTCAAGCCCGAAGATAAGTATAAAAAGCTGGAAGAGCTCATAGAAGCCACAGAAGGCTCTGTCGGTTATGTAGGTGACGGAATTAACGATGCTCCTACTCTTGTGAGAGCAGACGTAGGATTTGCAATGGGAGCAATTGGTTCTGATAGTGCAGTAGAGGCGGCAGATGCCGTTATTATGTCCGATAATCTTGAGAAAATTGCCGAATCCATCATCATCGCCCGCAAGACGATTAGAGTTTCGTGGCAAAACATTATTTTGGCTATTGGCATCAAGGTGCTGGTTATGATTCTTGGTGTTATAGGATTTGCCAATATGTGGCTTGCTGTTTTTGCCGATGTCGGTGTCTCCGTGCTCGCAATCTTAAACTCTATGCGAACCCTGCGATATAAAGAATAATAAAATTGAAATACCAGTATTTCAAAAAGAGGAAATATGTACGATTATATAATGTTCCATAAGCCGGGAGGTTGCATAACCGCGCGTAGAGATGAGCGCCACAAAACCGTAATGGACTATCTGCCCGAGGAAATCAGGGACACCCACTTTCCTGTTGGAAGACTTGATAAGGATACCGAGGGCCTGCTTCTCATTACCAATGACGGTCGCTTAACGAGAAAGCTTCTTATGCCCGAGCATAAGGTAGCGAAGACCTATTACTTTATGGCTGAGGGCGTGCTTAATGAAGAAAGACTTGATGAAGTTCGTCAGGGCGCGAGAATCTATTATAATAGAGAAAATCCGACAGCCCCATCCGAGGTGCAAATCCTTTCAACAGGAACACTCGGCGAGGTAGCAACGCCTCTATCGGAGGATGATAGAATCTTAAAAATGAAAAAGCCCTATCTACCAACTGTAGAGGGAATAGTGAAAATCACAGAAGGAAAAAAGCATCAGGTAAAGCGTATGGTTCGCTATGCAGGCGCCCGTGTTATCTACTTAAAGCGCCTAACCATGGCAGGTCTGTCATTAGATGAATCTCTTGAAAAGGGAAAATATCGTCCATTGACGGAATCGGAAATAGATATTCTTTATCAAGCTACAAAATAAACAAAAGAGGCTGGGTCAAAAGCTTTTAATTAAGCGAATGGTTCAGCCTTTTGCTATGCAATTTTGTAAATTCAAGTTGTACGAAAGAAAAAAGTCTCAAAATGAGTAAAAAATGCGCATGACTAAAAGATGATCGGCAAAATCCTCATTTTTAAGAGTTATACAATTTCGCAAAGAATTGATTTAAGAGGCATTTAATTAGAACAAATCTAAGCCAATTCTTCATTTTTTTCGTGCGATTGCAGAGTTTTTCAATATTTAAGGCAAAAGCAAGAAGGAAGAATTGAGTTTCTATGTTCAAGTATTACTTGATTAACCTTAACCGTTCTGTAACTGTTTTAGACTTGTGGCACTTATCTCTATGATGACATCTAACGCACTTGTCGTTGCTGTAATATTTTGCAGAGATACTATAAGACCATTAATCTTTAGGGGGCGTATTACGTCTATCCTTTCCGGACTTATAATAGTCGGTTTCTTTGCACTTACGAATAAGTTCTTCCCTTATTAGCTGCAATTTTGCTATTGATAATCTTTTGGAAGAACTTTTTATGTTTTCATCATCTAAAAATTTCGAACTTCTTTGTGGTGCGTGGTTGATTCCGAGCTTTCCTATATTGTTTTCTTTGTTATTATTGTTTGCCATAGTGCTCTCCTAAAAATAAAATTTTCTTTGTTGGATTAGCGAAAATTAAAGCGGTTTTGATATTTTAAGCTATACTTAGTGAATATACAAAATTTCTTTTTCTCCAGTGCATTGCCTTGTGAATTTTATATTAGTATTGCGGATCAAAAAAATTCGTAGACAATTCTGTGATCTTGTTTTCTGCCATTATTACCTTTCGCTACAAGTATAGCACATATCTGTAAGAAAATCAAGAATGAAATCATATTTTTCAGTGTGAATTATCAATAGAAGTGAAACATTTTTAAAAAATAAAAAACTCCCATTGAATCCGGTGTTGTAATGAATTACCACACACCAAAACAACAAGGAGAACAATATGAGTTATACCCGTTTTACCATAAAAGAACGCGGTTGTCTGTGGGGATTTTACGAAAAAGCATACAATAAAGCAAGCGACAGCTCAATACCTTTCGGTAAAAAGCTGCCACTTTTTTCTTTTTTAGGCTAAGTTAATGACTCAGTCCATTTCTTACAATTATTTACATTTTCGAACTTTTTGGCGTTAAAAACGATTTTTCATAGCCTTTTCAATGTCTCTGTCTGCATCTCGTTTTGCCATACTGTCGCGCTTGTCATAAAGCTTTTTACCCTTGCATAGACCCACCGCCATTTTAACATGTGAGCCCTTAAAGTATAGCGATAGAGGAACGAGAGTGTAACCCTCTCTTGAAACCAAACCCGTAAGCTTCATAATCTCGCGCTTGTGCATAAGCAGCTTTTTTGGTCTTAATGGATCCTTGTTAAATATATTTCCTTGTTCATAGGGACTGATATGAACACCAAGCGCAAAAAGCTCACCACCATCAATGTCGCAGTATGAGTCTTTGAGATTACAGCCACCGGCTCTGAGCGACTTTACCTCTGTTCCGAAGAGCTCGATTCCTGCCTCATATGTTTCCATTACGAAATAGTCGTGTCTTGCCTTTCTGTTATCGGCAATGATTTTTCCGTCGGTTTTAGCCATTGGCTCACCTCCTGTCAATTTTCTAATAATATACTATCACATTCTGACAGGAAAATCAACCTTTTTTCTTAAATAAATCTGCGATAATTTCAAGCGTCTTAAATTTTATTGTATATTTCTCGCCCCCAAGGTCATAAACCGCGTTGTCATTGGCGGCATCGCCATCGCTGTCATCGCTGGCAAGGTTTCGGCACATTGGAGGAAACATGATGCACCACCAATTTTGCCCCTCGCCGTCACCAAGAGTGATTACAAGAGAGGAGTAGTATCCTCGTGGCAGGGTAAAGTTACCGTAATCCCTGGTTTCATACCACTCTTTTTTTATACTGGCATCTACGCCATAATCTATCCCGGCATTTTTCAAAAAATCTTCTGCCAGAATTTCAATATCCGTCAGCATACTTTCTGTTATCATTAGCGCAGAGCTGATAGCCTCTGCTCCCTCAAGTCTGCCACCGAATTTGTCTAAAATCAAATCTCTCACTCCGATTTTTGCGTCCTGATCTTCTCTGGAGTCGGAGTTAGCTAGAATATGTAACCTGAGCGTATCTTCATAGATTTGATAATCCTTTTCCGTTGGGAAAACTGCTATCATAAAGGTTAGCAAAAGTAGTGTAGTTGCAAATTTCAAAATTCCGTTTTTCATAAAAATCTCCTTTCGTGATGTATGAATAATAACCGAAAGCCTCTTCATTTATTCACCAAAGTAAAAAAATATCATACTGTGAAGTATAAGAAAATCAAAAAGGAGACCGATATGAGAGTTGGAATTTTAGGATACGGCAACCTCGGAAAAGCGATTGCTTCCGAAATAAAAAATACAGAGCATGAGTTAGTTGCCATATTTTCACGCCGCAAAATTTATGACGGTAAAAACAATATTATTTCAAGAGCAAAGCTGTTAGACTACAAAAATGCAATAGATACAATGATAATAGCTACAAAAAGCAGTACAGAAGCCGAGGGGGATGCAATGAATCTTATCCCAGACTTTAATACTATAGATAGCTTTGATGTACACAGTAGAATACCTGATTACAAGTCACGGATAAACCGTGTAGCAAAGAAAAATAATCATATAGCGGTTATATCAGCAGGCTGGGATCCGGGGGTTCTTTCAATCGCTAGGGCGTTGGCAAAAATAACGGTGGACTCGGAAAACATAAACACATTTTGGGGTATTGGAAAAAGCCTTGGCCACACAGCGGCATTAATGGAAATAGAGGGAGTCAAGCATGCAGTACAATATACCGTTCCGATAACTGAAAGTCGCATTCTTGCCAAAAATCAAGATGCAAAATTATCCGATGAAAAACGACATAGACGAGAGTGCCTTATCGTACCTACCCCCTTTGCCAACAAAAGATTAATAGAAGAAAAAATAAGAAATATGGAAGGGTATTTCAAGGGCTATGACACCATAATTCACTTTATTACAGAAGCAGAATTTTTGTTAAATCATAGGCGCGATTTTCATCGTGGAGAGGTGATAGCAACCGACATAAAAAACGGAGAAAAAACTGCATTCGACATGAAAATCAAAATTCCATCCAATGCAATCTTCACAGCAAAAATAATGATTAACTACATAAATGCAATTAATTATTTACAAAATAAAGGTGAATTTGGCGTATTTACTCCAATAGATATACCTCTGTCATTTTTGATTTCTGAAAAAGAGGTCGGCGAAATAATATAAAAAGGCACTCAAAAAAGAGTGCCTTTTTCGTCATATTATTAAGCCTTAAGAACAAACTTCATGAAGCTCTTTTTGCCTCTCTTAACAAGAATGCCTGCTTCAAGTTGTTCCTTGGAAATAAGTGCTTTAACGTCAGTAACCTTTTCACCGTCAACAGAAACACCGCCCTGTTCAATAGCGCGTCTTCCTTCGGAACCGGAGGGAACTAACTTGCCAAGAACAAGAAGTCTGTTAAGTGTAATTACGCCGTCTGCAAGATCAGCAGCATCAACCTCGGTGGAAGGAGTAAGAGAGCTATCTCCTGCAGTATAGAGCGCCTTTGCAGCAGCTCTTGCCTTTTCTGCTTCTTCCTCGCCGTGAACCATTTTGGTAAGCTCGTAGCCAAGAATATCTTTAGCAACGTTAAGCTCTGCACCCTGCCAGGAATCCATCTTGTCAATCTCCTCGAGAGGAAGGAATGTGAGCATTCTGATGCACTTAAGAACATCAGCATCACCAACGTTTCTCCAGTACTGGTAGAAGTCATAGGGAGTGGTCTTCTTGGGATCGAGCCAAACTGCATTTCCGGCAGTCTTACCCATCTTCTTACCCTGGGAGTCTGTAAGGAGAGTGATAGTCATAGCGTGAGCATCCTTGCCAAGCTTTCTTCTGATAAGCTCTGTACCGCCAAGCATATTGGACCACTGATCGTCACCACCAAACTGCATATTACAGCCATAGGTCTTGAAGAGATGATAGAAATCGTAGGACTGCATAATCATGTAGTTGAATTCAAGGAAAGAAAGTCCCTTTTCCATTCTCTGCTTATAGCACTCCGCGGAGAGCATTCTGTTAACAGAGAAGCAAGCTCCAACCTCACGAAGAAGCTCAACGTAGTTAAGGTCAAGGAGCCATTCAGCATTGTTGATCATCATCGCCTTGCCATCGGAGAAGTCAATAAAGCTCTCCATCTGACGCTTAAAGCAAGCTGCGTTGTGGTCGATGTCCTCTTTGGTAAGCATCTTTCTCATATCGGTTCTACCGGTGGGGTCGCCGATCATAGTTGTTCCGCCTCCAATAAGAGCAATAGGTTTGTTACCTGCCATCTGGAGTCTCTTCATAAGTGTAAGAGCCATAAAGTGACCCGCAGTAAGGCTGTCGGCAGTGCAGTCAAAGCCGATGTAGAATGTTGCCTTACCTTCATTAATCATGTTTTTGATTTCTTCTTCATTAGTTACCTGTGCAATAAGGCCTCTGGCAACCAACTCGTCATAAATTTTCATATTCTATCTCCAAATTTTTATATTTTTCTTATTTCGTAAACGCAAATGTGAGTATAAACCTCACCAACGTCATAAATTGCCTTGCCACTCTTGATGCAGTTAGGCTCTGTTTGTGTTTCAAGGCAGAAAGCACCGTGCTTAACCTGCTTAACGCCACCCTTAAAGTCAGGACCGTTACCAAGGAAGTTGCCAATGTAGAACTGAACCCCCTCCTGATCGGTGTAAACGTCAAGCGCAAGCTCCTTGCCCTCAACCGTAGCTGCAAGATGAGTCTTGATACCGTCAAATCCGCGATAAACCGTAGGATTTAGAATGAAGTTATGATCGTATCCAATAAAATCGCCACCGCATCTATCGAGTATGGGCGTCATTTCATTGAAATCAAATATAGTACCACAAACCTCGGGTCTGATGCCATTAGGAATAAGATTTTCGTCCACCTCTGTGTATCTGTCAGCATAAATTTTTGCCTTATGACTTGCAATTGTACTGCCAAATCCGTCCAAATTAAAGTACGAGTGATTTGTAAGTGCAATAGGTGTCTTACCCTCGGGAGTAGCGCGATATTTGATCTTAAGCGCAGTTCCAACGAGCTCAAACGTCACCTCTGTAAGCAGTCCGCCGGGGAAGCCCTCCTCGCCGTCCTCGGAATAATATTCCATAACCAGCATCTCGTCTGTGTGCTCCTTAACAGTCCACAAACGGGTATCAAATCCAGCACCGCCGTGCAGGCAATTGCCGTTATCATTGTCGGGCAGCATATACATAGCGCCGTCCATAGTAAATTCAGCACCGCCAACTCTGTTGGCAACTCTGCCGATTGTACCACCCTGATGTGAGTCGTCAGCAAGATAAGCATCAAGAGTATCAAAACCGCCAACAACGTCAATACCGTGCGCCACAAAGCTATGAACGATACCACCCTTATTCATTATTTTAACTTCCGCCACCTCGCTCTTCAGCGAGTAGAGGTAAACCTCAGCCCCACCGGGCATAAGTCCGAATAATTCTTTTCTCATAAAAAAACTCCTGCCAATCTCCATAGGAAATATCTTGAGAAATACATAATAGATATATTATAAAACATTTTAGCAAAAAAGTAAAGCCCTAAATTGAAATTTTTTCAAACTGTTTTACCATATTAAGGGGATGTTAAAAAGCGCACGTTATATTTTATTGTTTTTATTGACTTTAACGTTTTCGTATGTTACAATAGTATTTGTACAACTATGTCGAGGTAAAACCAATGAACAAGGCAGTCATTATTATAAACGGAGCGGGTGGTGTTGGAAAAGACACGCTTTGCTCCATAGCAAAAAAGCACTTTAGGGTAAGAAATATTTCCTCTGTCGATCCTATCAAGGAAATTGCCGCAATCTGCGGCTGGCAGGGAGAGAAGACCGATAAGGCTCGTAAATTCCTTTCCGATCTTAAAATGCTTACAGTAAATTACAACGATTTCCCTACAAATTGGGCAAAGGCGCAGTTTGATGACTTTATGACAACGGACGAGGAGATCCTTTTCGTACATATCCGTGAGCCTGAGGAAATCCAAAAATACGTTAATGCCACAAGCGGTAAAGCAAAAACTCTTTTAATTCGTGGTGGCGAGCGTACACGTCATACTGCATACGGCAATGCTTCTGATGACGGAGTAGAGAACTATGATTACGATTATTATTTCGTAAACGATAAAGGACTTGAAGAAACAGAAGTTGCATTCACCGCTCTAATGAATGAAGTTCTTGAAAAACAATAATTTATAAACCAGGAGAACGAAGAATGATTACAGTTAATGAAAAACTCTTCAGACTCGAAACACAAAACACAACCTACGCCTTTCGTATTTCCGAAGGCGGCCATATAGAGCATCTCTATTATGGCAGAAAGCTTGTGGACAACGACTTCGAGGCATTAAGACTCAAAAACACTATTGACCTTGGATGCACAGTAAAGGCAGAGGGCGACGGATTCTTCCTTGAAAGGAACCTTCTTGAATACTCCGGCATCGGTAGAGGTGACTATCGTCAATCTCCCATCGAGCTTTTGATGCCTGATGGTACCTTCGTTTGCGATTTTGCATACGACAGCCACGAAATTTTCGATGGTGCATACGAAACAGCAACTCTCCCCACAGCATACGGTGATGCAAAAACTCTTAAAATCACTCTTAAGGACAAAAAGTTTGCTGATATCAGCCTTGTTCTTAACTATGTAGTATTTGAAGAATGTAATGTTATCTGCCGTAATGTAGAATTAAAGAATGAAAACGACGGCCCTGTTTATATCCGTAAGCTTATGAGCTTTATGATGGATCTTCCCGAGGCTGATTATGAAATGCTCACTCTCGATGGCGACTGGGGCAAGGAAGCACACGAGCATCGCCGCTATCTTGAATGTGGCACACTTGTAAACGAGTCAACCGTTGGCGCATCCTCCAACAAGCATAATCCTGCATTTGCCCTCCTTGAGCGTGGAGCAGATGAGTCGAGAGGGAAGTGCTACGGCTTTAACCTTGTTTACAGCGGTAACCACTACAGCGCGGTAGAGCGCTCTACCTTTGATACTGCAAGAGTTATGTCAGGTATCAATCCACATTGCTTCCTCTGGAAGCTCATAAAGGGTGAAAGCTTCGTAACTCCCCAGGCAGTAATGACCTATTCAAAAGATGGTCTTAACACTATGATGGCTAATATGCACGACTTTGTTAATAATCACATTGTTCGTGGCGAACATAAAAACGCAGATCGTCCCATTGTTATCAACAACTGGGAAGCAACTTTCTTCAATTTTAACCGAAGCAAGATCCTAGCGCTTGCAAGGTCCGCAAAAAAGCTAGGAATAGAAATGCTGGTTCTTGACGACGGATGGTTTGGCAAGAGAAATAACGACCTGGCAGGACTTGGCGACTGGGTAGAGAATAGAAAAAAGCTTCCCGGTGGTATAAAGTCTATTGCTAAAGCTGTAAACAAGCTGGACATGAAGTTCGGTCTTTGGTTTGAGCCTGAATGTGTAAACCCTGACAGCGACCTTTATCGCGCTCATCCCGATTGGGCAATCAGCATCCCCGGAAGAAGCAGAACCCTCGGCAGAAATCAGATGACTCTCGACCTTACAAGAAAAGAAGTCAGGGATTATATCGTTGACAGCGTGGACAAGGTTCTTTCCAATGCGCATATCGAATATGTTAAGTGGGACTACAATCGCCATATCAGCGATATGTATTCCTCATCTCTTGCTCAGCAGGGCGAGTTCTTCCATAGATATACTATAGGACTTTATGAGGTTCTTGATCGAGTATTCCACCAAAAGCATCCGAACATTTTGTTTGAGAGCTGCTCCTCAGGTGGTAACCGCTTTGACCTCGGTATGCTTTGCTATTCTCCGCAGATTTGGACATCGGATAATACCGACCCCATTGAGCGTCTTGACATTCAGGGTGGAATTTATAATTTCTATCCCCAGTCAACCGTTTCTGCTCACGTTTCTATGGCGCCCCATCAGCAAACTCTACGCGATACCCCCATTGCAACAAGATTCAATGTTGCAGCCTTCGGCGTTCTCGGTTATGAGCTTGATTTTGCAGAGCTTACTCCTGAAGAGCGCAGACAGGTAAAAGAGCAGATCGCTTATTATAAGGAACATCGCAGAACCTTCCAGTATGGAAGACTTAAAAAGGTTAAAGTTAAAAATCCTGACCAAATTTCATGGCAGATTAGTGATGAAACAAAAACCTTCGCCGGTCTTTACCAAAAGTATAAGGCTGCTTGTCCCGGCCGTGATAGACTTGACGTACCCGGTCTTGAGCCTGAAAAGCTCTACACTATAGAGTCCCGTGACCAGTATCTACGTATTTCAAAGTTTGGTGGACTTATCAAGCATATTCTTCCTATCCACCTGAATCCCGATGGATTCATTCTTCGTTTTATTAATAGATTTCATGCTATGAAGGATGGTAAAGAAAATTATGTTGCCTCAGGCGCTGCCTTGGAGGAGGGAATCAACCTCGCTATGCAGTATGAGGGCTCGGGATATGATCCGAATCTTCGCGTTCTCGGTGATTTTGGCTCAAGCCTTTATCTTATAAAAGAAAAAACAGAGGAGAAAGAAAATGAACAACAATAAAAGAATGACACTTAACAAAATTTGTTTTGGTCTTGGTACTGTTGGTCGCGATGCGCTTTATTCGCTGGTAAGTATGTATCTTTTGGTGCATTTGACCGACGTAGTAGGATTTTCGGATAACAACCTTGCCGTAATTGGTGTTATGCTCACCCTTTTCGGTACATTTGACGCTATTATTGACCCCTTTGTAGGCGCATTCGTTGATAACACAAAAACCAGATGGGGTAAATTCAAGCCTTGGATCTTTATCGGTATGATAGGTACCGGTGTACTTACCGTGCTTATGTTCCATAACTTCCCGATGGATGAAGTAACCCATATTATCCTTCTTGCAGTAACATATCTTCTCTTCAGCATCTTCTTCTCACTTAATGATATTGCATACTGGTCTCTTATGCCCGCAATTTCTAAGGATCAGAAGGTTCGTGAGGGTGTAGGCGCATTTGCAAGAATCTGTGCTAACGTAGGTATGTTCGCAATGGTTCTTATTTACCTCAATGTTCCCGGATTCTTCGCTGGACTTGGACTTACTGACCGTGATAGCTATTTCTATTTCGCAATCATTATCGCAGTTATTATGTGGATCTTCCAGAGCATTACCCTTATCGGTGTTAAGGAAGACCGCACTAATCTTGAAAAGGTGGAGCACACTACAATTAAAGACCTCTTCCGTGCTCTCTTTAAGAATGACCAGCTCCTTGTAACAGCGGTTTCAATGGCACTCTTCATGATTGGCTATTGTTCCACAACAGGATTTGGAACATATTACTTCAAGTATGCATATAAGGATGAGGGAATGTACATGGTATTTGCGGCAGTTCTCGCCGTAGCACAGCTTACAGCGCTCTCCGTATTCCCCCTATTCAGAAAGAAGTTCACAAGAAAGCAGCTTTACACAGGCTCTATGATTGCAGTAACAATCTCTTACATTGTATTCTTCTTCTCCTTTGAGTGGCTTCCTCTCATCGTTCTTGCAGGTCTCGGTCTCTTCTTTGCCCAGGCATTTATCCAGCTTCTTATGCTCCTCTTCCTTGCGGATGCAGTGGAATATGGCGAATGGAAGCTCGGCAAGCGTAATGAGGCTGCTTCATTTGCAGTTCAGCCTTTCATCAACCAGTTTGGCGGCGCAGTAAGCAAGGGTGTTGTTTCTTACACTCTTATTATCTCCGGTCTTAATATGGTTGCTAACAGCCTTATCGGAATTGAGGTTGGAACCCCCGCGTATGATGCAATTATCAATGCAATCCCAGGTACATCAATCTGGATTATGAAGCTTTCTATGATGATTCTTCCTCTCATTTGCATCCTTGTTGGATTTGCACTTTACAGCTGGAAGTTCAAGATTGATGAAAAGCTTTATGCTCAGATTGTATCCGATCTTGAAAATAAAAACGGTACATCACAAAAAGCACCTGAAGCACCAAGCAATCCCGCTGATCCTAAATACGATATAGAATATATCACTATTGAATAATCCCGTGCGTGGCACAAAAATAAAATAAATGTTGGCGCGGAGCGGTGAATTGCTGTCTTCGCGCTAACTCATATAGTAAGGAAAAACAAAAATGAAAGATACATGGAATTTAGACATACTTTATAAGAGCTTTCAGGACGAGGAATTTCTCGCAGATGTAAAAGCTCTTGAATCTCATATTGAGGAGCTTGCCAAGCTTTCTAAAAAAGCCCCCACAATGGACCCTCTTACTCTTATCAGAGAATTTTTAGCATTGCAAAATAGCTTCTCACTTTGCACAAGCAAGCTCTTTATATACGCAAACCTTCGTTACAGCGCAAACACAGCCGACTCCGAGGCTGCAAGCACAATGGGCGTTCTTATGGGCAAGCTTTCCGCTACCGCAGCTCCTGCCGCAGCCCTCAACAAGCTTATCGCAGGTATAGAAAACCTTGAAGATCTTATCAAGGAAAACTCCGATCTGGCAGAATATGAATTTTACCTCACAAACATTAAGGAAGAATCAAAGCACCTTCTTACAGATGAGGAAGAATCCCTCTTTGCAGAAATGAATATCTCCGGCGCATCTGCTTGGTCCGATCTTCAAAGCTCTCTTACCAGCTCTCTTAAGGTAGATTACAATGGCGAGAGCATCACACTCCCTGCAGTTCGCAACCTTGCATACGAGGCCGACGCAGAAGTAAGAAAGGACGCATACGAAGCAGAGCTCGCATCCTACGAGCAGATTAAAACTGCAACCGCCTTTGCCCTCAATAGCATCAAGCAGCAGGTAATTTCCGAAGCTCGCCGCCGTGGCTATGCATCTCCCCTTGATAAGGCTCTTGCCAACTCCCGTATGACAAAGGAAACTCTCGATGCTCTTATCAGCGCGATGGAGTATTATCTCCCCGTATTCCGTAAATACCTCAAGGCGAAGGCAAAATATCTCGGTCACGAGGGTGGTCTTCCTTGGTACGATCTCTTTGCTCCGATCGGCTCATCTGATAAGAAATATACTATCGAAGACTCTCGTGATTACCTTCTTGGTATCTTCGGTAAATTTGATTCCGAGCTTCACGATATGGTAAAAACTGCCTTTGATGAAGAATGGATCGACTTCTATCCTCGTGAAGGCAAGGTTGGTGGCGCCTTTGACTGTGGCGTTCCATCTGCAAAGCAGTCTCGCGTTCTCACAAACTTTGGTGGTGCCTTTGGCGACATCGTAACTCTTGCACACGAGCTTGGACATTCCTTCCATGATCGCCAGGTATTCAATAACGCACTCCTTAATCAGGAATATTCTATGCCCGTTGCCGAAACTGCATCAACCTTTAACGAGGTTCTCGTAGTTAGCACCGCAATCGCGGAAAGCACAGATAGAGAAGAGAAGCTTGCCCTTCTTGAAAGCCAGCTCCAGGATGCAACACAGATTATTGTTGACATTTATTCTCGTTATACATTTGAAGCATCTGTATTTGAAAACAGACCATCAGAGTTTATGAGCGCAGATAGATTCTGTGAGCTTATGCTCGCCGCCCAAGAAAAAGCTTATGGCGACGGCCTTGATAAGGATCTTCGTCACCCCTATATGTGGGTATGTAAGGGTCATTATTATAGCGGAGGTCTCAGCTTCTATAACTTCCCATACGCATTCGGTGGTCTCTTTGCTCGTGGACTTTATGCAAAGTATCTCGCAGAGGGCAAGCCTTTCGTTGACACCTATAAAGCACTCCTTCGTGCTACAGGTACATCAACCGTAGAGAACGCCGCAAAGATCGCAGGCGTTGATCTTACTAAAAAATCCTTCTGGGAAGCCGGCCTTCAGTCCCTCGCCGACCAGATCGAAGAATTCTGCACCCTCGTGGATTATAAGGAATAATCAAAAGTCTATAAATCACACAACCAAATCACAAAAAAAGGGCTTCTCCCAACCGGAGAAGCCCTAAATATTTAAATAAACCAAAGAACTTGACAAAAAACGCAATGAGTGATATAATGAATATGCCAAACTAATTAAATAATGCAAAATCAGGTATAATTTTTCTTTTTTTAGGGAGAGGTATACCCTTTTTCCGTATGGATAGAATATGAATTTGATAAAATGCAAGTTCCATTCTGTTCATATGGTTAGGGTTATACCGATTTTGCAGATAATTAGTTTGGCGACTATCGGGGCTTGCGTTTTTGTGCGACAGCTTCGGTTGTCGCACTTTTTGATTTTAATCTGAAAAAAAGTAAAGGAGAAAAAGATGAAAAAAACTTTTGTACTAGCAGCAACGCTTATTGCCCTTATTGCAATTATTTGCGGTGTTTTACTCTGTTTTAACGGATGCTTTGATACACCGGATGTTCCCGGAGTAGGCGTTGGATCGGAAGTTTCCAGCGGTTTTACATATTCTGTTAATATCGACAAGACAACGTGTATTATAAAAGGAACTACAAAAACAGATGTTGTAGATCTCGTGATACCGGGGGAAATAGACGGATATACTGTTACTAAAATCTCTCCTTATGCTTTCAATGGTAGCAATATAGAAACCGTTACATTACCTGATACTATAGAGATGATCGGAGAGGGCGCTTTCAAAAATTGCAAGAAGTTGAAATCTGTACACGGTCTCGAAAACTGTAATGGATTAAAAGAGATTAAGGCCTATACGTTTTCATATTGTGAAGCATTGCAGGAAATCAGTTTTCCTAACACTATTGAATCAATAGGCATTAGTGCTTTTGAGGAGTGTACTAATTTAAGATATGTGTACGGGCTTGAGAATTGCACCAAGTTAAAAGAGATACAAACAATGGCCTTTGTGGCTTGTGAAAAACTTGAAAAAATTAGATTGCCTGAGGGGCTTGAAACAATAGGAGAATCTGCATTTCGATTTTGTGATGATAATTTGAAAAACATAAACATCCCATCAAGCGTTACCTCTATTGGCGATATGGCATTTGCAATATGTTCATCTTTGAAAGAGATAGATATTCCAGCTTCTGTAAAGTCGATTGGATATATGGCATTTTATTATTGCTCTAGTTTGGAAGAAATTAATGTGGATTCCAATAATCCTTACTGGAAATCGGTAGATGGAGTTCTTTATACGAAAGATATGAAAACTCTGCATACGTTCCCTTGCGGAAAGAAGTGCCTAGAGTTTAGTGTGCCTAATGGCGTGACGACATTTTATAGAAATGCTTTCTCTTTAACGACATATCTTCAGATAATTCATTTACCTTCTTCTATTGAAAATTTGAGTTTAGAGATTATCTATGATCCATACCATGATTATGAACTGCGCATATACTATGATGGTACCATAGAAATGTGGAATGCAATTGTTAAGTCTGCTAAATGGGATTTCGAATCTCCAAATTATACAATTCATTGCACCGATGGCAAGATAAAAAAGGATGGCACTGTGACTTATTATTGATTATCGAAATTCTAGTTTTCTTGAATTCGATTCGTATAAATAAACAAAAATCCCTCGGAGCGATCCGAGGGATTTTTTATCCAAGTGTACCTTCAAGTTTACATCTTAACCATTTTTCTATAAGCAGCAGGGCTTGTCTCCATATACTGCTTAAAGATCTTATGGAAATAATTTGAGTTAGAGAAGCCCAGCTCGTCCGAAATATCATTAACGGAGGTTTCGGTAGTAGCGAGCATCTGCATAGCTCGGTTTATACGAAGTCCGTTTATGTAATCGATAGGAGTTCTGCCAATGCTGTCCTTGAACATCTTTGTAAAGTAGTCGGGAGAAACGGTAATCATATCAGAAAGAGTTTCAATATAAATCTTCTCCTTGTAATGCTCCGCGATGTAAGTAATAACAGGGCGCAGACGCATAACGTTATGATAGATCATTCGATCAAGCTCATTCTTCGATCCGCAGTAATAGCGGAGCAGAGCAGTCATCATAAGATAGATATTTGCTCTGATGGGGAGCTTGTAGCAAACGTCCTTTGAAACATATTCATCATAAGATTCTTGCATATATTTTGAAAGAGTATCGTGAACGGGATGCCCTTCGCCAAAAACAACGATCTTGTTCTTTGACTGCACGTAGAACATATAGAAAATCTCTGTATCAAAATTCTCCATATTTATCTCAATTATTGACGAGTCAAATACCATAGATCTCATTCCTGCCTCGCCATCAACAGCGTCAACGCGGAACACCATGGTTGGCGGAACATAGAGAAAATCTCCTGCCTTTGCCTCGGCAAACTCTGTACCTATCTGAACCAAAACCTTGCCTGATGTTATCTCGATTATTTCCATAGCTCTCTCGTGAAAGCCTGTGCAAATTATTCCATCACCCTGAATGGAGTACATCTTAAACGGGAATTTTAAGTCTTCAGCCATATTTCTGCTCCAATCTTTCTATCAAAAATCAATAAAATGTTGCAACTTCTTGCTGTGGCTTTGTAGATTTTTCAATCTTCTTAACTGTAAGCACGGGACCGTCACCCTGATATAACTTTGAGTATTCCTCGTTAAGAACGCCCTCTACTGTAACCCAATCGCGGGTTGATAATTTAAGATTACCCATACCCTTTGCCACAACGCCGCGATAAGCAATATCCGCCTCGCAGCAGGTCATAATATGTCTGCCGATTGCAAACTGTGAGTTAGGCAATGATTTATCAAGCGCAACAATTCCCTTAAATCTTACCGTCTTTCCAAGATACTTTTGCATCTCCTCGGTCATATCGCGATAGAAGATAGCGAAGTCCTCATCCTTGATTTCAATTACAGGTGCATTAATATCAAAGGGAAGTGGATCTTCGATTTTGTCAAATTCAATCTCGCCGTCAACGTCCTCATAGCAGATATTTGCCTTTCTGCTAATGCCTCGAACTATTTTATGAAGAGCCA
>JAZKZW010000063.1:0-80425 GCA_045612865.1 Eubacteriales bacterium
TGCCTCTTATTATCGGAGAAGTTAGTCCAACCTATGAAAACGGAATGCCAAAGCATATGTTGCTCTAATTTTGGAAGTACAATATTTTAACAAGAAAATCCTAACAGATTATTATATGTGAGTTTAAAAAATGTCACTGCCATAGCGGTGACATTTTCCTTTTGTTTAGACTTTTTCTAGTTGTAGAAAAATGTTTATTTTTTTTGAAAAAACTATTGATTTTCTTAATTTAATGTGTTATAATACTCTAGCAATAAAATATTACTTATCAAGAGTGGCGGAGGGACTGGCCCTATGAAGCCCGGCAACCTGTTTAATTATAAGGTGCTAATTCCTGAGAGATGAGGTGTTCTTCTGTCGGGGGTTTGCGCTGCAAATCCTTTTTTTGTTGCCCTTGATAGAAAACGAAAGGAAGTTAATAATGAAAAAGATTCTTTTTACATCAGAGTCTGTAACCGAAGGTCATCCTGACAAAATTTGTGATAAAATATCTGATGCTATTCTTGATGAAATGCTTGCTCAGGACCCCGAAAGCCGCGTTGCATGCGAAACATTTGCAACCACAGGTATCATTACCGTAATGGGCGAGATTACAACCAAGGCAAAGGTTGATATTCAAAAAATCGTTAGAGAAACTGTATCAGAAATTGGATACGACAGGGCAAAATATGGCTTTGATGCTCATACCTGTGCAGTTTTAAGTTCTATTCACGAGCAGAGCGCAGATATTGCCCTTGGTGTAGACAAATGCCTTGAGGCTAAAGGCGACGAAGCATACGACGAGCTCAACACCGGCGCCGGCGATCAGGGACTTATGTTTGGTTACGCTTGTGATGAAACTCCCGAGCTTATGCCACTTCCTATCTCACTCGCTCATAAGCTTGCTCTTAAGCTTACAGAGGTTCGTAAGAATGGTAAACTTTCTTATCTTCGTCCCGATGGAAAAACTCAGGTTACAGTAGAGTATGTTGATGGCGAACCCAAGAGAATTGATACTATCGTAGTTTCTTCTCAGCATTCTGCTGAGGTTGATCTTGCTACTATTCGCAAGGACATTATCGACAAGGTCATTCTCCCCGTTATTCCTACAGAGCTCATGGACGGTAAGGTTAATATCTTTGTTAACCCAACCGGTAGATTCGTTATCGGTGGTCCCCAGGGCGATACAGGTCTTACAGGTAGAAAGATCATTGTTGATACATACGGTGGATATTCCCGCCACGGCGGTGGTGCATTCTCCGGAAAGGATCCAACAAAGGTAGATAGAAGCGCATCATACGCAGCAAGATATGTAGCTAAAAACATTGTAAAGGCAGGACTTGCAAAGAAGTGCGAAGTTCAGATTGCTTACGCTATTGGTGTTGCTCGCCCTGTATCAGTTATGATTGATACATTCGGTACAGCTGTTGTTTCCGAGGAGAAGATTTCTGAAGCAGTAAATAAGCTTGTTGATCTTCGTCCTGCTGCTATTATCAAGAGATTTGAGCTTCGCAAGCCCATTTACAAGCAGCTTGCTGCTTACGGTCATATGGGACGTGAAGAGCTTGGTGTTAAGTGGGAAGAGTGCGATATCGCAGATCAGCTTCGTGAGCTTTGTATATAAGTTATATCTATTACATTGAGGGTGGAGAATTTTCTTTACCCTTATTTTTTATTTTCTATTGCAAAATCTAACACAAAATGATATAATTTATGCAGTAAATAAACGAGAGAAGGGAGCAGTTAGTATGATTGGTAATAACGAAAAGCAAAAGCTTTCAGGCAGAATAGAGAATGTTGTTTATCGTAATGAATCAAACGACTATACAGTTCTCGAAATATCGGATGAAAATGAGCTTCTTATTACAGCCGTTGGCATTATGCCTCTTGCTTTTGAGGGGGAGGATGTAGTTCTAGTGGGGCATTGGACTTATCATAAAGAGTTTGGTAAACAGTTCAATTTCGATTCATTTGAAAAAACACTTCCAAAAGAAGTTGACGGAATTTTACAATATCTATCCTCCAGGACTGTAAAGGGAATTGGGCCAGTAACAGCTGTAAAAATAGTTAATAGATATGGACTTGATACTTTTGATGTCATTGAAAATCATCCGGAATGGCTTGCTGATATTCCTGGCATCACAATGAAAAAGGCAGCACAAATTGCAGAGTCATTTCGTGAGCAGACCGGAATTCGTGGAGTAATGATGCTTTGTAAGGATCATATAAGCCCAACTGAGGTAACGAAGGTATATAAACGCTACGGTGGTAGTGCGCAAGGTATAATCGAAGAGAATCCATACATTTTATGTTCAAGCGATTTAGGAATCTCTTTTGACAAAGTGGACGATCTTGCAAAAACTTTGGGACATCCTATGGATTCAAAATCGCGAATTCTTGCAGGAATAGAGTATATTCTTGATTATAACGGTATTAACAATGGTCACACTTGCTTGCCTACCGATAAACTGATTATGACATCATCGGAGTTACTTTCCTTGAACTCAGCTACGATATCTGATATGATAGATCACTTTATTCATTCAGGAGAGTTAGGAAGATATCGTATCGAAGATAGAGAATATATAATGACCGATCGTGTGGCTGAGGCAGAGGATTTTATAGCAAAAACACTCCATAAACTTTCAACAGGTATAGTACGATACGGAGTAGATGATATATCATCTCTGATTGAACAGGTAGAGTCTAAACTTTCTATAACGTTTGCTCCACAACAGAGAAAAGCGCTGTATTTAGCATTAGATAGTGGCGTAATGGTATTAACAGGAGGCCCGGGAACGGGTAAAACAACAATAGTAAAAGCGCTAATATCAATATTTGAAAGTGCTGGTGCAAAGGTTGTTTTAGCAGCTCCTACCGGCAGAGCCGCAAAGCGTATGAGTGAAGCAACAGGACGCGAAGCAAAAACCGTCCATCGTATGCTGGAAATGGAAAGAACGGTTAACGGAGAAAATAGATTTTGTCGTAATGCCAAATCTCCTCTTGATGAATCTGTAGTTATAATAGATGAAGCATCTATGTTAGATCTATTTTTGACAGAAGCACTTGTCAGAGCCTTAAAACGAGGCGCAAGGCTTATATTGATAGGAGATTCTGATCAGCTTCCGAGTGTAGGTGCAGGAAACATCCTCAGCGATATTGTAGGTTCAGAGAGAATAGGCGTTGTAAGACTTACAGAGATTTTTAGACAGTCAAAAGAAAGTCTGATCATTACCAATGCGCACAGAATAAATGAAGGCGAAAATCCTATCTTAAATGTTACAAACAATGATTTCTTTTTTGTAAACAGAGAGCGCGAGTCTGATATCGCGTCAACCATCGCATCACTAGTTACAGAAAGACTTCCCAGGACTTATGGATCTTCAATTAAGGATCAGATTCAAGTTATCACTCCATCTAAAAAAGGCGTTGGCGGCGTAGAAACATTAAATATGACGCTACAAGATAAATTAAATCCCCCAATGCAGTTTAAGCGTGAAAAACATGCACATGGAACTATATTCCGTGAGGGCGATCGCGTTATGCAAATGTTTAACAACTATGAATTGGAGTGGGAAAAGAATGGCATTAGTGGAATAGGCATTTTTAATGGCGACATTGGAAGGGTCGTCAAGATAAGCAAGAACGATTCATATATGACTATAGATTTTGATGATAAGATTGTTAGGTACCCATTTGAATTGTTAGACGAGCTAGAGCTTGCGTATGCCATAACTGTACATAAAAGCCAGGGAAGTGAGTATCCGGTGGTTATAATCCCTATGTATACTTGTGCACCTATGCTTATGTCAAAAAATCTTCTTTATACCGCAGTTACTCGAGCTAAAAAAATGGTTATTTTAGTGGGTCGTTCAGATATTCCAAGCAGAATGGCAAAAAACAACAGAGAAGTATTACGATATACTACCTTAAAACAGAGAATTTGTGATTATTATTAATTTTTATTCAAAATCCACTTGAAATTTATTTTGCAATAGTGTATAATTATATGTGGAAAAATTTATGAAAGGATTACGGCATGGTCACTAAAGTAGGACTTGATTTAGGTTATGCTAATATCACAATAAGTGATGTATCCATGGGCATATATAGAGAACCTTCCATAGCTCTTATAAATAAAGAAACCCGCCGTATCGTTTCGGTGGGCAACAAAGCTATTGAAGCAGGAGAGAATATATCACCTGATGAAGGCGTTTTGGTACGCCCATTTAAGAATGGACTTCTTTTTGATAGACAGATTACCGAGGGGATTTTAGATAATGCTATCGCTGCAATACTTCCTGCGGAAAGAGTTAGATGTGTCATCGGCGTTCCATCTGACATTCTTCCTAAGCAAGAGAGGGAACTATTCAGAATGATGCGTGATGCCGGTGTTTCTGACTGCTATTCGGTTAATCGAGCACTTGCTGCTCTTATCGGCGCTGGCTATTCTCCTCTTATGAGTGTTATTTCCGTTAATGTTGGAGCATCGTCTACAGAAGTAATTATTTTGCATCGTGGTCAGATTATCTATTCTTCCAGAGAAGATATTGGTGGTGAAGACTTTGATAAAGCTGTAAAGAGCTATATATTAGAGCAGGGAGATGTAAATATATCTCTTTCTGTAGCAAGGGCCATTAAAGAGCGTTTAGGCGCAGTTTGGCAGGGAAAAGAGTCTGAGAGCATTGAGATAGAGGGAACTCTTTCTCTTACAGGAAACAGAGTAAAAATGCCTGTTGCGACAGAAGATATTGTTGGAGTTTTTGAAAAGCCGGTTCATAAGTTGCTGCTTGCTATAGCTGATGGAGTTAAAAAGATTCCTTTAGATGCTGTTGAAGAAGTATTTGAAAACGGTATAGTTCTCACTGGTGGAGGATCATTGATTTATGGCCTTGACACTATGGCGAATAAGGTTTTAGGAATTCCGGTAACACAGCCAGATGATCCTATGGATTCTGTGGCTAAAGGGTTATCACGTATAAACTCATATATTCCAATAAGAATCAGATCAAACAATAAAAACATAACAAAACAGATTGCTAAGTATTATGAAAGTCGAAAGACTTAATCATTATAAGCATGAAAGGAAAAAGTATGAAAAACACAAAGCTCGGTACAAAAGTTGTTGCAGGTGTTATTGCAGGTCTTATGATAATCAGTGCGATGACCACTGCTATAATGATTATAGTAGAATTTTTCGCTCACAATCATTGATTATAATTTTATAAATTTCATAAAAAAACATCGCACTCCTTTGAATCAAAATCAGAGTTTGCGGTGTTTTTTGTTTAGAATTTGATAGAGCAGGGAAGAATCATTTTATTTGATGCAGACTTCCTGTTGAAATTCTGACAGCAAAGAAAAATATATAAATGTAATATATCCAAAACAGCAACTACACTTTTCCGACCAAGAGACTTTTGCCGGTGGAGACGTGTGGACATGCTAAAATAAACAAAGTAATTTGTTGAAAGTTATCACCATAAAAACTATACAATTCCGAGATTTCGCCAATCAATATCTAAAAAGATTAACTATAAAAGGAAAATGTCAATTATTTATAAAACAAAATCACAACGGAAAAGTGTAGTTACGCATGTTTTTATAAAAAAGCATTACGTCGGAAAAGTATAATGCGTTGCGAAACAAAGCAGCTTATCTAAACAAAATAAAAATGATGATAACCACATGCCTATAGAAAAATCCCCCCTTGACACAATCAAGAGGGGATTTAAATGATTATAGTTTAAGTATCGAAAATTATTTAAGTTTTTTAGCCTTAACGAATTTAGACCAAATATCTTCGTAATCTTCATATCCGGAGTCATATTCCTTTGCGATACTGCTTGTCTTTACTTCTGGTTCAACAATAGTTCTCTGCTGAGGAACTACAACCGGTTCTTCTTCAACAACAGGTGTTTCTTCTACTACAGGTGCTACATAAACAGGAGTAGCTACGGGAGCAGGTGTAGCGTATACAGGAGTTACAACGGGAGCCGCAACAGGAGCTGTATATACAGGAGTAGGTCTAGTTACAGTTGTGGTTGTATGAGATGCTTCACGTTCTTCTTCGGGCTTAATAAATCCGGTAGCAATGATTGTAATGCGCATTTCGTCAACAAGATTGGAGTCGAATGTTGCACCCCAAATAATGTTTGCATCGGGATGTGCTTCTGCATGGATCATATGAGAGGCTGTATCGATTTCATCAAGCTGAATATCTTCGGATGCGGTGATGCTAATAAGAACACCTGTTGCACCTGCAATGCTTGTTTCAAGAAGAGGAGAGGAGATAGCAGTCATAGCAGCAAGCTGTGCCTTATCAGCGCCCTTAGCAGATCCAACGCCCATATGAGCATAACCTGCATTCTTCATGATAGAGGTAACGTCAGCAAAGTCAAGGTTGATAAATCCGGGAACGTTAATGAGTTCAGAAACGGACTGTACACCACGACGAAGAACGTCATCTGCAATTTCAAAAGCATTCGCGAGAGTAATGTGTGTATCTTCTACCTGCTTAAGTCTTTCGTTAGGAATAACGATAAGAGAGTCAACATGCTTGGAGAGTTCAGCAATACCTGCTTCAGCCTGTGCATATCTTCTTTTGCCTTCGAAAGCAAAAGGTTTGGTTACGATACCAACAGTGAGGATGCCCATTTCCTTTGCAGCCTTAGCGATAACTGGAGCTGCGCCAGTACCTGTTCCACCACCCATACCTGCAGTGATGAATACCATGTCAGTACCCTTAAGTGTGTCTTTTACAGCTTCGATAGATTCTTCTGCGCTACGCTTTCCAACGTCAGGATCTGCGCCTGCACCCTTGCCGCGTGTGATCTTATCACCTATAACAAGCTTCTTTGCTGCGCAAGAAGTATCAAGAGCCATGCTGTCTGTATTAACAGCAATAAACTCAACGCCTCTGATGTTGGTAGAGATCATACGGTTAACAGCATTGTTTCCGCCTCCACCTACGCCAATAACTTTTATCTTAACACCACTATCGTGTATCTGTTCGAAATCAAATTCCATTTTTAATCCTCCACTTTCTCTCTGCTTAGTTTTCATTAGTCTATGATATAGAGTGGCGCTTAACCCACTCAAGTTTACATATATTTACGCATATAATTATATATTATTTTGATTTTATTTTCAAGATAATAGTTTAAAATATTTTATTGTTTACAAAATACTTATAAATAAAAATATAATATTAGGCAGAATGATATTTGTGTGACAAAAAATGGAATTTATTGACTTGTTTTGTCGGTAAAAAAATACATTTTGGAATATAAATCATTCAAAATGTAAAAAATGTTTTCTTTTTTGATAGATTTATTCAACTAAATGCTATGAAACAAATTTGATATTTTAGGGCAGAATGCAGTTTTGGCGGTTTGAAATAATCCTTGAAATTGCTTCTGCAGAGTTGATTTTGCTTAGCGTTTTAACATTGTTCTCTATTGTTTTTCTTAAGCTTTTTGAATTAGTTAGGAGGTCAATTTTTTGCATAAGGTTTTCGTAACACAGCTCCTTTTCTTCGATTAATATAGCGGCATTGCGTTGTGATAGATACTTCCCATTTTCAAACTGATGGTTGTCGGTTACATTTGGCGAGGGGATCAATATTGATGCTCTTCCTGTAGCTGATATTTCCGAAAGCGTTGTTGCGCCACACCGGCATATTAATATATCAGATGCTTGCATGTAAACAGCCATATTATCTATTTTTGGCAATATTTGGCACCCGTTAATTCCTTTTGCAAATTCGGGATGACGATTGGCTATATCGTTGAAATATTTTTCACCTGTTGCATGTATATGTCTAATTTGTTTTTTGTTTTTACTGTATTTATCCATTACCTCGATAATGGTATCATTAAGTTTTTTTGAGCCACCACTGCCACCAAAAGAGAGTACTAATATCTCGTTATTTTTCAAATGTAGTTTTTCTCTTACTTCATTTCTTTGGATGTAGGAAAAATCTGATAACAATGGATTTCCAACAATCATAGACTGCTTTGCATAAGGGAGTCGATCCTTTGTTCCCTCATAGTTTAGTAATAATGTGCCACCTAACCTTGATATTATTTTTGTTACTCGCCCCGGAACTATATTTGATTCGTGTATAAATGTTGGGATTTTTAAAATAACTCCGAGAAGTAATGGAGCGAATGAAACATAACCACCAGTACCAAATATTACATCGGGCTTAAATTCTCGTATAATCTTATTACATTTCACTAATGCTCTTGTGTTAACGGTTATTGCTTTCATAGCTTTATTGCTATTAAATCCGCATGCAGGAATTTCTTTAATGGTAAAATTGCGATTTCGAACTGCGTCATTTTCTTTTCCGTTTTCTCGTAGAATAAAAAGTATATCGGCATTCTTATCGATTTCTCTAATTTTTTCGGCTACTGCTATTGCAGGATTTGTATGACCCAGTGTTCCACCACCTGTGAATACGTACTTCATATGCTTTTTCTCCCGTTATTTGATATCGAAAGTATTATTCCCACTTCAATAAATATCATAATTAATGATGAACCGCCATAGCTGAAAAAGGGAAGTGATATTCCTGTGTTTGGTATGGTGTTTGTAACAACAGCAATATTAAGCATAACCTGTATTGCGATTTTAATAATTATTCCAAAAACCGCTAGTCGAGAATATGTATCGCGTGAATGTAGACCTATGAGTACTCCACGCCAAACGAGCAGTGCAAAAAGAATCATTGCCATTGTAGCCCCAAATAATCCGAGCTCTTCGCATAGGATGGCAAATATCATATCATTGGCAGGCTCGGAAACGTAGCAATGCTTTAGCACGCTATTACCATATCCAACACCAAAAAGTCCGCCCGATCCAATTGCCATAAGCCCTTGCAATGTTTGCCATCCTCCCGTTAATTTATATTCTTCGGGATTTTGCCACACTGTGATTCTTTCTTTTGTGTAATCAGTAAACAGCGCGAGGAATGTGATAGCGACTACTCCTATTGCAACGAATCCGTAGATGTATTTTGGATTAATTCCCGAAATAAATATAATAGTTATTCCAATCAATCCCAGAATGATAATGCAAGAAAGGTGCTTTTGCAGCATAACCAGCACGACGGGCAAAAGCAGGATTAGGCATGGAAATAAAATACCCCATAAAAATGAAGTTTTCTCGTTTCTAAAGTCACATGCCAACTGCTCTTTTTCAGAAAAATATCTTGCAAGCATAAGAGGAATTGATAGCTTTGCTATTTCAGAAGGTTGTATTGTTAATGGACCTATTGATATCCAACGTTTGGCACCGTTTCCTACAAACCCTATAACTAGTACTAAAAGCAGCAAGGCTATTGTAACGAAATACAAATGTGATGTGTACTTCTTAAATATGCTAACGGGGATTTTGGCAACACCTATCATTGCAGCGATACCAAGTAAAATCCAAATAGTTTGCTTTTTAATAAAGTACATATGGTCGTCATATCTTTTTTCGGCGTAAGCAACACCTGCACTAAAAACCATTAAAGTTCCATAAAGTGTAAGCGCAATAACTATAAGTAGAAAGATTACATCATAGTTAAAAAATCCTGTTTTGCTCTTTTTTATGTTGTTTATATTCATGTGTTACCTCTAATCAGTGGGAAGGCAAATAAGGATAGAATGAATGTTACTATCACAGCTATAATACATATTTTGTTTTCATCAAATCCTTTTTTTTCCAAGTGATGATGTAAAGGTGACATTTTAAATAAACGTTTTCTCGTTTTTTTGAAATACAGTACTTGTAGGATTACCGAAACGCCCTCTATAACATATACACCGCAAATAAGCAAATATGCCGGTAGCGAACGCATCGAAAAGGCGACAGATGCAACTATTGCTCCTAAAAACAAAGAGCCGGTATCTCCCATAAATATTTTGGCAGGATGTATGTTGAATAATAAAAATCCCAGTGTTGCTCCTATCGTAACGATTGATATTATCCAAGACACATTGTCTTTAGAGAATGAATATAAAAAGCTGCACACAGCAATGGCAAAAGCTACCGAAGTAGCAAGTCCGTCAACTCCATCTGTAAGATTAGCACAATTAATAATTCCTAGCAGAAAGATAAGAGCAAGTGGATAGTAGAATACGCCTAATTCAATTGGATATTTGCCAAAAAATATAGAAGTATCATCTCTCAAAATAAGGTTTCTTAACAAAAGAAATATAACAGACACAACAAGCTGAAGAAAAATCTTTTGTCTTGGTGTTAACCCGCCATTCTGAGATTTTTTAAGCTTAGTAATATCGTCTGCCACCCCTATCAAAGAATTTGCAACAGAAAAACCTAATGCGATAGCCAATGATATTCCGTCATATTTATTTTCGTCATTAATAAGTATAATGATCGTGGCAAGCAACACAACACATATAGGTAAGATGAACCCCACTCCTCCCATAGTTGGAGTTCCGCTTTTACTTAAATGCCATTTTGGTCCGTCTTCATATATAGGTTGCTTAGCTATTTTTGATAGTTTTGGAATTAATTTTCTCAGCATTACAATTGTCATAATCAAAACCGACAAAAGTAACAACAAATATATATGCTTTATGTTCATTTTAATTTCCTATCCAACAAGGTTTATGATTCGTTTTAGGTTGATTTTATGAGATGCCTTTGCAAGGATTATATCATTCGGTAAAAGCATTTTGCATATTTGAGCAGCTGTGACCTCTGGAGAAGATACATCTTTGTTAATAAATATTCGTCTTTCATTAAAACCGTTGTAAATTGCCCCTTGTGCTATATATTCAACTTGGTTACCTATCAAAAAAATATATTGAATATCAGATTTTGCCAAGAGAGCTCCTATTTGATAATGTATGCTTTGGCTCATTTCTCCTAGCTCTAATATATCGCCAAGAAGAACGTGCCTTTTTCGTACTTGTGGTATTTTATTTAGCATTGTGATAGCAGCACAAACAGATTCATAAGATGCATTGTATGAGTCATCAAGTATAAAAAAACCTTTACTGGATAATACAGTTTTATGTCTAAAGTTGCTGTCGTCAATGCTTAATATTCCACGATATATATCGTCTATATCCAGCCCAATCTCCATAGCCGCTGCCGTAGATGCCGCTAGACAGTAAATTAGATGTTCTGCGCTAGAAGCAAAGTTGAATATCTTTTGCAAAGCTCCTTTTATGTAGAGTTCATATTGGTTAAAGCTATTTTTTCTAATTAGCACATCAGCATTTTTATATTCGTTAGAAAAATAGGTTATTCGCGGGTACGCCGTTGATAGCAGAGGTTCATTACACGGGAGTATAAGGTTGTTTTTTAAGCTTTCTGTTATTTCAAGTTTAGCTTTAGCAATGCTTTCTTTACTGCCAAGATTTCCTATATGAGCGCTACCTATTCGGGTGATAATACCAATGTCGGGAAACAATGCAGATGATAAAGTTCGTATCTCGCCCATATTATTCATACCAATCTCTGCAATTAAAACTTCAGTATTAGCAGGAGCAGATAAGATAGTAAAAGAAACACCTATGTCATTATTGAAGTTTTCCCAGGTGGAATGCGTTTTATATCTGATTGTCGATATTTTTGCAAGCATTTCTTTGGTGGTGGTTTTTCCTACACTTCCGGTAATAGCTACAGTGTATTTAAGCTTTGGCAAATGCCGCTTATAAAACGCAGCGAAAGATAGCAGCGCCGCATTAGCAGAATCAACCTTTATTCCGTATCTTTTAACAACTGGTCCGACAGGAATAGCCCCTTTACTAATCGCATCGTTTATGAATGAATTTCCATCATAGTTTTTCCCAGTAAGTGCAAAAAATATGTCACCGTCATAGCACTCTCTGCTATCAGTTGATATAGCGTGTATAGTTTGGTTTTTTATTTTTCCATAGAATATACCGCCAACAGAGGAGAGAACATCAAAAAAATCCTGTTTAATGGCTAGTTCGATTCTCATGTGTATCGCTCCGTTAAGGCTTCTTTAATAATAGACTTTTCATCGAATTCATAATACTGATCATCAACAATAGTGTATTTTTCCGGCCCTTTTCCAATTATAGCAATTATATCATTTTCTTTGGCTGATTTTATAGTGAACTTTATGGCCTCCTTTCTATCGATATACGTGTGTACATTTCTAGAGATTCCTTTTGCAATTTCTGCAATTATTGAGAGGGGAGACTCATGTCTTGGATTGTCAGATGTTAATATGATTTCGTCTGCATATAAATCAGCTATTTCACCCATTTTTACACGCTTGCTTGTATCTCTTTCTCCACCGCATCCAAATACAATAAAAAAATTCTGCCCTTGTTTTTTGCAGGTATATAAACTTTTCACTATGTTTTCAAAAGCATGGGCAGTATGCGCGTAATCAATTACAATAGTTGGAAATTCATTTACTATCTCAAATCTTCCATCTATTTTTTTAATACTTTCTAGGCTTTCTTTTATGTTAATCAATGGAATATTAAAGCATTCTAAGGCTCGTATTGCAAGCATAGCATTATACACATTATATACGCCGAGAATAGCAAGATTGATTGTTTCGCTTCCTTTTTTGGATTGATAAACAAAAGAAATTCCTTTTAATCCCAGATCCTTTATGTTGGCAACTTTGGTAGATGCTGATTGTATTGTTCCGCAGCTTTCTGTGTTTAAAAATTGTTTAAGAGCAAGTTGCCCATATACATCATCGCTGTTAACCAGTACTTTTTTGCTTTGGTGCATCAGAGACGTTTTTGCTGAATAATAATTATCTATATTTTTGTGATAGTCCAGATGATCGGCGGATAGATTTGTAAATATACCAATGTCAAAATTTATTGGCGCCACTCGTTCTTGCATAAGTGCATGACTTGATACCTCCATGACTATTACATCAACTCCAAGTTTTTGCATTTTTTGTATTGTGGGATATAATATTTCCGGAGGAGGTGTGGTCATAGAATAATCATTATCCGATAGTACATATTCACCCAATGTAATTTTTCCCGTTCCAAAAAGTCCGACTCTAAAACCACAATCGCATAGAACCTTTTTAATCATAATTGCGGTAGTGCTTTTACCGTTAGTTCCGGTTATTCCAATAAATTTGATGTTAGATAAGTCGTCACAATACATCTTGGCAAATGCTTTTGATAAAGTAGCTCGTATGTTCGATGTTTTAAACGTTGGTGCTCCTGTGTGAAGTGAAAATGAATTATTAGTAATTATTGCAGATACATTTGGCATGTGTTTTATATATTCCAATTCTGCTTTTTCGTTAATAAGAAATAATAGAGTATTATATTGGCACTTTTTGGGGTCACAACTTATATTGCCTATTTCGATGTCTTCGGTTTCATTCGTAATAAGACCGTCAATTAGTAACGAAAGCTTCATTAGTCCTCGTAATCCTCCTTAATAGCTCGGATGGTTATTACTTCCCCCTTTTTAACGGTTGTTCCCGGAGAAATAGATTGAGATAATACTTTATCCAATGATGAAGATGTGATAGCTCCATTTCCAGAAACATGCAGGTTAAGACCGGAGTCTATTATTTTTCTTATTGCGTCAGGTAGGCTTAACCCAACAACGTTTGGAACGATGACGTGTTCTTCGCTTGAATCCTCCGTATAAAGTAATATTTTAGATAGAGGATAGGTTAAAATATCTCCTGCGGATGGAGTTTGTTTTATGATTGTGTGTCCGTTACCGATTATTTCAAACGCTTGCTTTTTTTGATTAAGTTTATCTTTAGCGTCTTCGAGTGAAAGTCCAATGTAATTGTCTATTATAACATTCATTTCCTTTGAATTGGATTTTAGTTCTAGGTAGGGAAGTATTCTTTCATAAACCATTGAAACATAGGGGGCCGCAACAACACTGCCGTACTTTACCTGGGAAGTTGGTTCATCAACTACTATTATCATGGAAATGCCACGATCACCATCTAATGCATAAGCGACGGTAGATCCTATTCGTAAATATGAATTTCCGTTTTCGTCAAGTATATCAAATTTTTGTGACGTGCCTGTTTTAGCCGCTATATCGTATCCAATAACTCCTGCATTTTTGGCACCACCATCGCCGTTAACTCCATCAATTAAAATCTTGGATACTATATCTGCGACTTCTTCAGATATAACCTGTTTTCGTATTTCCGGAATATGCTGAGATATAGTCTTCCCATTATTATCAATGACTTTATCTACAATGTAAGGTCTAACTAACTTTCCTCCGTTTGCTACTGCCGATATAGCAACTAATTGATTTATTATAGAAACCTTGAATCTTTGACCAAATGATGCAGTCGCCAACTCGGTTGAACCCATATTTTCGACTTTATGGAATATAGTTGATGCTTCACCGGGCAAATCAATCCCGGTCTTTTCAAAATAACCAAATTTTTCTACATATTGGTAAAAGTTTTCGGCGCCTAATTTTTCAGATATTGAAATCATGCAGGGGTTGCAAGACATCTGTAATCCATATGCTAATGAGAAGCCACTTCCGTGACCATTAACTTTATGGCAACGAATTCGATATCCTCCTACTTCTTTGTAGCCATTGCAAGAGAAGGTATCGGAAACTTTAGAACTACCCATATCTAAAGCAGCGCTTACAGTAACAATCTTGAATGTTGATCCCGGTTCGTATGTTTCGCTTAAGGCTTTATTTGACCACATAATCTGTAACAGCTCATTTTTATACGCATTATATTCATCGCTGCCTTTTGTTAATCCGGATACTAGTAGTTTTTGTTCGGAATATGAATCAAGAACAAATGGATTATTGGGATCAAAAGGGGTAGAGGTAGCCATTGCTAAAATTGCTCCGGTTTCCACATCCATAATTACACCGCAAACTCTGTTTTCGACCCCGTGATTTATTCGAATGGTTTCAATAACCGACTCCAATTCACCTTGTATATGTGCATCTATTGTAGTAACAAGGCTATATCCATCTGTTGCGGGTACATATGTAGAGAATTCTGTATCCAAAGTATTTCCTGATGCATCTTTCGCATACGCATAATATCCGTCTTCACCTTGTAGCAAATCGTTATAATAATATTCTAAGCCAAAAAGACCTTGGTTGTCGCTTCCTACAAATCCTAAAGCATGCGCTAAAAGTGTTCCTTCCGGGTAATATCGTGTGGTTTGTGCTTCGGTGAATACCATATCATCAAGATTATTGTTTTTCACGAATTCAATAACTTGCTTATATTCCGATTCTGATGCGGAAGCCTTTATAGTAACATCTAATATTTTGGTATTGGTTATTTTTTTAATAATATCATCTTTGTTTAGATTTAGAATCTTAGATAGGCCAACCGATATAACTTCGGTATATTTTTTTGACGAAATTTTTTCATTTAGATATATGTCTTTGGGAGAAACAAAGATTCGCCAGGAAGTTTTATTTGTAGCCAGCGGCTTTAGATTTGAATCATATATTTCTCCTCGTTTTGCTTTTTGTGTGGTGGTTGTGGTAATTTGATCATAGGTCTTTTGCGTATAGTAATCGTGTTTAATAAATGATAAATAAAAAATGTTATAAAGAAGATATAAAGAAAACATTGAAAATAATATCATAACAGCTATAATACGTTTTCGGGTTGTTTCCATTATCCAAAGTTTTGTATGCATCTTTTTCTCCGTGAAATAAAAAAATAGTGATGACATCAAATCATCACTTAATGATATTAATATATGGACCAAAATATGAAAAATAACATAAAAAAACCGTGCATATAGCATATTCACGTCAAAAAGGCGCAAAGATGGCACTGCACGGTTTTTATAGATTAATAAAATATGTAAGGAAAAATAGTTGGATAAAAGTTATGCTATATTGTTAGTTAATTCCATCGCATCTTCGACGCTATAATCGGTAAGGCTGATTTCTTCTGCATTCTTTTTTGCAGATCCCATACCAACAATACCTATTGAGAGAACTAAGGCACAACAAGCAACTGCAGAGAGAAGAGCAGATGCAGAAGCTCTAAAGGGGAATGCTCTGATGGTCTTGTCTTTTACAGGAGGCTCCTTTATAGTGAGCTTGTCCCCAACGTAAGAAACAACCATAGCAAGAGCTTTTTCTCCAACTCCGGCATAGCTTCTTGCTTCAACAGGAAGGGCGGACTCTGTTTTCTCCTTGTTTACTTGCATAAGCATGTATTCTCCGAGATTATATTCTTCATGTCCGTCAACGATTGTGAGGCGTTCTTTTACATTATTATATAAAATATCATATGCATTAGTATTAGTCATCTGATCATTTCTCCTTTACAATTTTTCCGATACCCTAAGCTTGGCGCTTCTTGAGCGCGGATTGTTTTCAAGCTCCTCCTTTGAGGGGAAGATCGGCTTTTTTGAAACGTCCTTAATTTTGGGTTTATTGCCACAAATGCAGATAGGGAAGTCTTTAGGGCAAGTGCAGCCAACGGATAATGCTTTATAAGTTTGTTTAACAATTCTATCTTCTAGCGAATGGAATGAGATTATTGCAATTCTTCCTCCCGGAACCAAAGCTCCAACAGCATCTCGAATAAGTGGTTCGATTGCATCGAGTTCAGAATTTACTTCAATTCGAATAGCCTGAAAAGTTCTTTTTGCAGGATGGGGTCCATCAACTCTTGCAGCTGCAGGAATTGCTCCTTTGATTATATCTGTAAGTTCGTGTGTTGTCTTGATTGGTGATAGCTCTCTGTGTTTGCATATAGCTGCCGCAATTCGAGGTGCGAATCTCTCCTCTCCGTAGTCAAAAATTATTTTCTTAAGTCTTTGCTCGGAGTATTCGTTTACTACTTCAAATGCAGACAACGGTGCATCCATATCCATTCTCATATCCAATGGTGCATCGTGCATATAGCTGAATCCTCGTATTGGAGTATCAAATTGATGTGATGAGCAGCCGAGATCGGCAAGAACACCACCAAGATTGTTTATACCAAGCTCTTTAATAACTTTTCCAATGGAAGAAAAATTATCATTAATAAATGTTACTTGATCTTTGTAGTCTTTTAATCTTTCGCTTGCTGCTGCGATAGCGTTTTTATCTCTGTCAAAACAGATAAGCCTTGAATTCTTACCCATTCTTTTTGCAATTTCAAGAGAATGTCCGCCGCCACCAGCAGTGCAGTCTATATAAGTGTAGCCGTCTCTTATATTGAGAGCCTCAATGCATTCAAATAGAAGAACCGACGTGTGAGAAAAGTTTATATTTGACATGGTCGGAAATCCTTACTTTATTAAAATTAAAGCCCGAGAGAACTAACAAGAGCATGGAGCTCGTCCAAGTTGTACTTGCTTTCGCGTTCAATCCAGTTTTCTTCAGACCATATTCTAACCTGGTTGCCTTGTCCAACGAAAACTACGTTTCTTAAAAGCTGAGCGTGCTCAACAAGTCTACTCTCAAGAACCACTCTTCCGCTTGAATCAGTAGAGCATCTTTGTGCGCCTCCAATGAGGAAGTCCTGAAGTGGGGATGCAATAGATTCGGGAAGACTCTGTATTTTTTTTACGTATTCTCCCCAATCATCTTCGCGATAGATTGTAAGATAACGTTCTGTCTTTCTGGTTATGTAAAATGTTTCTCCCAAAACTTCACGGATTTTAGAGGGAATAAACACACGGTTTTTCTTATCAATGCTGTTTATATAAGTACCAACACAATCGTAACGCATGTCATTTCCTCCTTGTTTTGGGAATTTTGTGGGATTTTAATGGAAAAATGCGGGATTTTAAGCCATTTTGCGCCACTACGTACATATTATAATACATTAAAATAAAAAAATCAATAGTTTTTTGAAAAAAAGTGAAAAAAATATGAAAAAAAGCAAAAATCTCTTCCATTTAACCAAGATTTGTGATAAAATACAAGTGAATCATATCAACAATGAGCATAAAAGTTGCTTTTGACAGCAATTTCAAGTAAGTGAAGGAGGAGGGAAAAGCTAATGACCGAAAGTAAAGGAATATTTACAACTGCAATAATTTTGGCAGCCGGAATTGGTTCTCGCCTAGGAACAACTCTCCCCAAACAGAAAGTAGAATTGCTTGGTAAAAGCCTTTTGTCTCGCGTGGTAGAGCCATTCTTAAGTTGTGAAGATGTGGACAGTATAGTTGTTGTAACCAGGAGAGAAGATTTAGATTTTGCAAAGCAAGAGTTACATTTTGCATCTAGTAAGATTTATTCCATAACAACCGGAGGGTCTTCACGTGCAGAATCTGCTAAGCTTGGTTTTGGCTCAATTCCTAAAGAAACTACACATATCCTAATTCACGATGGTGCAAGGTGTCTAATTAATAGATCTGATATTTCAAAAGTTATTGTTTCGGCTATTAAATATGGGGCAGCAAGCGCTGTTAAAAAGGTCTCTGATACTGTCAAACTAGTAGATGGGGATATTATCAAGAGCACCATTTCTAGAGATAATTTAATGCTCGCACAGACTCCACAAGCATTTGAGCGTAAGCTTTATGAAAAAGCATTATCAAGCGCCGGTACCTTGGATGATATTACTGACGACAATATGCTGATTGAGAACATTGGAGAAAGTATAAGACTGGTAGAACTATCATTTGAAAACCCTAAGATAACTTATGCTTCGGATCTGGAATACGCAGAGTTTTTACTGAAAAGGAGAGAAGCAAATGAATAATATGAGAATTGGCCAAGGATATGATGTTCATCGCTTGGTTGCGGGGAGAGGACTGATACTTGGAGGAGTCTGTATTCCATTCGAAAAAGGGCTTTTAGGACACTCTGATGCCGATGTTTTGATTCACGCCATAATGGATTCTTTGTTAGGCGCACTGGCATTAGGGGATATAGGAAAGCATTTTCCAGATACATCAGATGAGTTTTTGGGGATATCAAGTCTAAAATTGCTCGAGCGGGTAGCCAAGTTTGTGGAGGATGCCGAATATTCAATTGTTAACATTGATTCCACAGTAATACTTCAAAAGCCTAAAATATCTCCATATATCGAAACAATGAGAGAAAACATTGCAAAAGCGTTATCAATAGAAAAAAATCTTGTAAGCATTAAAGCAACCACCGAGGAAAAACTTGGATTTACCGGAAATGGTGACGGAGTTAAGGCCTTGGCAATTGCTATGGTTGCAAAAAAATAAGAGACCATCCGTACCGGATAGTCCCAATCAAAGACTTATACAGTGATCACATCTCCAAACGTCCCTATCTTTTAGTGTTCCAACCACTGTGTAAAGCCGAGCATTGCTCTTTAAATATTTTATGTTATATATCAATATATGTTACTTAACTAGTCATGTTACTAGTTTGATGTATTGTTAGTATAGTTAGGAGAAAGAAATGGTTAAAATTTCACCATCAATACTTACAGCCGATCTGGCTAATCTTGAAAGAGAAGTAAAATCTCTTGAATCATCAGGAGCTGATATGCTTCATATAGACGTAATGGATGGCGTCTTTGTTCCAAATATTTCAATTGGGTTGCCTGTAATAAAATCTTTGAGGTCAAAGACGGATTTGTTTTTTGACGTACATATTATGATTGTTGAGCCGGAAAAGTATGCCGAAAGATTTATAGAGGCAGGAGCAGATATGCTTACTTTCCATTTTGAGGCAACAGATAAAGCTGAAATAATACTTGATGAAATTCATAGTATGGGAAAAAAGGCAGGAATTTCAATTCGTCCAAGCACTCCTGTTAACGATATTTATCATCTTCTCCCCCAATGTGATACAGTACTTATTATGACTGTTGAACCTGGATTTGGAGGTCAAAAGCTAATACCATCGGCTGCAGAAAAAATCAGCGCATTAAAGAAGGAAATAGATAGGCTAGGGCTAGATACAAAAATCGAAGTGGATGGTGGAGTTAATGCAGAAAATGCTGCTATGCTTCGCGAAATGGGCGCAGATATTTTGGTTGCAGGAAGCTTTGTCTTTAATTCGGATGATAGAAGAGATGCTATTGAAAAATTAAAATAAATCACATATGAAAATAACAAAAAACGCAAATTGCAACCAAAAAATGGAGCAGTTTGCGTTTTTTGTGTAATTAGTTAGGGATAAAAGGAATTCCTAAATGCTCGTATGCAAGTCTGGTCGCACACCTTCCTCGAGGCGTTCTTGCGAGGAAACCAATTTGCATTAGATATGGTTCATAAACATCTTCTATAGTTATTGCTTCTTCGCCGATAGTTGCGGCTAGAGTGTCAAGTCCCACAGGACCACCACCATAGAATTTGATAATTGCTTCAAGCATTTTTCGGTCGGTACTATCAAGTCCTAATTCATCAATCTCCAAAGCATTTAGTGCATAGTTTGCAATCTCGGATGTAATAGTTCCATTTCCTTTAACGAGAGCAAAATCACGTATTCGTTTTAACAATCTATTAGCAACTCTCGGAGTTCCTCTTGAACGTGAGGCTATGCGTATAGCTCCCTCATCGGTTATATCAATTTCGAGAATTGAAGCAGATCTTTTTACAATGTTTGCCAGTTCCTCATTTGAGTAAAGCTCAAGCTTTAACAACACGCCAAATCTATCGCGCAAAGGTGTAGTAAGCTGACCTGCTCTTGTAGTAGCTCCAACCAACGTGAATCTTGGGATAGGCAATCTAATAGATCTGGCGCTTGGGCCCTTTCCAATAATTATATCGAGAGCATAGTCTTCCATTGCGGGGTAGAGTATTTCTTCCACTGCTCGTGAAAGTCTATGTATTTCGTCAATAAACAGTACATCACCTTCGCCAAGGTTGGTAAGTATAGCTGCAAGGTCGCCTTGTTTTTCAATTGCAGGTCCGGATGTGGTACGTATATTTACTCCCATCTCATTGGCAATGATAGATGCAAGTGTAGTTTTGCCGAGGCCGGGAGGTCCATATAGGAGAACATGGTCTAGCGCTTCGGCTCTGAGTTTTGCACTTTCAATATATATTTTGAGATTAGATTTTGCTTTTTCTTGTCCAACGTATTCGCTCAGTGTTTTAGGCCTGAGCGAGTTTTCTACCTCGCCATCCTGAAGGTCGTCATATTCATTTGACACTATTCTATTTTCAAAATCAAATTCGCTGATTTCTTCCATCATAATATGTTTTCTCCTTCAGTTTATCTCGATAATTTTTTCAAAACGGCTTTTATAATATCCGCTGCATCCATTGTAATATCAATGCCTCGTACAGCTGCATTTACAGTTGCCTTGTCATATCCAAGCACCATCAAAGCTTCTGTTGCTTCTGTCAAATTTGTATTTTTAGAGCTTAAAATCGGGGCAGAAATGGTTTCTTTTGAGTTGCCTCCGTTTATATTATCAACAGAAAGCTTGTCCTTTAATTCCAGTATAATTCTTGATGCCGTCTTTTTTCCAATGCCCGGAGCCTTTGCGATAAGCGCAACATCTTCACTAGCAATAGCGAAAGCAAGCTTCTCCGGGGTATAGGTGGAAAGAATGCTTAATGCAACTTTTGGACCAATGCCGCTGACGCCGATAAGTTTATGGAAGCATTCGCGTTCTTCGATAGATCCAAAACCAAACATTTCAATTCCGTCTTCTCTAACAGCAAGGTGTGTGAAAAGCTTAACCTGCTTTCCTAATTTACTGAGAAGTGAGTCGGCAGTTATCATGCTGATTGTAAGTTTGTATCCCACGCCACCGCAATCAATTACACATATATTTCCTTCGTAATGGGCAAGTTCGCCACTTAAATAATAAAACATTTTTTCGCTCCTTACAAATAGGTTGTGATAAAACATCTCGCCTTATTTTGTTAACTTATTTATTTTATCACATTTAAGTTGTTTTTTCAAGAGGAATTTGTAAAAATGCTGGAATAGTATAACAAAACCGTGATTCATGAATAAAAATGCAAAAAAATATTTTATTTTTTCAAATCGGTTGACTTTTTTATTTTATAATAGTATAATAAATATGTTAAAATATTTAGCGAGGATTTTATTATGCAAAGAAAATTAGCCAGAGAAAACGCTTTCATTCTTATTTTTGAAAGCATTTGTAAAAAAGATGAAACTAACGAAGAGATTTTCAACAAAGCTGTTGAGGTTCGCGAACTTGAGTATGATGATTATGTAAAGACCGTGTTCTTTGGAAGTGCAGAGCATCTTGAGGAAATAAACGAAGCTACCGAAAAGCATTTCAAGGGATGGAAATCTGATAGAATTTCTCCGGTTTCCAGAGCTATTATCCGCCTTGCGGCGTATGAGATTATGTTTATGGATGATATTCCATCCAGAGTCTCTATCAATGAGGCAATCGAGCTTGCTAAAAAGTTTGATGATGAAAAGTCTTATAGCTTTGTTAACGGCGTTCTTAATGCAGTTGCATTGGAGTTTGATAAAAAATGATTGCAAGAAAAGTTGTTGTTGGTATAGACACTAGCAATTATACTACTTCTGTGGCTCTTTTGAACTTGGATGGTGAGCTTATAGCCAATCTTAAGCGCCCACTTAAGGTAAAATCTGGTGAAAGAGGACTACGTCAATCAGACGCGCTGTTTTTACATACAGTAAATCTCCCGGAACTTATGCGTGAGGCAAAAGATTTATTAGGCGATTCATCTTTAGTGGCAATAGGTGTTAGCACGCGCCCTAGAAATGTTGAAGGATCATATATGCCTTGCTTTTTGGCAGGTGTATCTGCAGCTGAAGCTGTTTCGGCATTGACAGGTGCTCCGTTATATGATTTTTCGCATCAATGCGGTCATATCATGGCGGCAGTGTATTCATCAGGAAAAATTGATATTCTTAAAAAGGATTTTGCTGCTTTTCATATTTCTGGTGGTACAACAGAGCTCCTAAAAGTGAGAGCGAACGATTCGGGATTTAATGCTAACCTTATTGGTGGGACATCCGATTTGAATGCAGGACAAATCATTGATAGGATAGGCGTCCTAATGGGATTGCCTTTTCCTTGTGGCGTTCATCTTGAAAAGTTAGCACTGGAAAACAATAAAAAAATACCAAAGCGACAGATTTCTAGCAATGGTATGCAGATTAATCTTTCGGGATTGGAAAATCTTGCATCTAAACTTTATTTAGAAACCAACGATAAGTCGCTCGTTTCAGCTTTTGTGTTAGATTTTATTGGTAGAAGCATTATTTCAATGTCAGAGAGCTATGAGTCAGAGTTTGGAAAAACCACTTTTGTTTATGCTGGCGGAGTTATGTGTAATTCTATAATACGCAATATGATTAATCAGCGATTCGATGCTGTTTATGCAGAACCGGCTCTTTCATCTGATAATGCTGTAGGAATTGCTGAATTAGCTCGACGAGCATATATTGCAGAAAGATAATAAAATGGATATAAATTTGTTAAGAGAACGGGGAAGTAACGCTATCTCGGTTTCGGAGTTAAACAATTATATAAAGAATTTATTCAGTAGCAGTCGATTTCTATCATCGGTAACTGTAATGGGGGAGATATCTAACTTTACTTATCACAGAAGCGGTCACTTGTATTTTTCACTTAAAGATAGTGATGGACAGATCAAAGCTGTAATGTTTAGATCGTCTGCGGCTAGGTTGAAGTTTATGCCTGAATCTGGCATGAAAGTTATTGTGCATGGTTCTGTGTCTGTTTTTGAACGTGACGGAACGTATCAGTTGTATGTTACCTCGATGCAGCCTGATGGAATAGGTGCATTATACCTATCATATGAGCAATTAAAGGAAAGGCTTGGGGCAGAAGGATTGTTTTCTGATGAATACAAAAAGATTTTACCCGAGATTCCTGAAAGAATAGGTGTTATAACCTCTCCAACAGGAGCAGCTGTCAGAGATATAATAAATGTTATTGGAAGGAGATTTCCCTTAGCTAAGATATATCTTTACCCTGCATTAGTTCAAGGCGTAGGATCTGAAGCAAGCCTCATAAAGGGATTGGATTATTTTGATAAAAGTGGATTGGTTGACGTAATTATTATTGGACGTGGAGGAGGATCTATTGAAGATCTTTGGTCTTTTAATAGCGAAAGGCTTGCACGTAAGATATTTGAAACAAATATTCCAATAATATCTGCTGTTGGACATGAAACAGATTTTACTATATGTGATTTTGTATCGGATATGCGAGCTCCAACACCATCAGCGGCGGCAGAACTGGCTGTACCGGATATAAGAGAATTGTATATGAGGTTAGATTCATATGTTAATCGCTATACGGTTTCACTTGTTCGAAGATGTGAGATAGCAGAAGAGCGACTTCTCTTGTTTAAGAGCAAAATTTTTGACAATAGATTAGAGCAATACATATTGCATCTTAGCGAAAAGGTTGATGTTACTAAAAAGATGCTTGTGAATTCAATGATGCAAAAAATTGAAAAAGACAAGGACAAATTTTTAATTGCCAGCGAAAAGCTTTTTGCACTCAGCCCACTATCCATACTTAAACGTGGATATTCGGTTACATCAAATAACGATGGAAAAATTGCTACTGTTGAGAATACGAATGTTGGAGACAATATCACAATCAAAGTATTTGATGGTAAGATAAGTGCAGTGGTTACAGATAAATGTGAGGAAAAGATATGAGTAAGAAAAAAATGTCGTTTGAAGAGGCTATGAAGGAGCTTGAAGACAAGGTTCGGGGGCTGGAAAGTGGCGATTTGTCACTAGAAGAGTCGCTTAAAGCGTTTTCTGAAGCAATAAGCCTTATAAACGTTTGCAATAACAAGCTTGACGGAGCGAAGGAACAAGTAAAAATTATTTTGGAGCAAGAAGATGGCAGTATTACTGATGCTCCATTTGATGGCGTAATAGAATAATGAGATTAGATCTTTATCTTGTAGAGCAAAAACTGGTTTTTAGCCGTACAGAAGCTAAAAACTTTATAACTTCATCGTCAGTTATGGTTAATGGAAAAATCGTTACCAAACCTGCCTTCGATGTTTCTTCGGATGATGTAATAACCGTTGATAAAAGTTCGAAAAAATATGTAGGTCGTGGCGGTTTAAAATTAGAGGCTGCAATCCAAGCATTCGGTATAGATGTATCAGGAAAGAAGGCTATAGATATTGGCGCATCCAGTGGTGGTTTTACAGATTGCCTTTTACAATATGGCGCATTGAGTGTAATAGCTGTGGATTCAGGCACAGCTCAGCTTGTTGAAAAGCTTAGGCATGATGAACGGGTTATATCTATGGAAAACTATAATGCAAGATATATGAAAACGATGGATCTGCCATATATTCCTGACTTATGCGTAATGGACGTTTCATTTATTTCAGCAACATACATTATGCCTGCCATCAGAACAGTAACATCATCAGGTGCTGATTTTGTATGTTTAATAAAACCCCAATTCGAGGTTGGAAGAAGCGGTCTTGGAAAAGGCGGGATCGTGAAGAATGATAAACTGCGCAAGGATGCTGTAAATAATGTCGTTACATTTGCGAAAGATTTAGGATTTGAATTTATCTCTTTGATAGAGTCACCGATAATTGGAGGAGATGGTAACATCGAGTATTTAGCGCACTTTAAAAACGGAGACAAAACATGAATAAAATATTAATTATACCCAATACGTTAAAGGATGCAGATCTTTCCGTAACCACTGATGTTTTGAGAAAGCTTAAAGAGTTTGGGATGACACCGATTATAAGCAGAGATTTTTGTGAAGAGCTTGGTGATTTGGCTGAATATTTCTCAACCTATCCATCAGATGCAGACGCATTGCTGGTTATTGGTGGAGATGGGTCTGTTATAGAGGCTTCCAGAGTCGCTATTAGCTTAGATATTCCTCTTCTTGGTGTTAACCTTGGTAACCTTGGTTACTTAAGTGAGGTTGAGATTAACGAGTTGGACGTTCTTAAAAAACTAAAGACTGGCGAATATATGATTGCTGATAAAATGCTGTTGGAGGCGGATATATTCAAGGGTGGTGTAAATATTACTTCAGAAAGACTTGCTGTTAATGATATAATAGTTTCTCATTCTGAATACCTTGGTATTGCAGATATATGCCTTGAGAACAGTTTTAGAGAGGTTGTTAAATATCGTGCCGATGCTGTTGTACTTGCAACTCCTGCAGGTTCTACCGCTTATGCATTGTCTTCCGGCGGTCCTATAATATCTCATAATCTCGATTCTATTACAGCAACGCCAGTATCTCCGCACTCCTTCTTTAATCGTTCAATAGTATATAGTCCAAATGAGGAGTTAAGAGTTTCAAATATAGGCCATTCTACCTTAAAAGTAAGCATAGATGGTAGATATTTTGATTCTTTGGAATTTGGTGATTATTGTAGAATCAAAAAAAGTGAAAAACAATTCAAGATGCTTACATTTTCCGACAATAATATGTTCACTACGTTGTTTAATAAATTGAAAATACTCAGCAACATTGAATAATCATAAAAGAAAAGCAGGAAATAAAATGAAAAACGAAAGACAAAAGAAAATACTGGAGCTCATAGAGAAGTATGATATTGATACACAAGAAACACTTATTGAGCGACTTCGTGAAGATGGATATAATGTTACCCAGACCACAGTGTCCAGAGATATAAAACAACTTAGTCTCGTTAAAGGAGTTACAGGCAGAGGAACTTATAAATATGTTTCCCCTGAGTTAAAATCTCCTATTGTAGCGCCTATATTGAACGCAGCTATAACAGAGTCGATTGTACATATTGAGGCTGCTGAAAATATTATAGTAATAAAAACTCTTTCCGGAATGGCAAATGCTATAGGTGTTTGCGTTGACTCTTTGCATATAGCCGGTATAGTGGGAAGCGTTGCAGGTGATGATACTGTACTCCTTGTAGCAAAGACTTCTTCCGTAGCTCAAGAGATTGAGGAAGAGCTTAAACAAGATTTTGGTCTTCTAAATTAATAAAAGAAATCGGAGATTATAAATGTTAATATCTCTCCATATAGAAAACATAGCAGTAATCAAAAATATAGATTTTGATTTTTCTGAAGGCTTTATGGTTTTAACAGGCGAAACCGGAGCAGGAAAATCTGTAGTTATTGACAGTATAAATTTGCTTTTAGGTGCAAAAGCTGAGCGCGAGCTTATTCGTAGTGGTCAACAGCAAGCTATGGTAAGTGGTCTTTTTGCCGATTTGTCGCCGCGCACGATTTCTGGATTGTCTGAGCTTGGAATTGATATTCCTGAAGACGGCGAAATACTGCTGCAGAGAACGATTAATAATGACGGTAAATCAAGAGCCATGATTAACGGAAGAAGTATAAGTCTTTCAATGTTGAAAACTATTACCCCTCTGTTAGTCAGTGTACATGGGCAGACCGATACAGCTTCGCTTCAAGATAGTAAAAATCATCTTGACATTTTGGACGTTTATGCCGATCTTGGCGATCTTAAAACTCGATATCAGGAATCCTATGCAGAACTTGAGAAAATAAGAAAAGAGATTCGTGAGGTAAGTGAAAAGCTTTCAGAGAGCGAGCGCCTAAAGGAAATACTTGAGTATCAAATAAAGGATATTGAATCAGCAAATCTAAAAGAAGATGAAGAGGATATCCTTGTTGAAAAAAGAGCAAAGCTGAAAAATAGTGAAAAAATAACCAAAAATTCAGAATTTGTATATAAAGCCTTAAAGGGCAGTGAAAAGGGCAGTGTATTTTACTTGCTCGACAGAAGTATGTCTGCACTAAATCAAATTTCCGACGTGGTACCTGCATTTTCTGAATATGCCAGTCGTTTACGCGAATGCTTATATCAAGTAGATGATATTGCAGAAGAAGTATATGCAGTAATAGACGATATCGACGGAGATCCTACCGTAACACTAAATAAAATAGAATCTCGTCTTGACAAAATATCAAAGCTTGAGCGTAAGTACGGAAGCACGATAAAAGAAGTGCTTGATTTTTGCAAAAAGGCAAAGGAAGAGCTTGCTACACTAGAGAATTCAGACGGCATTCTTAAAACGCTCTACCAAAAGGAGAAAAAAGCGTACAGTGAAGCTTTGGTGCTTGCAAAGGAGCTCCATGATAAACGAGATGCAGCAGCAAAAACTCTTGAGCAAACAGTTAAGGACACATTAGAGTTTCTTGATATGCCAAAGGTTGTATTCTTCGTTTCTCTCAAAGAGCTTTGCAAAGGCGAAGAAAGACTATTAAGTAAAGACGGCGGAGATTTAATAGAGTTTTACATTAGCGCAAATCGTGGAGCAGATCCCCAGCCATTAGCAAAAATTGCATCTGGTGGCGAACTTTCAAGAATAATGCTAGCTCTCAAGAGCGTTATTTCAAATAAAGACGGAATACCCACTGTCATTTATGATGAGATAGACACAGGTGTTTCAGGTAAAACTGCCAGAAAAATTGGTATTAAAATGCTTTCGTTATCCAAGACAACTCAGTTGTTTTCGGTTACACATAGTGCACAGATTGCATCTTTGGCTGATAAGCATTTTCTAATCAGCAAGAGCGATATCAATGGCGAAACTGAAACTAGCGTAACAGTACTTGATAATGAAGGACGAATAAAAGAGTTATCAAGGATTCTTGGAGGAATAAACATAACTACTTCCCAGATAGCTGCTGCAGAAGATATGCTGGCAGAAAAAGCTAATTACATATAAAATACGGAGTTCATTCATGAGAGAGCAATTTATTGAGTTTCTTAAAATGAATGAAGTTGAATACAAAGAGAAAGTATTAATAAGAGATTTGTCTCCTGTAAGAATAGGTGGAGTTGCCTCAGTCATAGTTTACCCTGATAATTTCGCCAAAATGATTCTTGCTGTAAACTTTCTAGTGGAAAATAAAATATTATATAAGGTCATTGGAAAAATATCTAACATCCTCTTTAGTGACGAAGATATAAGTATGGTCCTGATCAAAACAGATAAACTGAAATCAAAAGAGATATACGAGGATAGAATATGTCTTTTTTGTGGTGACAGCGTGTGTGAAAATGCAATTAATCTTGCTAGAGATGGATATGGTGGCTTAAGCGAGCTTTCTGGAATTCCTGGCAGCTTGGGAGGCATGATTGCCGGTAATGCCGGAGCTTTTGGCAAAACAATAGGAGATGTTTTATCATTTGCAGAGGTGTATATCCCCTCAGAAAAGAGAACTGCAATTATCAAGAAAGAAGATATGATGCTTGGATATCGCACTTCGGTCTTTAAGAACACAGATTTAATCATCCTACGCGCAGAGCTCGTGCTTGAACTATCCGATCCAACGCAAATACTTAACGAAATTTATCAGTACAAAGATATGCGTCGAAAAACACAACCAACAGGGTACCCCAGTCTTGGAAGCGTGTTTAAGAGACCTATAGGTACATATGCTGCCAAATTGATAGAAGATGCAGGATTAAAGGGGATATCTTGTGGTGATGCTTCGGTGTCTGAAAAACATTCCGGATTCTTCATAAACAAGGGTACAGCAACAAGCAATGATTTTATATTACTTATAGAACAGGTTAAGAATGCAGTAAATAATAAGTACGGCATTTTACTTGAAGAAGAAATAGAAATTTTATAAAGGAAAATGAAATGTCCTTTTCATCAGAACAGAAAAACGAAATAATAACACAATCATATAAATCTCCATGTTGTAGACGTGCTTTGCTTTCCGGATTTCTTTTCGCCAAAGGAATAGTAGGCGACAACGGTGAAATATCTATTCGTGCCGAAAAAATTGAAACTCTTGAGTTTATTGGAAAATTAATAAAAGAGTTTTATTCTCAAACCATAGAGCCGCATCGTTCAAAACAAGGTGGAAGATTTCTTTTAGCTGAGTTCAGGTCGCCAAGTGCTGTGAAACATTTAACTACAGCTCACAAGGACAACCAGCTCTACAATAGAAAATGTGACTTTTGTGAATCCTCTTTTCTTAGAGGAGTGTTTTTGGCAGCAGGCAAAATATGCGATCCGGAGAGACAGTATTTGTTAGAGTTTAACCTAGGTGATAGAACCGATAGTTTTGTTGAGTATTTGACATTGATAGGTATAAAACCTAATATTGCCAATAAAAAAACGGGCAGAATTATATACTATCGTGATAGCGAAAAAATAGAAGAGTTTGTGGCTAAGTCCACAATGAATAAGAGCACCTTTGCTATTATGAATGAGCAAATAAGTTCAGATTTAGATAACTACGTTCAGCGTATTTCAAATTGCACTGCAGGAAATATATCAAAAACAGTTGATGCCGCAATGAAGTACAATAGTGTTATATCACAACTGGCAGATGCAGACTTGCTTTCATCATTGCCGGAGGAATTAGCAAACACTGCGAAATTGCGGTTAGAGTATTCAGACTTGACACTTTCGGAATTAGCGAGAATAAGTGTACCTCCCATTTCGAAATCAGGTCTCGCTCACAGATTAAATAGAATTCTTGATCTTGCGCAAAATCTTTTAGAAAGAAACAAAAAATAAGAAAGGAGGCGCTTATGGGAAACTTCGTTCACCTTCATTTACACACTGAATATAGCCTACTTGACGGATTAACAAAAATATCTTCTATTGCCGATAAGGCTATTGCTGATGGACAAACTGCTGTTGCTATCACAGATCACGGTGTTATGTATGGCGCGGTTGAATTTTATAATGCATTAAAGTCTAAAGGTATCAAGCCAATTATAGGTTGTGAAGTTTATGTAGCACGCAGAAGTCGCCTTCTTAAAGAGGGCAGATTGGATTCTTCAGGTAATCATCTTGTTCTTCTTTGTAAAAACGAACAAGGATATAAAAATCTTTGTTATATGGTATCCAAGAGCTTTATTGATGGATTTTATTCTCGCCCTCGAATTGATATGGAGCTACTCGCAGCGCATCATGAAGGATTGATAGCTCTTTCTGGTTGTGTTGCTGGAAAAATTCCACAATATATTCTTTCTGGTGATATGGATGGCGCAGAAAAAGCCGCCTTCGAACTTAAAAACATTTTTGGTGAAGATTTCTACCTTGAAATACAGAATCATGGACTTGATGATGAAAGAAAGGTTGCCTATGCCCTTCGTATGATTTCATCTAAGCTTGATATTCCTCTTGTCGCAACAAATGATGTACATTACCTTGAAAGATCGGATGCTGATGTTCAGGCAACATTAATGTGCATTCAGACTGGAACTCTTGTTTCTGACGGCAGACCATTCGGGTTCGAAACTAATGAATTTTATTTTAAAACCGAAAAGGAAATGCGCGCCTTATTTACACCATTTAAGGATGCAGTTGATAATACAGGAAGAATAGCAGAGAAGTGTAACTTTGATTTCAAGTTTAACGAACTTCATCTTCCTACTTTTACCATCGATGATGGTAAAACACATGCAGAAAAATTAAGATCCGACGCCATAAATGCATTTAATAAAAAAGTGGCAGAGGGCAGGTTTGATTTTAAAAAGCATACCAAAGAAGAGTATTTAGAAAGAATAAATTACGAACTTGGCGTTATAGATAAGATGGGATTTAACGCCTATTTCCTTATCGTCGCAGATTTTGTAGCGTATGCAAAACAAAGTGATATACCCGTTGGCCCGGGTAGAGGTTCAGGAGCAGGTAGCCTTGTTGCTTACCTCATTGGTATCACCGATGTTGACCCATTACAATTTGATTTACTATTTGAGCGTTTCCTTAATCCGGAAAGAGTATCTATGCCCGACTTTGACATAGATTTTTGCTATAATCGCAGAGAAGAGGTTATAGAATACGTTAAGAAAAAATACGGAGATGATAAGGTTGCACAGATAGTAACATTTGGAACCTTGGCTCCTCGAGCGGCAGTAAGAGATACAGGCCGAGCCCTAGGTCTCTCGTATAGCAAGGTAGATACTGTAGCTAAGCTTATACCACATGATGTATCAAGCTTAAAAGATGCGTTAGAAATATCGGAGTTTAAGCAATTATATCTTAAGGATCCTGAAGTACAAAATCTTGTTGACATGAGTATGAAGCTCGAGGGAATGCCCAGACATGCCTCGACCCATGCAGCAGGTGTTGTTATAACAGAAAAGCCCACTTATGAATATGTTCCTTTATCATACAGTGGAACCGGTGTTATAACTCAGTTTGATATGAACACTGCGGCAGATTTAGGACTGGTAAAATTCGATTTTCTTGGTCTTAGATATCTTACGGTTATTCATGATGCGGAAATCGCTATAAGAAAAAGAATACCTAGTTTTGATATTAGCAAAATCCCCCTGGATGATGAAGCAACATTTCGTTTGCTTTGTGACGCTAAAACTGATGGTGTATTCCAGCTTGAGTCTGGTGGCATGAAACAGGTTCTGCAAAAGCTAAAGCCAACTTGCCTTGAGGATGTAGTGGCATGCATAGCACTTTACAGACCAGGGCCTATGGATTCAATCGATACCTTTATCGCCAGAAAACATGGAAAAGAGATAACCGAATATAAACTTCCGGAGTTAAAGGACATCCTTGATGTAACATATGGATGCATAGTTTACCAAGAACAAGTAATGCAGATATGCAGGACATTAGCGGGATACTCTTATGCCAGAGCTGACCTAGTTCGTCGTGCTATGTCTAAAAAGAAAGACTCGGCAATGCAGGCTGAACGTGAAGGTTTTATTGCCGGCGCTGTTAATAACGGTATTGATAAAGCAATAGCAGAAGAAATCTTTGAAGAAATGGTAGGATTTGCAAAATACGCATTTAATAAGAGTCACTCTGTAGTTTATGGTATTACCTCATACAGAACTGCATATCTTAAAGCGCATTATCCGGCAGAGTATTTTGCAGCACTTCTTACTAGTGTTCTGGATTCAGCGGTAAAGGTGAAAGAGTATATCTTGGATGCTGCAAAATTTGGCGTTAAGGTTTTTCCACCCGATATTAATGAGAGTAATAGAACATTTACTGTAAGTGATGGAAATATAAGGTTTGGACTTTTAGCTATTAAAAATGTAGGCAGAGTTTTTGCTGATAAAATTATAGAAGAAAGAGATAAAAAGCCATTTATTTCTTTTGACGAGTTTGTAAAGAGAATGATACACACTGATATTAACCGCAGAACGCTTGAGTCTATGATAAAATGTGGTGTTTTTGATTCTTTCGGTATTACCAGACAAGCTCTGATGTCGGTGTTTGAAGGCATATTAAACTCCGAGCACGATAAGGTAAGAAATAATATATCCGGACAGTTGGATCTTTTCTCGATGTCTTTGTCTTCGTCTGCTAGCGACATAGCATCGGTATATGAATATCCGGATATTCCTGAATATACACTCAATGAGTTGTTATCGTATGAAAAAGAAAATTCGGGAATGTATTTTTCTGGCCATTTAATTGATAGCTTTTCTGATCATATAGATAAAATTAAGCCTGATAAGATATCTAAAATTATTTACGATATGTCAGATGATATAAGCATAAGTGATCGTAAATATAAAGATAGAATGCAGGTAACAGTTGCTGGAATAATATCAGCAAAGAAAACCAAGGTTATAAAAAACGGCGATACTATGGCATTTATTATTCTTGAAGACGGCGTGTCAGAGATCGAGATAATAGTATTTGCAAAGCAGTATCAGTCCTTTTCAGATTTAATACAAAAGGATTATGCCGTTATAGTTAATGGAACTATATCCTCCGAGGAGGGTGAAGAACCAAAGCTGTTGTTGTCTGAAATAAAGCCACTTTTATCCAATACAGAGTTGGCATCTGCTTTAGAAAAGCAACAAGAAAAAACAGCTAAAGAGAAAAAGCTGTATATAAAAGTGAGTGATCTAAAAGATCATAGAATCGATAAGATTATGCGAATGGCGACACTTAATCCCGGGGAAACTAAAATAGTTCTCTACGATGAAAGTACAGGTAAATATTCTCAAATGAAAAATGTTGTTATTGAATGTAGCGATAAAGTTCTAGCGCGACTTTTTGCAACCTTTAATGAAAATAATGTAATATTGATGTAATTCGCGTAATTCTTTATTAAATATTTTGATAAGTAAGAGAGGAAAAAATAAATGTCTGTTGTAATTGAAATTCTTTTATGGAGTATTATTGTTGTTGGTGCTGTGCTTGGAGTAAAATCCGGATTTATAAAGATGGCAGCGAAACCCGTTAAGCTTGTATTGGCTATTGTCGTTGCATTCTCCTTGTGTTCCGCAGTTGCCGAAGGAATAATTGTTCCAATCATTGATAAGCCTATCACAAACTATATATATGAGTTCTTGGTTGAAAACTGCCCGGCTTTAACAACCGAAAATGTTGCAGAAGAGCTTCCTACAGTATTAAAAATGGCTGCAGGTATATATGGTGTTAATGTTGAGGAAATCGTTTCTCAAAATGCTGGTTTGGGTATAATTGAAGAAATAACAAGCGTTCTTGCCACCCCTGTTGTTCAGATCTTGGCTATTATAATTTCGTTTGTTCTTTTATACTTGATTGCTAAGGTTTTGGTTTCTTTGCTTTTGGCATTACTTGATACTATATTTAGCGGTGGTGTATTTGGTAAATTAAACAAGGTTCTTGGTGGACTTTCTGGTACAATCCTTTCAGCGGCGATTGCGTGGGCAGTTGCAATTTTTGTTGAATTCTTATTCCACATTAATGCAGGAGGCATAGAAAATCCAGGTATGTTATATAGCTTTTTCAATACATACAGTCCTATTGAATTGCTTCTTAGTTTCTAAAACGCATAAAAACCAATCTTTCAATAAAAATATTATAATCGCAAAATCCAAAAAACAGGTGAAAATAAATGAAAATGCAACTTTGCAAAAGATGTAAAAAAAGACCGGCTATGGTGTATATAACACCTATGCAAGGAGATAAAGCAGGTCCACCGGAAGGACTTTGCCTTCCTTGTGCAAATGAGCTGGGAATCAAACCCGTTAATGATATATTAAAAAAAATGGGCGTTGATGAAGAACAGATACAGAGTATGTCGGATGAAATAGATTCACTTTTAGAGTCCCAACTCGGCCTTACGCCCACCGATTCTGACGATGATAGCGGGAAAATGCCAACACTGAATTTTGGTGAAATCTTTGGTATGATGAACGGTTCGTCCAATGATTCTGCACACAGTTCTCCAAAAAGCAAAAATAAAGATAAAAAGGATTCTGAAAAGTATAAAGCTTTATCAACTTATTGTACAAACTTAAACGAAAAAGCCATAAGTGGTAAAGTGGACAGACTCGTGGGTAGAGATCGCGAGCTTGAACGAATCATACAAATACTTTCTCGCAGACAGAAAAACAATCCTTGCTTAATCGGTGAGCCTGGTGTTGGTAAAACTGCTATTGCCGAGGAGCTTGCTTCCAGAATAGTTGAAAAAAAGGTCCCTGAGTCTTTAGTTGATTATGAAATTTGGATGCTTGATCTTACCGCGCTTGTAGCAGGAACTCAATTTAGAGGTCAGTTTGAATCTCGTGTGTTGGCATTGTTAAAGGATATACGTGCTGCAGGAAATGTAATTCTTATGATTGACGAGGTGCATAATATTGCTGGTGCAGGTGAAACGTCTGACGGAAGTATGAGCGCCGCCAATCTTCTCAAGCCCGCACTTTCCAGAGGTGAAATAAGAGTTATAGGTGCAACTACGCTCAAGGAATATAGAAAGAGTATAGAAAAAGACAGTGCGCTTGAGCGTCGTTTCCAGCCAGTTAAAATAGACGAACCATCTGTTGAAGAAACCGTAGAGATTATTAAAGGAATTAAAAAGTATTACGAATCGTTCCACGGCATATATATTTCTGATGAGGTTGCGAGATTTGCTGCCACTTTGTCTGAAAGATATATAACTGAGCGTTTTCTTCCTGATAAAGCAATAGATCTTATTGATGAAGCCTCTGCTAAGCTCGCTCTTTCTTCTCCCGAGGTAAATGAGCAATTAAAGAACAAGAAGCGCCTTGAAGTTATCGATAAAGAAATGGCAAGGCTTGAAAACGATCTTTCATCTCCCGAAAAGCAAAGTGAAAAGAGCTATGAGGAACTCGCATCACTGAAGGCAGAAAGAATACGAATAGAGAATAGAGAAAAAGAAATCCAGCCGATAATCGACAATATGCGACTTTCTGTTTCAGATCTTCTTAAGGTTATTGAGGTTTGGACCGGTATTCCGGCATCAGAGCTTAGTGCAACAGAGCTTGGAGAGCTCAATGGCCTTTATGAAAGAATATCCGCCAGAATCATTGGTCAGGATGAAGCAGTAACCTCTGTTGTTAGAGCAATAAGACGCAAAAGAGCAGGAATTTCTTATAGAACAAACCCTGTTTCTATGATTTTTGCCGGACCTACAGGCGTTGGAAAAACAGAGCTTGTAAAAGTTCTCGCCGAAGATCTTTTTAAGCAGCCTGAATCGCTTATTAGACTTGATATGTCCGAGTTTATGGAAAAGCATTCGGTTTCAAAGATTATAGGAGCTCCTCCAGGATATGTAGGATATGACGAAGCAGGACAGCTTACAGAAAAAATAAGACGCAGACCCTATTCTGTTATTTTATTTGATGAGATTGAAAAAGCTCATCCTGATGTTCTCAACATCCTTCTTCAGGTTCTTGATGATGGCAAGATAACCGATGCTCAAGGCAGACTTATTAATTTTGAGAATACCGTAATTATAATGACAACCAATGCAGGAAGTGAAAATTCTTCAGCGATTTCAGGTTTCGCCGAGAAGCGTGATGAAATAGCTAAAGACAAAACCGAACGTGCACTTCGTACATTCCTTCGTCCGGAGTTTATTAACCGAATTGATGAAATAATAACCTTCAGACATCTTGACAAGAATGATTTTGTTAAAATCGCAGCCATCATGCTTGGAAAGCTTCGTGATCATCTTTCAGATAAGGGTATTAAGCTTGTGTATGGTGATGATGTTCTTCAACACATTGCAGAGAATTCTTATTCAGAAAAGTACGGAGCTCGTAATATGCGCCGCTATATTGAGCGTCATATTGAAGATAAGCTGGCAAATGTCACTATTGAAAATTACGGCAGAGATATTTTAGGTATGTCGCTTGTGATAAAAGAAAAAGACATCGAAGTTGAATTTATATAATTTAAGGAAGTGTAATACAATGGGAAATTGTAATCATGATTGTTCTTCTTGTTCACAGAAGTGTTCAAAGGAATCTCTTCTTGAACCACAGAACAAATCAAGTAAAATTAAGCGAGTTATTGGTGTTGTAAGTGGTAAGGGTGGTGTAGGAAAGTCTCTTGTAACTTCAATGCTTGCAGTAACTATGCAAAGACGAGGATTTAGGACCGCAATTCTTGACGCAGATATAACAGGTCCATCTATTCCAAAATCCTTTGGCCTTGGCAGTGGAATTGTTGAGGGCAATGACGAGGGGATGTTTCCTCCCGTAACTAATACCGGCATAAAAACAATGAGTGTTAACCTTCTTATAGATGATGAGACCAAGCCTGTTGTTTGGAGAGGTCCGGTTATTGCAGGAACGGTTAAACAGTTCTGGTCAGACGTCGTTTGGGGCGAGGTAGATTATATGTTCGTTGATATGCCTCCAGGAACAGGAGATGTGCCTCTTACAGTATTCCAAAGCCTCCCCGTAGATGCGATTGTTATTGTTACCAGCCCCCAGGAGCTTGTTTCTATGATAGTTAAAAAGGCAGTAAATATGGCATCTATGATGGATATTGAAGTTTTAGGATTAGTAGAAAATTACAGTTACATTATTTGTCCTGACTGTGGAAAAGTAATTAGACCGTATGGTAAGAGTAAGATAGAAGAACTGGCAAAAGCTGATAACACAACAGTTCTTGCCCAACTTCCTATTGATCCCGAGCTTGCAGAGCTTTGTGACGCTGGACTGATAGAAAACTTCAAGGGTGATTATCTTGAAAGATGTGCTGACATAATAGAAAAAAGATTCTCATAAAATAATATTGATTCACGCATGTATCGTTTTTTGATATGTGCGTGTTTTTTTGTTATATGTAGCTAGTCCCATTACATATATTAGAACATAATATGGTATAAACGAGGGATATATGAAAAACAGACTAATAGGACTTTCAGATAACGAGATTCAAATATCTAGGGAAAAACACGGTGAAAATAGATTAAAAAAAGAGAAGAGCAAAAGCTTTGCTAGAAGATTTCTTGACAATCTTTCTGATCCAATAATAAGAATATTAATGATTGCTCTGGGCATAGAGCTTATAATAACCTTGGGAAACTGTAATCTACTCGAGGTTGCGGGAATAGTGATGGCAATTTTGATATCTACAACGGTATCTACAATATCCGAATATACAAGTGAAAAATCATTTGAAAAGCTACAGAGTGACGAGCTAACGGGTAAGGTGCGCGTTTTACGGAACGGTAGACTTGTTGAAATTGGAGCAAAAGACATAGTTGTAGGTGATATAGTACATTTATATGCTGGAGAAAAAATAACTGCTGACGGTATTTTAGTAGAGGGCGAGATATGTGTTGATCAATCTGCGCTAAATGGCGAAAGTATAGAAGTAAAAAAACAATCAGGAAAAGGTGAGTCTTGGGATTTATCTGATAAATCGAGGGTATTTAGAGGTTCAATGATAACAGAAGGCGCGGGTATAATGCGTGTGGAGCGTGTTGGAGCCGAAACATATTACGGAATGGTAGCCACCGACGTTCAGTCAGAAACAAGAACAAGTCCATTAAAAATCAGACTTGAAAAACTCGCAAAACAGGTTAGTAAGATCGGTTATGTTATGGCTATAATTGTCGGGATAGCGTATATTTTTAACACCATTGTTATCGATAACGGTTTTTCTGTGCCCGAAATTATTGCGTGTTTAGAAGATAAAAAACAAGTGATAGCGATTTTGATTCATGCATTCACGCTAATGATAACAGTAGTGGTGGTAGCAGCTCCGGAAGGCTTGCCAATGATGATTACCGTGGTGCTTTCTGCTAATATGAAAAAGCTTATCAACAGCAAAGTATTAGTAAAAAAATTAGTGGGAATTGAAACTGCAGGATCAATGAATATACTATTTACAGATAAGACGGGAACTATTACACAGGGAGAGCCTAAAATAGAAAAAATACTCTGTGGTGGCAATGAATATAAGAGCGTAAAAAGCATAAGAGCGTTAGGAAAAATATACGAAATTTTATGTATAAATGCTATGTATAACACAGATGTAAGATGTGTTGAAGGCGCTTTGTCTGGGGGAAATTCTACAGATAGATCCATATATGAATGGTTTTCTGAAGAGGCAGATATTCCAGCTTCTATTGTTGCAAAAGTTGGATTTTCCAGCGAAAGAAAATATTCACATATTACTATAAATAATGGAAAAACCATAATAAAAGGCGCGGCAGAAATCATAATATCTGCATCAGACAAATTGCTTTGTTCGGATGGAATCACCTGTGAACTAAACAAGAAATTTTATATATCTGAATATGAAAAAGCGGCACGACTAGGACAAAGAGTTATCGCAATTGCAATATCCGATAGCGCATCACTCACGTCTTTGACTTTGGTCGGCTTAATATTCATGAAAGACAAGGTAAGAGAAGGAGCAAAAAACGCTATTAGCAATGTAATAAATGCTGGTATACAGGTTGTTATGATTACTGGAGATTCAAAGGAAACAGCGTCTGCCATTGCTATAGAAAGTGGCATTAAAAGAAGCGAAAATGATGTTATTGTTAGTGCTAATGAGCTGGCTGCTATGACTGATTCGGAAATCAAATTAATTATTCCGAGATTGAGAGTGGTAGCAAGAGCTATGCCACGGGATAAGGTCCGCCTTGTTAAGCTTTGTCAGGAGATGGACCTTGTTGTGGGGATGACTGGCGACGGCATAAATGATGCTCCATCATTAAAACTTGCTGATGTAGGCTTTGCTATGGGAAGCGGAACAGATATTGCTAAAAGCGCCGCAGACATTGTTATTTTAGACGATAGTTTTTTGGCTATCAGCAAGACGGTGTTATATGGCAGAACAATCTTCAAATCCATAAGAAAATTTATAACCTTCCAACTTATAATGAATATAGCCGCTTGTGGTGTCTCTGTTTTAGGGCAATTCATAGGAATAGAAACACCTATAACAATAATACAAATGCTGTGGGTGAACATAATAATGGATACATTGGGAGGACTGGCATTCGCTGGCGAACCTGCGGTAGAGCATTATATGAAAGAAAAGCCGAAAAGACGTGACGAACAAATTTTATCTAAAGATATGCTTCATCAAATTGGTTATACAGGCATATATACCTTTGGTTTGGCAATATTCTTTCTTTCCTCTAGTGTTACTAGAAAGTTCTTTGATTTTTATTCATCACCGGAGGCATTTTATACCGCATTTTATGCATTGTTTATTTTTTCTGGAATATCCAACTGCTTTGCAGCCAGAAGTGAAAGATTATGGTTTCTTTCCGACATTAGAAGAAATATAACCTTTGTAATTATAATGTTAAGCATTTGTACCATACAGATACTTATGATATATTTTGGAGGAAAGATATTTAGATGTATTCCGCTAACAATAGGAGAGTTAATATTCACTTTATCTTTAGCGTTAACCGTTATTCCATTTGATTGCATAAGACGAATAGTTAAAAAGCTGAGTTAAAAAAGTGCCACCTTTTGGGGTGGCACTAACATTTTAATTATAATGCTTTTATTTTTATATTTTAGTAATATTTTAAAAAAACTTGACAATATGGTACGAGATGTGGTATGCTATAATGTGTATTTATCGAATGAGCTCATTTTTAGGAGAATGTATGAAGGTCATAGGTTTATGTGGAGGCAGTGGAAGTGGAAAAGGGGTCGTATCATCGCTTTTCTATGAATTTGGAATCCCATCTATAGATACAGATTTGGTGTACAAAGAGATTACATCGTACAAAAGTGAATGTATGGAACAATTGGTAGATAGCTTTGGACATTCGATATCAAATGAAGATGGATCTCTAAATCGAGAAAAAATGCGAGAGCTGGTTTTCTTTGGCGAAAATAAGGAAAAAAATCTTGAACTTCTTAACTCTATTACACATAAGTTTGTTTTGCAAGAAACTCTACGTAGGATTGATGAGTATAAAAAAACGGGGAAGCTTGCAGTTATAGCTGATGTGCCATTGTTATTCGAGTCGGGATTTGATAAAGAATGCGATATAACTGTTGCTGTGATCGCCGATGAGAATGTTCGTATTGGTAGAATTATGGATCGCGATGGATTATCATACGACCATGCCAAAAACAGAATTAATGCCCAGCTTTCTACAGATGAGTTGATTAAGAAAGTTGATTTTGTCATTGAAAATAATACCACACTCAATGATGTGAGGCAGAAAGTACAAAAACTTTATAAGCAGATAATTTTAAATTGATTTTAAGGAGATATAAAAAATGTCAGAAAAAACAACAGGACAGGAAATGCTTGAAAAGCTTTCCTATAAGAAAAAAAACGTATTCGAGGAATCAAGTGCAGATAAAATAAAGGCTATCTTTGATTATAACGTTGGTTATGCAAAGTTCCTCGATGATGCAAAGACAGAAAGAGAAGCTACTATTGCCGCAATTGAACTTGCAGAGGCAAAGGGCTTTACCGAATATAAATTTGGAGATAAGATATCCGTAGGTGACAAGAAGTATCTTAACCAGCACGGAAAGAGTGTAATTTTCTTCCAGGTTGGTGAAAACGATCTTGAAGAAGATGGCATTAGAATTCTTGCCGCTCATATCGATTCTCCCCGTCTTGACTTAAAGCAGATTCCTATGTATGAAGATTCCGGAATGTGCTTCCTCAAAACACACTACTATGGTGGTGTAAAGAAATATCAGTGGACTGCTATCCCTCTTGCTCTTCATGGCGTTATGGTAAAGGCAGATGGCGAAGTAGTTGATGTTAGAATTGGTGAAGATGATAACGATCCCGTGTTCTACATCAATGACCTTCTTCCTCATCTTGCACAGCGACAGTCACAGGAGCCTCTTGGTTCTGCTATTAGTGGTGAATCTCTCAATATTCTCATTGGCGGACTTCCATATGCAGATAAGGATGTGTCCGATAAGATCAAACTTACAGCACTTTCCCTTCTTCACGATAAATATGGTGTAACAGAGGAAGATTTCATTAGCGCAGAGCTTTCACTCGTTCCTGCATTCAAGGCTCGCGACATCGGCTTTGACAGAGCCCTTCTTGCGGCTTATGGTCATGACGATAGAGTATGCTCTTATCCAGCTCTTACCGCTCTTCTTGATACACCTGATACAAAGCGTACAGTAATGGTAGTTCTCGCCGACAAGGAAGAAATTGGTTCAGTAGGCATTACAGGTATGCAATCAGACTTCCTTATTGACGTTATCAAGGAGATTTCCAGAGCGCTCGGCAAAAATGAGATTGTAGTGAGAAGCCACAGTAAATGCTTAAGTGCAGATGTAACTGCTTGCTTCGATCCCAATTTTGCAGACGTATATGAAAAGAGAAACAGCGCTCTTCTTTCTTATGGTACAACTATGAGCAAGTTTACTGGCTCAAGAGGTAAATCCTCCACAAATGATGCCTCTGCCGAGTTTGTTGGTTATGTAAGACGTCTCTTTGCAGAGAATGGTGTAATCTGGCAGACAGCTGAGCTTGGTAAGGTTGATCAGGGTGGCGGCGGAACTGTTGCTATGTACATTGCAAACCATAATATTGAAACTGTTGACCTTGGCGTACCTGTGCTTTCTATGCATGCTCCTTATGAAGTAGTTTCCAAGGCAGACGTTTATTCTACATACGAGGCATTTGTTGCATTCGTAAAATAGTTTCCTGAATCGAAAAACGAATACAAAATATAGTTTTTTGAGGTGGAAATGATACTACAAAAATTAACAAGAGCAGAAGACAGATTCAGGGAGATTGAGCAAATGCTTACTCTCCCCTCAGTCGTGTCTGACAATAAAGAATATTCAAAGCTTATAAAAGAATATAAAAGCCTTGAGCCCACGATTTTGAAATTTAGAGAATATAAGTCAGCCAATCAAAGCCTTAATGATGCAGAGGAAATGATGCGCGACTCTTCTTTGGAATCTGAACTCCGTGATATGGCTGAAGAAGAGTTCAAGGAGCTTCGTGATCTGACAGAAAAACTCATGGGAGAGCTTCGAATCCTGCTTATGCCAAGAGATCCTAATGATTCTCGAAATGTTATCGTTGAAATACGTCAAGGCGCAGGCGGTGAAGAAGCAGCCCTATTCGGTGCAGATCTTTTCCGTATGTATTCTATGTATGCAAATACGCGTCGTTTCTCCGTTAGAGTTGAGAGTATAAACGAAACAGAGCTTGGCGGAATTAAAGAAGTTGTATTCTCTATAAACGGAGATGGAGCATATTCCAGATTTAAGTTCGAAAGTGGAGTTCATAGAGTACAGCGTATTCCCGTAACAGAATCGAATGGCAGAATCCAGACCTCGACCGTAACAGTTGCAGTTCTTCCGGAAGCAGAGGAAGTAGAGGTTGAGGTTAACATGGCAGATGTCAAGATTGAATCCTGTAAATCCAGTGGCGCAGGTGGTCAGCATATCAACAAAACCGAATCTGCAGTCAGACTTACTCACAAGCCGACAGGAATTGTGATAGAATGCGACCAAGAGAGAAGCCAGCTTCAGAATAAGGAGCGAGCATTGCGTTTGCTTTACACCAAGCTTTATGACATAAAGCAAAGAGAACAGAGTGAGCTTATTGCATCAACAAGAAAAAGCCAGGTTGGTAGCGGAGATAGAAGCGAAAAGATAAGAACATATAATTTCCCTCAATCCCGTGTTACTGATCATCGCATTAATAAAACAATATATTCTCTTGACGCTTTTCTCGATGGTGACATTGATTCAATAATTGATGAGCTTATTTCTGCTGATACAGCTGAACGTTTGAGAGGCGAGCAGAATGAAAACTGAAATTATTAAAGCACATCTTCCAAATGGAGATATTGACGAAAACGTAATTAAAAATGCGGCAGAAATAATAAAGCGTGGTGGCCTTGTTGTAATGCCTACCGAAACCGTTTATGGACTTGGAGGCGATGGCACAAATCCCGATGCTGCATCAAACATATATAAAGCAAAGGGAAGGCCATCAGATAATCCTTTGATTATCCATATTGCTAATCCTTCTGATGCTGAAAAATATGCTCATACATCAAAACTATATTACGATATAGCCAAGTCCTTTATGCCCGGTCCTGTAACGGTTATCTTAGAAGCTAAAGATTCGATACCAAAAGAAACTCGTGGAGGACTTGATACAGTAGCGGTAAGATGTCCGTCGAATAAGGTAGCGAATCTTTTGATTAAGCATTCAGGTGTACCAATAGCTGCGCCATCTGCAAATTTATCGGGTAGCCCATCACCAACTTGTTTGTCTCACGTAATAGATGATATGAATGGTCGCGTGGATGCAATAATTGATGGAGGAAACTCAGAAATCGGTCTTGAGTCCACCATAGTGAAGATCAATGCAGATGATACATTAACGCTTTTACGACCTGGAAAAATCACTATAGGTGAGCTTATGAGCATTGCACCTGTTTCTGTAGCTGATGCTGTTACAAATAAGCTTGCAGAAGGCGCGAAGGTTCTTTCTCCCGGAATGAAGTATAGACATTATGCTCCTAAAGCTCCACTATATCTATTAGATGGTGATTTAGAGGCATCAGTAAATTATATTCGTAATGAGTCTTGTGGTGACTCTGTAGCTATAATCTGTTATTCAGAGGATATAGATGGATATAAGTCTGCACTACCTGATTATGATATTTATGATTTTGGCAATCGTGATGATGAATCTCGCCAGGCATATCTGTTATTTTCACTTCTCAGAAATGCAGATAAAAAGAATTATGATGTAATATATGCGCCACTGCCTGATACTACAGGTGTAGGTCTTGCATTATACAATAGAATGATCCGTGCTGCTGCACACCAAATAATTAAACTTGGACGGTAAAGACATGGCAAAAAAGAAGAAAAAAGAGCAAGAAGATATTCTCCTTGAAGAGGCAAAGCCGACCGTACAGCTTATAACCGAAACTCTAGAAAAAAACTATATGCCATACGCTATGAGTGTTATAGTTTCGAGAGCTATTCCGGAGATAGACGGTTTCAAGCCTTCTCACAGAAAACTTCTTTATACTATGTATAAAATGGGCCTATTAAATGGTCAAAAGATAAAAAGCGCCAATATTGTGGGGCAGACTATGCGTCTTAATCCTCATGGCGATTCTTCAATATACGAAACGATGGTGCGTCTTACCAGAGGACACGAGGCATTGCTTCATCCATTTGTTGACTCCAAAGGTTCATTTGGAAAGCATTACTCCAGAGATATGGCATTTGCTGCATCTCGTTATACAGAGGCTAAGCTTGATCCATTTTGTAACGAGCTTTTCTCTGGTATAGATAAGGATGCCGTTGACTTCGTACCAAACTATGATAATACCACTGAAGAACCGGTATTGCTTCCCACAACATTCCCAAATATATTGCTTTCACCTAATTTAGGTATTGCTGTAGGTATGGCGTGTTCCATTTGCTCATTCAACTTAGAAGAGCTTTGCGATGGAACGATAGCTATTTTGAAAAATCCTAATACAACAATTGATAGACTTCTTGATATAATAAAAGCTCCCGATTTCTCTGGCGGCGCACAGATTATATATGATAGAGAACAGATGCGCAAGATCTACGAAACGGGAAGTGGCAGCTTTAAGATGCGAGCTAAATACGAATATGTTAAATCGGAGAATTGTATAGATATTCTAGAAATTCCATATTCGTCAAGCATTGAAACTATAATGAAGAAGACTACCGATATGATCAAGTCTGGAAAATTGAGAGAAGTTACAGATGTAAGAGATGCAATAGATCTCAGTGGCTTTAAGCTTACTCTTGACCTTAAAAAAGATGCAGATCCTGAGCTTGTAATGCAAAAGCTGTTTGCATCAACCGAGCTTGAAAATAGCTTTGATTGTAACTTCAATATTCTTGTTGAGGGAACTCCTATGCAGCTTGGTGTCAAGGAGATACTTGTAGAGTGGATCAAGTTCCGTATGAAGTGCGTAGTTCGCGAGCTCAACTATGAACTTGGTAAAAAGGAGGACAAGCTTGAGCTTTTACTTGGATTAGCAAAAATACTTCTCGATATCGATAAAGCGATAAAAATTATTCGAAACACAGAAAAAGAAGATGACGTTGTTCCAAATCTTGCAAAAGGCTTTGATCTTTCCCAAAGACAAGCAGAATACATAGCAGAAATCAAGCTTCGTAATCTTAACAGAGAATATATATTAAACAGAATAGAAGAGATCTCAAGCCTTAAAGAAAGAATTAGTGAAATCAAGGAAATACTTCGTGATGAGCTGAAAGTTAAGGCAGAGATTATATCTCATTTGAAAACTATTAAGAAAAAATACGGCAAACCCCGAAAAACAGAGCTTATTGAAAAAGAAAACATCGTACAGCCTACAAAGGATATATTCTTTGAAAACTATAATTGTCGATTAATTATGACTAAGGGCGGATACTTCAAGAAGTTATCAGTGCAAGGTATGAGATCGGCAGATGAACAAAGACTCAAAGAAGGCGATTTTATTCTCTATCAAGAGGATACCGATAATCGCGGTGACGTTTTGTTCTTTACAGATAAAGCTCAAATATATCGTGCTAGAGTAGCAGATTTTGATATTACAAAGCCCAGTCAGATGGGTGATTATGTTCCTTCTAAGCTTGGAATGGATGATGACGAGCATGTAGTTGGATGCAAAATGATATATGAGATTGTTCCAACACATTATATAGTGTATATTTTCGAAAATGGAAAAGGCGTTCGCTTGCCTATGAGTGTATACGATGCAAAATCCAGAAGAAAAAAGATTACAGGAGCTTGTTCAGACGCCTCTCCCCTTGCCGGTGTTGTATATGATGAGGGCAACGGTGTTAATTTATTTATTAGAAGTGATGCTGGCAGAGGAATGGTGATAAATAGCACCAAGATAGAGGTTAAAGCTACACGTAAAGCTGCAGGAACACAAGTCATGAAGCTTCCAAAGAAAGATGTTAAAATTGAATTGGTAACCGACAGGCTTGATGATGTTGGCAAAGATGTGCTAAAGTGCAAGAAAACTGCCATACCATCAAGTGGAACAATACTTAATCAGTTTACTCTTAATTTCTAACATACTTCATAAATGGCAGAAAAAAGGCTGCCTGACATAATGTCAAGGCAGCCAAAACATAGAACTATTAAATTAAGGTTTCAAATTTATAGCCTACACCCCAAACAGTTTTGAGAGTCCACTTGTCCGAAACGCCGTCAAGCTTTTCACGAAGTCTCTTTACATGAACGTCAACTGTTCTGGAGTCGCCGAGGTAATCAAATCCCCAAACTTTATCGAGAAGTTGGTCACGAGTAAAAACTCTATTGCAATTAGAAGCCAGGAAGTAGAGAAGTTCGAGCTCCTTTGGAGGAATGTCAACAGATTTATCGTTTAATTTAAGTTCATATCTCTGTAAACTTATTTCGATATTATCAAATTTTACAACTTCATTGTCGCTGGTTTTTGAATGAGCGTTATAACGGCGGAGAACTGCTTTAATTCTTGCAGAAAGCTCCTTCATATCAAAAGGCTTTACGATGAAATCATCTGCGCCTAGCTCAAGGCCAAGAACTTTATCAAATACATCGCCTTTTGCAGTTATCATGATAACAGGCTTTGGAGATATTTCTCGGATTTCACGACAAACCTGCCAACCGTCTTTTTTTGGCATCATAATGTCGAGTAGAACGAGATCCGGCTCGTACATTTTGAAAAAGCTAACGCCGTCAACTCCATTGCTTGCAGTTTTTACCTTGTATCCTTCGTTTTCAAAGTAAAGCTTTAACATATCGCAAATATTGGGGTCGTCATCAACAACTAAAAGTTTAGTATCCATAAATATTCCTTTCTGTATGGTGAGTAATAAATTGTTAACTTTGTTAAAAAACTAAAAATCTTAACAATTTAATTATACATACATTTTGATTTTTTGTCAATAAGGAAATGTGAATAATAATTAAACAATAAATTAATAAAAAACAAATTTTTAAAAAACATTTATTAGACTGGAGAATTTATCTATGAAATTAGGTATCGTCGGGCTTCCTAATGTTGGAAAGAGTACATTATTTAATGCTCTTACTAACGCAGGTGCAGAGTCCGCAAACTATCCTTTCTGCACTATTGATCCAAACGTAGGAGTAGTTGCAGTTCCGGATAAAAGGCTTGATAAGCTTGCGCAGATGTATAACCCTGATAAATATACACCCGCTATTATCGAGTTTGTTGATATTGCAGGCCTTGTGAAGGGAGCATCAAAGGGTGAAGGTCTTGGCAACAAGTTCCTTGGTAACATCCGCGAGGTTGATGCTGTTGTTCACGTGGTAAGATGCTTTGAAAATAGCGATATTATACACGTTGAGGGAAGTATAGATCCAATTCGTGATGTTGAAACAATTGATATAGAGCTTATTCTTTCCGACCTTGAGATTGTGGAAAGAGCTATTGACAGAACAACAAAGGCTGCAAAGAGCGATAAGAAACTGCTTGAGAAGCTTGATGTTCTTGAAAAGGTAAAGAAGGCTCTTGAAGAAGGCAAAAGCGCTCGCAGCATCGGACTTGATCATGAAGAGCGTGCATGGCTTGATGAGGCAAGACTCCTTACATTAAAGCCAATTATTTACGTTGCAAATATTTCCGAAGATGAAGTTGCAGGAGATTATGTAAATAATTCAGGTTACCAGAAGCTCAAAGCTCATGCAGATTCAGAAGGTAGTGAGATTATAGCCGTAAGTGCCCAAATAGAAGCTGAAATTGCGGAGCTTGAGGGTGAAGAAAAACTTTCATTCCTCGCAGATCTCGGAATAGAGGAAAGCGGACTTGATAAGCTTATTAAGTCTGGATATTCATTGCTTGGACTTATTAGCTTCCTCACAGCAGGTCCAAAAGAGGTTCGTGCATGGACAATAACAAAAGGCACGAAGGCTCCCGGCGCTGCTGGTAAGATTCATACCGATTTTGAGCGCGGATTCATTCGTGCCGAGGTTGTTGCATTTGACGATCTTGTAAGAGAAGGTGACCGCAACAAGGTAAAGGAAAAAGGATTGCTTCGTAGCGAAGGAAAAGAATATGTTATGAAGGATGGCGACGTAGTCGAATTCCTCTTCAATGTTTAATTAAATATATTAACAACGGTACTGAAATCTAATATTTTGGTGCCGTTTTTATTATATCTGGTCGTTATAAAATCATTTATGTATAGATTTTTACTACATATAACAATTTTTGATATTTTCTCGTTATATATACTGAAGGATTTTGGATTAGAATACCTAGTCCCGTATGTTCCAAATATAATAACATTTATCTTTTTGATTTGAGATAACAGAACATCGTATCCATCATCATCAAGCATACCAGAAGATAAATACAGACATGTGTTTTCGCCGTTTGATAAGGTTAATGCATTTCTCTTGATTTTATCTCCGAGCTTAGTTCTATATAAACTTTTAATTGTGTATTTTGAAAGACCTACGGTTTCTTCGTTTTGATATATGTATAATTTTACGTTGTAGTTTTCTAATTCATACTTTATATCTTCCAGCATATTTTCTTCATCTTCATTAAGTGGCATAGGTAGATATATTATATCCATTCTTATGAGTGAGAGTAATTTTCTAATATGACTTATCAATTTGTATGAGTAATTAGTTAGATAATAATAGTCGAGATGAGTAATGTAATGCTCTGTTAGAAAATCAAAGTTGTCATATGCACTTGAAGAAGTAGAATCAGAAGAAGCAACCATAGCAGTTTGTGAATTACTTTGAAGTAATATGGCATCACCACTATCATTATGGTGATATATAGCCTTATCTACGTTATTTGTAAAAATACCAACGGTTGTTGAAGAAATTAATATAACTATAAAGCAAATGACCAGAATGCCAGCAGATTTTCGTCTGTTTCTAAAGTTAGATATAATAAATAATATGAAGGCAATGGTATAGCTGGCAACAAGTATTTGTATGAATATCGAGTCTGCAGATACGTATATCCAGTCAGGTTCTGACAAAATTCTTGCTAATTTGTAGGTTATATCAGATACAAAGTCCAAGATGAAGCCTAAAGGTATAATATCACCAAAGATTAATACAAGCATTCCGATATAGATAATGGCCTCTGCAAGGAGGCTGAAAACAAGAGTGCTAATACAAGATACAATAGATATTGTGCCAAATATATTAGTTGTTATAAGCAATGTAGCAGATATGGCAAAGAAGGAAGACAATAGTGAATCTAACACGATTTTTACTGCTTTATCTATAATAGTAGTTGTTTTTTTATATACCATCAGCTCTTGCATTACGACAATTCCAAGTGTGGAAAGTGCAGAAAGCCACAACGCAAGATCGTATATAGCATATGGTGAACACAGTAGTATCAAAAACACGGATATAGCTAGCGATGTTAAAGAATCTTTGGTTTTTCCAAGTAAAAATAGAGCAGAAGATAAAATGATCATTATTCCCGCGCGAACCACGGATACTGACATCCCTGTAATTACCATGTATGAAACAATAATTATTGATACTATTATAAAGCGTGGCTTTTTCTTTATTTTCAAAAATGAAAGCAGTGAAAGAACACCTGATGATATAATAGAAAGATGCAATCCGCTAAGCGCCAAAATATGTGTAATTCCTAGTACTTTGAAATCTAATTTAATGCGATCATTTAGCAGATCTCGCTCACCTAGAAAAAGAGCAGAGAATAAATACGCCGAATTTTCGCTTGATAAATTAGTCATTCTATTTACAACGTGCTCTCTGATTTCTTTGAGGCGACTTGATAATGGAACTGCCGTATGTCCAATTAGTTTTATTCGGCCTATGCTCGTGGCGTTTGCATTAATACCTTTGGCAAAGTAGTAAGCATTTGCGTCAATATCAGAGAAATTTTCAAACTCTTCAAGCTTTGCATTGAATGATATTATCGCACCTGCATTATATCTTTCATCAATTTGCTGTCTTGAAACATCTAATAATATTTTATAACCCGGTTTATTTTTGTTGTTTATTTTAGATGTTTTTAGAATGACTGTTGATGAATAATCATAATCTTCTCTGGAAACGATAGTTCCTTCTATATTTACTGCTTCATCATATTGTCTGTAGAGGTCAAAATACAGATCAAAGTATATGAGAGATAGCAACATAGATACAAGCAAAGCGGTGGGAATAATTATAATCAGCTTGTTTTTAATCTTTTTCTTTAAAAACAAAAATAGTGACAAACAAATCAAGAGGATTGCCAAAGCGGTAAGCAATCCCCTTAAAATTTTGCCACTAAAGGTAAAAATGACAAAACCGCTAATTAAAGATGTTATTATTAATAGAAGCGGGCGTTTGTCAAAAATATTCATATAAAACCTCTTTTATGACTCCGAGATTTGTTTATCTTCGGCCTCTTTTTTGCTCTTAAATCTAAACTCGCATCCTTTAGGCATAACGAAATTAAAGCCATTAGGTATAACCTCGATATCAACACTTTGTGCGCTTGTAATTTCGCCATCTATACAGATTGGAATAGGCATTTCAAAGTCCATCTTAAAGCGAGAAACTTGTCTATAGTCGATAAATTTCATAGCCTTTTGGTTAGATAGAAATGTACCGGCTTTGTAGTCACCGACAAGGCCTATAAATGTAAGTCTGGAAATCTTATTAATAGCACAGATGTCAATCATTCCGTCTGTAAGGGAAGCATTAGGAGCGGACATAAATCCACCACCACAAAATCTTCCATTACCAATTGCAGTAAGTGTAAACTCACCCTCTACAACATCACCATTGTCGTGGGTTATTTTCATATTAGTTCCAAATTTCTGGAAAAATCCTATGATAACTCCAAGAATATACGCAATGCTGGGAGAAGCAAATTTGTATTTACTTTTTATTTCATTAGCCTTTTTTGCAACAGAACAGTCAAAACCAATATTAATCATATTAACACAGTATTGATCATTGCATCTGATAAGGTCTAAAGAAACTGGAGAGCCATCAATCTGAGCATCTATATTGCTGAAAAGCTTGTGGTTGGTAAAGTTTCTAACAAAGTCATTGCCGGATCCACCGGGTATAACACCGAACTCTACATTTGAGTTGCAAGGCGCACTGTTTACAATCTCGTTAATTGTACCATCTCCACCAACGCAGATGAATCTTTGACGCTCGGTAGAAATGCTGATCATAGATTTTACATATTCGGTAGCATCTTTAACGCAGGTTGTATAATATATGTGGTAATTAAGATGGCGCTTTGCACATGCTGATTTTATGTGGTCTTCCATCTTAATCTGTTTTCGGCTACGTCCCGATTTTGGATTAAGTATAAAATGATATATCATTATTAATTCCTCAAAGTAGACAATTTTTCTATATTATAACAAAATATAATGATTTTGTCAACATCATCATACAGTTGGTATAAGTGTGCTGAAGAAAAAATATTGTGTCTATTAGTATTACTTGTCCCTTTGTTCTTTGCAATTAGCTAATATGTAATCGTGATACGCTTTTGCGGCCTGTTCGGTTTTATTATTTCCAAATTCATAATACTTTTTACCTATCAAGTCATCTGGTAGATAGCTTTGGCTAACATAGTGATTCTCATAATCGTGAGGATATAAATATCCTTCAAACAGTGGACTTTGTAAATGTTTTGGGACACTTATTCCCATACCGTTTGTAATGTCTTCCATAGCGCGATGGTAAGCAAGGTATGAGGAGTTAGATTTTGGCGCTGTAGCAAGTATGGTCACTACGTTTGCCAAGGGAATTGCAGCCTCCGGCATACCTAGTTGCTTTGCGCTTTCGGTTGCAGAATAAGCCAAAGATATTGCCATAGGGTATGCACAGCCAATATCTTCGCTTGCAATCACAAGAATTCTTCTGCAAGCAGATAATAAATCTCCGTTTGCGAGTATTTTTGCTAAATAGAAAACAGCAGCATCAGGATCCGATCCTCTGATTGACTTTTGTAAACAGGACAAAAGATCATAATGTGAGTCACCTGTTTTATCAAAATGACCGATAACGGATGGTGCGAGTTCTTCCACGTTTTCCTTTGTAATTTCCTTATCGGAAATGTAGAAAGAATTTTCTAGTAGTCCAATGCTCATTCGCACATCACCGCCACAAGAACGGGCTATAAACTCAAGCAAAGAATCATCGGCGATTTTACTATCACCAAAGTCACTGTTTAAGGTATTGAGGGCATTTCTTAATGTTGGTATGCAGTCTCTAATTGAAATAGGCTTAAATTCAAAAACAGACGAACGTGAAAGAAGGGCAGGGTAAAGGCAAAAATACGGATTTTCTGTTGTAGATGCAATAAGTGTGAGTTTTCCGTTTTCCAAAAATTCAAGAAGTGATTGCTGCTGCTTTTTGTTGAAATATTGAATTTCATCTAAATACAAAAGAGTGCCGTTACTTGCAAAAATATTCTCGGTTGAAGCAACAACCTCTCGTATATCCGCCAAAGAAGCAGTAGTTGCATTGAGCTTATATAACTGCATATTTGATTGTTTTGCAATGATGTTAGCAACCGTAGTTTTTCCTGTTCCGGGCGGACCAAAAAACACCATATTCGGTATTCTGTCATTTTCAGCCAATCTTCTTAGTATTCCGTTTTTGCCTACTAGATGTGTTTGTCCGCACACCTGGTCAAAGCTGGTTGGGCGCAGTCTGTCTGCTAGAGGTTGTATTGCCATTTTTATCTCCGTTTATGATATCGTTGAAATTGATGTTTCTACTTTATCCATTAGTGCCTTTTTTAGTCCTGAATGGATAGGTAATTCTAATTTTGGATCTATATTTATTATTTCCTTTGCTGTTTTGAAAGCAACCTCGAATAGGTTCGTATCATCACACATTGCTGCGAATTTGAATTCAAAACCACCACTCTGCCTGAAACTTTCATCAGTATTTGTGGCAAAGAAGTCTCCCGGACCTCTAAGAGCCAGATCACGTTCAGCTATTTCAAAACCGTCATTGGTGCTTTTCATAACATTTAATCTGGCCATGGATTTTTCGTTATTCAGGTCGGATACTAAAACGCAGTATGATTTTTTATTTCCTCGTCCAACTCGTCCTCGTAGCTGGTGTAGCTGCGCAAGTCCAAATCGTTCGGCGTTTTCTACTATCATCAGCGTAGCACTTGGCACATTAACTCCAACTTCAATAACAGTAGTGGAAACCAGCACTTTTGTTTGCCCTGAAGAAAAACGATTCATAACCTCTTCTTTTTCATTTGCTTTCATTTTTCCGTGGAGTATATCAATACTGAGCTCCGGGAGAGCTAATCTGAGGTCTTCGGTATAATCTTTAACATTTTTTAAGTTTAACGAGTTAATAGGTGCAAAATCATTGCCGGAAATGGGCATCATCGCATCTGTGTCATCATCAGAACTTTCTATTGCAGGACAAACTATATAGCATTGTCCACCAAGAGCAATCTGTTTTCTAATAAAATCATTCAATCTATTTCTGTATGATTCATTGACTACAAAAGTGTCGATTTTCTGGCGCCCCTTTGGCATATCTGTCATTCTGGTGATATCTAAATCGCCATACATCGCTAGTGCCAAAGAACGGGGAATTGGAGTTGCACTCATGACCAAAAGGTGAGCGGAATTAGTTTTTTCCTTGAGCTTTGCTCTTTGCATAACGCCAAATCTATGTTGCTCATCCGTTATAACAAGGCCAAGCTTTGAAAACTCGACTTTGTCAGATATCAAGGCATGCGTACCAACAACTATGTCGGTTGTGCCGTTTGAAATATCATTATAAATTCGCTTCTTTTCTTTTTGCGATGTAGAGCCCAAGAGCAGTTCTACCTTTATGCCCAGCTTTTCTAAAAGCTCTTTCATTTCGGCGTAATGTTGATTAGCGAGTATCTCTGTAGGAACCATTAACGCTGATTGATAACCTGATTTTGCCGCAATATAAATAGCTATTATTGCACAAATTGTCTTTCCGCAGCCCACATCACCAACCAAAATCCTGGTCATAGGAAATTTTTCTTCTCCCTGGTTGATGGCGACAGTATCTCTATAAATATCATTAACAGCATTCTTTTGTGATCCAGTTAATTCATATGGCAAAATATCAAGTAATGGGCGAATGGAGCATGGCGAGAAAGCAACACCTTGGCATTTATGCTTTTCATTAGCTCTCATAGAAATTCCGAGTCCGAAATGAAGCATCTCGTCAAATGCAAGTCGTCTATAAGAATTTCTCAAGGATTCTTCGTTTTTAGGAAAATGAGAGTTAGCTAAAGCGTATGTGAGCGTGGGTAAGGAATTGTTTAATCGTATGTTTTCTGGCAAAGGATCTTGAATTTCAGGAACAACCTCATTTATGGCTGCCTTTACAAGTTTATCAATTTGCTTGGAGGAGATCCCATCTGTAAGAGGATATATCGGCACAAAATCAGGCAGCTCTACACCCTCAATGTAGGGCTCGTACGTCGGATTTTGTAGTTGTAACTTTTTTCTGTTCAGTATCGCTTTTCCCCAAAAGCGAAATTCCATTCCTTTGTGGAACACATCTTTTATAAATGGACAATTGAAGAATACTATTTCACATTTGCCACTTTCGTCATAAGCAGTAAATGTTGATATAGTAAGTCCTCGACGTATTAAAGTGTTTTTAACTTCACTCCCTACAGTAAGGCGAAATGCGTATTTTTTATCTGGATCAAAATGCGAAAGCGGTCGTATGTTTCCGCGATTTTCATAAGCTCTTGGGAAAAGATACACGAGATCGCCAAGAGTGAATATTCCTAATCTATTTAGTCTTTGTTCTGTCGTTTTTCCTATACCAGAAAGACTGATAATAGGGGAATCCATCTTATTTAACATAGTCACGCCTCCTTTTCCGCAAGTCATATATTATATTTTACAACAAAACAGGATGTATTTCAAGAGATATTTGATAAAATTATATTTTTTTGGCAATACTGGCTAACCGAAAGTATTTATTTAAAATATTTTCTTAAAACCTTTACAAAATAAATATTTTATGATATAATATAATGTAAAAATGTGGAAAGGAGCTAAAATGAAATCCAATTTTGATATGAAATCAGATAAAAGAATATCCATTGCGCTTTTCTTAGCATCACTGGTTCTCAGCGTTTTATCATCACTTCTTACTCCAAAATTGATACTTGTATCGCTGATCCCAATCGCAGTATCTTCAGGATTAATGGCGGCTTTTTTATATAGAGAAAAGAGCAGTGATAGAATATATAAATTCTTGTTGCCGACTTTGGTAGTTGTGCTGGATTGGTTGATTAACGGATTCACTTCATTATTAGGCATTATTGCGGTTGTAGTTGCTTTTTCAATCTTTTTAGTTTACGAGCAAAAATGGTCTAAATGCGAGAGCGCGTTTGCCATAACAATATTGATATCGCTCTTTATAGTTATTACTTGCGTGATTATTGGAAAACAGAACGACCTTGGTCTTGGTGTTAGAGAGTTCTATGATCACGAGTGTAACAAGCTAAAAGAATTTTATATAAGCTCATTTGATGAATTTAGCAAAAAATTTGCAGAAGAAGATTTACAACTTCTTACCAAGGAAGAGATAATATATTTTGTTGACTATGCTGTTGGAATGCTTGTTTCCATGATATTTGTGCTCGGATTTTTGGCTGCGGGAATTTCAATGAAAGTCTTTTCTAAAGTTATAAAGTTAACTGAAAAAGAAAAAGTTTTAAGCTGGAGATTTAAGCCATCTTCCGTATATGCATATTTTTATGCAGCTATATCACTCCTATCCTTCTTCATTGATGGTAGCTTATCCATCTTTAATTTAACAGTTTCAAACTTGAATACCATTTTTATGATAGTGTATGCTTATGTAGGATGGAGCATTTTGTCAAAGTTGATTTCTCTGCGAAAAGGAAATTCATCATTGTCAAAGTTATTGATTGTACTACTCATTGTGTTTATTCCATCTTTTGCAATACAGATCCTATCTTACATTGGAGCTTTTTACAGTATAGTTATCAATAAAATGGGCAATATGCCAACTTCGGGTGATAAGCTCGATTAATGGCAAAAAACAAAGTCGCACAAGCGACAGATTGGAGTTATTATGAATAATAACGATAACAAAAGAATACATGTTCCGTATGCATCAAGAACAGAAACAATATTATACATCGCTCTTGCGTGTCTTAATATAGCTCTTGTTGCAATATTTGGCTTGGCGCTGTCAATCGCTGGTATAAATCTGGTTTTAATATCAGTGGCAGCTGTTTTGATCTATCTTTTAGAAGCTTCGGCTATCGGATATGCAAGAACAAAGGTTGTTAGATATGCCCCCGCAAGAGAAGTTTACAAAATGCTTGAAGAATCCTGTAGTTCGGTTATAAAAGATACCAGAAATCCTGTGCTTGCAGTTGATAACCATGGTAAAATTCTTTGGTACAACAATGCTTTAGCCGGAATACTTGATCCGGATGAGAATTATATTGGGCGCAATACCAGCGAAATTTTAGAGGTTGATCTTAATAAGAGCGTTCACTCTGATAGACCAACTCGTGCCAGCATTGGAAGCTCAATATACAATCTAGAGGGATTTGTGGTATCTGAAGATGGTGATGGAGTTTATGTTGCAACCCTGACAGATATTACCGAGCTTACAGAAACAAGAAGAAAACATGCTGAAGAAAAGGTAGCTGTTGCATACATAGCTATTGATAATGCCGAAGAAGTTTCGCAGTATATTCACGAAAAGTTCAGTGACATAGTGTATATCATTGAGGATAAGCTCAAAACATGGGCAACTTCAATGAACGGAGTTATCAAGTCTTACGATAATAACAAGTATGTAATGTTCTTTGACTCGAAGGGACTTCAACAGTGCCGAGAAAATAAATTTGCAATACTCGATGAAATAAGAAAAACCAGAGTAGGTGACGGTGTACCGATTACTATCTCCATCGGTGTATCCAGCTCGGGAAAAACTCTAGAAGAACGAGATGCCATTGCCAAAGATGCTATTGATATGGCAATCGAGCGTGGTGGAGACCAGGTAGTAGATAAGTCTAACAACAGCATTACATGCTACGGCGGAAGAACTAAAACAATCTATAAACGTACCAGCGTTTTATCCAGATCTATTGCTTCAAGACTCACTTCGCTTATGGCTAGATCTGATAACGTAATTGTAATGGGTCATCGATATGGTGATTTTGATTCATTTGGATCTTCTATAGGAATAGCCAGACTTGCTATGCTTTGCGGCATCAAGGTAAATATCGCTGTGGATCTTCGTGATAAAAACCTTGCTCCGTGCGTAGAGCTTATGCAGCAGACAGAGGCATATTCAAGAGTGTTTGTTGACAATGCTGATGGTCTGGATCTAATAAACTCCGGTACATTAGTGGTGCTGGTTGACCACGGATCTTTAGGACGTTCACAGTTTTCTGATATTTCCAAAAAAGCAAAAAATCTTGCGGTTATTGACCATCACAGAAAAGCCGAGGAACTTCCTGATACAGTAAAGATTGAATACATTGTTCCAAATGCATCCTCCACATGTGAAATAATAACCGAAATGATTGAAAGCTCTGTTAATTCACAGTGCTTGCTTAAAGAAGAGGCAGACATGCTTCTTTCTGGAATATTACTTGATACCAAGCAGTTCACAAGAAATACAGGAATCAGAACATTTGCAGCTGCACAGTATCTTCAGGGCGCTGGCGCCAACCCCACAGATGTATATAATCTATTCAAGACCGCTCCGGACGATCTTGCAAAGGAAGCCAGATTCCATACAGATATCGTCATGTACAAATATAATGTGGCAATAGCATCCTGCGACGGAGATAACGACGATACTTACAGAATTATTGCCTCCAAAGCAGCAGACAAAATGCTGACACTTAAGGGCGTTGATGCTGCATTTGCCATCGCTCGTATCGGAGAGTTTATTCATATTTCAGGTCGTTCCAATGGAAAGATTAATGTACAGTTAATTCTTGAAAAGTTCAATGGCGGTGGACATTTTGAAGTTGCAGGTGCACAGGTAGCGGGCATGTCGGTTGAAGAGGTGCTCGAGCGTCTTCGTCAGAGTATAGATGACTATTGCGAACTCGGTATAGAGGAAGACGATAGTGAAAACATTTGATTTTAACGTTTGAAAGGAAAATATAAAACAATGAAGGTAATTTTACTTTGCGATGTAAAAGGACAGGGAAAAAAGGATCAGATTATAGATGTTTCTGATGGATATGCACGAAACTTCCTTTTTCCTCAGAAAAAAGCGGTTGCCGCTGATGCAAAGGCGACTAGCGAATTAAAGAGTAAAGAAGAAGCTAAGCAGTTTAAGATCAATGAGGATAGAAAAGCTGCACAGGCTATTGCAGATAAGATTAACGGAACAGAAGTTCGCATACAGATGGGACACGGTCAGGATGGAAGACTCTATGGCTCTGTTACAGCAAAAGACATAGCTGAAGCCCTTGGAAAAAAGCTTTCTATAGATGTTGACAAGCGTAAATTGCAGCTTAAGGATGCTATCAAGGCTTATGGCAATTATTCTTTAGAAATCAAAATTCTCGGCGATATAGTAGGAAAGTTTACGCTCGTAGTACATCAATAAAATAGTTTAGGTGGGTTGTTATTATGGATAGCAATATTATCAGACAGATGCCTGTTTCTATCGAAGCATAGCAGGCATTGCTCGGTGCAATAATAGTCAATCCGGATGCTTTCAACGTTGTAGGAGGCATGATTGATGGGGATGATTTTTATTTGAAAGAGCATAAGCATATATACGCGACATTGGTTAAGATGTTTGCTGCAAGTAAAACGATTGACGTAGTTACATTAGTTAATGCGCTTGTAGAGCAGGGCGATAGAGATGAAGCTGGAGGCATACAGTACATTACTATGCTTGCAGACTCTGTTCCCGCAGTAGCCAATGTAAAGGATTATGCAAAAATAGTAAAAGAAAAGTCTCTTTTAAGACGTCTTATCGGTGTTTGTGAAGAGATAAATAACGATGCGTACGAAGAATCCACACCCGTTAGAACTATTATTGATAGTGCAGAACAAAAGATATTCGATCTTTCTCATGGCAATGACAACAAGGAGTTCCGTCACATACGTGATGTTCTTCAAAATGTATATCATGAGTTTGAGGCTCTTTCTGAAGCAAAAGGCGCGGTTTCAGGCGCAAAAACAGGGTTCTCCGGTGTAGATAAAATGCTTATACAGATGGGAAAGGGAGACCTTGTTATCGTGGGTGCTCGTCCTGGTATGGGTAAAACTTCATTTGCGCTTAATATCGCAACAAATTATGCAAAATCCTCGGGCAAAGCTGTAGCAATTTTCTCTCTCGAGATGTCTGGCGAACAGCTTGTAACCCGTATTATATCCAGTGAAGCCTTAGTAGATTCCTATAGCCTGAGAACCGGTCAGCTTAAGCCGGAGGATTGGGACAATATTGCCGATGTAATTACACAGCTTTCTGGTACAGATATATATATCGATGATACATCAGCAATTACCACTACCGAAATGAAGGCAAAGCTTCGTAGAATAAAAAATCTTGGTATGGTAGTTGTAGACTATATTGGTCTTATGCAGACTACATCCAACACTGACAATAGAGCACAGCAAGTTGGTGAAATCTCAAGAAACCTCAAGATAATGGCAAAGGATTTCGGCATTCCAATTGTTTGTTGTGCACAGCTTAACAGAGGTACCGAGTCAAGACCTGGCTCCGGAAAACGTCCAACACTTGCAGATCTTCGTGATTCAGGTTCTATTGAGCAGGATGCGGATATTGTTCTCTTCCTTTACAGAGATGAGTATTACAAAGACATAAGTGGTCAGCAGGGTAGCGATGCTGAAGCAGCCGATAGTGCAAATACAGCAGAAGTTATTATTGCAAAGAACCGTCATGGATCTGTAGGAAATGTTAAGATGGGATGGATCGGACAGTTTACAAAGTTCCGAACTCTCGAAAACGATTATTCAAACAATGGTTGATAAAATTAATAAACTTTTTGAATCAGATTTTGGAAAAAAGATTTATTCCACAATAGAAAAGACTGTTTCTGCGTATAATATGCTTGAAAGAATTAAATCCGGCGTTTTAGTCGGACTTTCAGGTGGAGCAGATTCCGTGTTACTGTTATTGTATCTATATGCACTTAAAGGTCATATTGGAGATTTTCCAATTTTAGCAGTTCATGTTAATCACATGATAAGAGGCGCAGAAGCTGATAGGGATGAGAATTTCTCCAGGAATTTGTCACAAAGTCTTGGCATTCCGTTTATATCAGAGAATATTGATGTGCCTGCCATTGCGAAAAACGACGGATTAAGTATAGAAGAAGCTGCTAGGAATGCAAGATATTCAATTTTTTACAATATATTATCAAGTAGAAATGATGTATCGACGATTGTAGTTGCTCATAATGCGACCGATAATATAGAAACTGTGATTTTCAATATCCTTCGTGGCGCTGGAACAAAGGGCGCTTCGGGAATTCCTCCGATTCGCCAAAATATAATTCGTCCGCTTATCAATCTTTCAAAGCAAGAAATTATATTAGCTCTGGAAAACGCCGGAATAGAATACGTAACAGATTCTTCAAATTTAGAGAATGATTATTCAAGAAATTATATCAGAAATAATATTCTACCGCTTTTAACTAATATATCAAGCGATCCTGAAAGGTCTATTTCACGCCTTAGCGAAAACTTACGTTCAGATGATGAATATATCTCGCGTCAAGCAGAATCATTCATTGCAGGGCGAAAAAATATACCAACAAAGGATCTCGCCTCATTACATCAAAGCTTGTTATACAGAGTTCTTGCAAAGATGGTGGAAGCTTATTCAGTAACGCTTGAACTTAAGCACGTGGAAATGGTATTATCACTTTTATCAGAGGATAATTTTGAAGTATCACTGCCTTACGGACTGCGCTTTGTTTCAGAACACGGAATATCTTATATTACTGATAAAAAAGCTACAGCTCCCGATTATCTTTATTATTTGGAAAACGGAAAGAATGATATAGCAGAATATCAGTCAGTTTTATATCTTACTGATAAAAAAATAGATAAAACTTCTCTAAAAGTTTACAAAAATTCAATACAAGCAGATCTTTCATCTGCTATAATAGTTGGTAGATTGTTTATTCGTCCTAAACGAGATGGCGACGCGGTATTTTATAACGGTATGACGCATAAATTAAAAAAACTATTCAACGATAGAAAAATTCCAAAATCAAAAAGACCATATATTCCAGTTTTGTGTGATGACAACGGAGTTGTTTGGGTTCCTGGTTTTGGTGTTCGCGATGATATGTCGGAGTATAAGAGTGAGCATTTATATGTAACTCTAGCTGTTAATTATTCGGATGCGGACGAATCTGCTTTTTATATAGCAGACAATAAACGATTATAAAGTTGTAACAAGAAAGGTATAGAAAGCACTTAAATGAAGGCAAATTTTAAGAGCATAGCAATGCTTTTGGTTATCGTACTTGCGGTTGTGTTAGCTGTTTCTATTTTCTCTCCACAAGAGAAAGAGCCAGAGACCATTACTTACGGTAAATTAATTCAATTGCTGGAAGATGATGTGGTAACTTCACTTATCATTGATGAAAATGGAAAAGCTAAAATCAAAGCATATAAGCTTGATGATAATGGAGAATATACTCAAGAGGAACAGGATTACAGTTATTCATTCACGTTTACATTTTTGATGGAGCACGCTGTATCAATAGCAGAAAAAAACCATTCAAAGAATGATGAGTCTGTTAATGTGCCTGATAATTCCACAGATGAGACTCCAGGTGATCCTGAACAGTCACCGGAGACTGGTAAAAAAGAGCCTGTTCTCAAGCATCTAGAGATTCTTCCACCAAGTGAGACCCCTTGGTATTTAGCATATTTACCATATATAATTGTAGGTATTGTAGTTATAGGACTTTGGATATTCATGATACGCCAAGCATCACAAGCAGGTGGAGCCGCAGGACGCCCCGGAGCTTTTGCTAAGTCAAAGGCTAAGGTTGCTGTAAATGACAAGAACGCTGTAAAGTTTGTTGATGTAGCTGGAGCAGATGAAGAAAAAGCAGAGCTTGAAGAAGTTGTTGAATTCTTAAAGGATCCTGAAAAGTTTATTAAGCTTGGAGCTAGAATTCCAAGAGGTATTCTCCTTGTAGGCCCTCCCGGCACAGGTAAAACACTTCTTGCAAAGGCAGTTGCAGGTGAAGCAGGTGTTCCTTTCTTCTCAATTTCAGGTTCAGACTTCGTAGAAATGTACGTTGGTGTAGGTGCTTCAAGAGTAAGAGACTTATTTGAAAATGCAAGAAAAACACCGGCAAGCATTATATTTATTGACGAAATTGACGCAGTAGGCCGTCGAAGAGGAACAAGGCTTGGTGGCGGACATGACGAGCGTGAGCAGACTCTTAACCAGCTCCTTGTTGAAATGGATGGTTTTGGAACTCATTCTGGTGTCATTGTTATTGCCGCAACAAACCGTGTAGACATTCTTGACCCCGCTCTCCTTCGTCCGGGTCGTTTCGATAGACAGGTAACAGTTAATTATCCCGATATCAAGGGCAGAGAAGAGATCCTACGTGTTCATTCTAGAAATAAACCGCTGGAAGCAACTGTTAACCTCAAAAAGATCGCACAGTCAACAATTGGTTTCTCAGGTGCAGATCTTGCTAACTTAATGAACGAGGCAGCGCTCAGAGCGGCTAAAAACGATAAGTCTCTTATTGGAATGAATGATATTGAAGAGTCATTTATGAAGATGCTCCTTGGCCCACAGAAGAAAACAAGAGTAAGAACTCCCGAAGATAATAAACTTTGTGCATATCACGAGGCAGGTCACGCGGTTGCATCATATTATTGCAAACACACAGATCCCGTTAAACACATAACAATTATACCTGCCGGAAATGCTGGTGGTGTTACTGTAAGCGCCCCAACAAAAGATCAGTTTACAATGTCAAAGAATCAGATGCTTGACGTTATTGTAAAAAGCCTTGGTGGCAGAGTTGCTGAAGAAATCGTGCTTGACGACATATCCACAGGAGCCTCCGGCGATATTCAGCACGCTACATCTATTGCCAAAAATATGGTAATGAGATATGGTATGAGCGATAAGCTTGGCACCGTGCTTTATGCGCCACAGCACTCACAGGATGAAGTATTCCTTGGTAGAGATTTTTCTTCTGGTCAGGATTATTCCGAGGCAACTGCTGCAGCGATTGATGAGGAAATCAGAAGAATTATTACCGAATCTTACGATAGATGTCGTTCTATTCTTAGTGAGCATATTGATAAGCTCCATTTTGTAGCTGAGTTCCTTCTTAAGAATGAGTCTATGGATGAAGATCAGTTCCGCGCTGCAATGGAGATGGAAAATCCCACTATAGAATCTATTGAGGGCATCCTTGATGAAAAGAAACGTCAGAGCGAAGAGGAAAACAAAATTGCTTACGCAAACAAGCTTAAGGCTGAAGCTGAAGAAAAAGCGCGCAGAGAAGAGCTTGCAAAGCGTATGGCAAGTGGTGAACCACTTACTGATGAAGTTCTTGCTGATATCTTTGAGAAAAAACACGAAGATAAAACAGAACAGAACGATACTGAAAACAAATAAACCAAAAGAGGTCGTTACGCGACCTCTTTTTACATTTTAAAATAAAAAAACAGGGCAGTTTAACTGCCCTGCAATTTATATGGCGTGAATGCCATTTTTTGTATCTCTGTTTGAATCCAGCTGATATTTTTGTTGTTTTCTCCAATCAAAGTACTTGATTGCAACCTGCTCAAAGAGAGCAAGTGAAAGTAGATCCTCATCCTGTTCGCTATATGGAGCTACTCTTTGACGTAGAGAGTCAATTTCGGGTGCGATCCTATCTGCAGGACGATAATCAATAATTTCATCATCACCGATAATTTTTCTCTTGAAACCGTCATTGATTGGTGCAGGGCACTTACCGTATTCACCTCTCACCAGACCCTTGAACTCCTTGGTGACTCTTGCATATCTGCCTTCGTTTGCAAATATAACATTATTTACCGCCTGAGTACCAACAATCTGTGATGTAGGAGTAACAAGAGGTGGGAACCCTGCATCAGCTCTTACATTGGCAACTTCTTCAAGAACATCATCGAGCTTATCAAGCTTTCCTGCCATCTTAAGTTGAGAGATGAGATTAGATAACATACCGCCTGGCACCTGATAACGGAGAGCGTTTACATCAACTTTAAGTACCTTTGGATCAATAAGACCATTAGCAATATATTTTTCGCGAATCTTGTTGAAATATTTTGCTACAACATCAAGCTGTGCAAGGTCAAGCCCCGTATCATAAGGTGTACCCTGAAGCGTTGCAACGAGTGATTCGGTAGGAGTGTGAGATGTACCCATTGCAAGTGGCGAAATAGCAGTGTCAACGATATCTACACCTGCCTCTATAGCCTTGAGAAGTGTCATTGATCCGAGTCCGGCTGTGTAATGTGTATGAAGGTTTACAGGAATACTAACAGTACTCTTTATAGTCTTAACGAGCTGGTACGCTTCAAATGGCTTTAACAAGCCTGACATATCTTTGATGCAAATAGAGTTAGCTCCCATTTCTTCGAGCTGTTTTGCATACTGGGCAAAGCCTTCATTTGTATGGAATGGAGAAGTAGTGTAAGAGATAGCAGCCTGAACATGACCGCCTTCCTTGATTGTAGCTTTGATAGCGGTTTCAAGGTTTCTTGCATCATTTAATGCATCAAATATACGTATAATATCAATACCGTTAGCAATTGACTTCTGAACAAAATACTCAACTACATCATCTGCATAATGACGATATCCAAGAATGTTTTGGCCCCTAAAGAGCATTTGAAGTTTTGTATTTTTTACATGGTCCTTGATTTTGCGAAGTCTTACCCATGGATCTTCGTTAAGAAAACGCAGGCATGAATCAAATGTGGCACCACCCCAAGCTTCGAGGGCGTAATACCCAACTTTGTCCATATCATCAAGAATGGGAAGCATTTCTTCGGTTGTCATTCGTGTTGCTGCCAGAGACTGGTGGGCATCACGCAGAACAGTTTCTGTAATCAAAACCTTTGACATATATGTTTAGTCCTTTCTTTTATACATACTGTGCTAAAAGGGAGAGTAAATTAGTTGAGAGTTATGATAACGTCATTAGCGTTTACGTTAGATCCTTTTTGAACATTTACTGAAGCAACAATACCGTCTTGAGGAGAAGGAATATCATTTTCCATCTTCATAGCCTCGAGAACGCAAATAACGTCTCCTCTCTTGATTGTTTGACCTACAGATACCTTTACATCAAGAATAGCACCGGGCATAGGCGATGTAACAGAAATTACACCTGTTGCTGAATTAGATGCCGTTGAAACAGGCTTGTTAATAGTGGGTGCAGAAGGAACAACGGGCACTGTAGGCGCTGTATAAGAAGGAGTTGCTGTTGATTCAACCTCTTCAACTATTACTTCATATGTTGTACCGTTAACGGTTATGTTGTATTTTTTCATTTGTATTACCTCTCAAAATCAAATTCTTCTAAAAGAAACTACCCTGAATTTTAATCCATCAGATTCTGCTTCTGCCATTGCAACTGCCGCGGTAATAACTGCGACAATCTCTTCGTCAGCGCTACTAGTATCATTCGGAGCAATTTCAGTTGTATCAGATGTATCACTATGTTTTGCAAGATTTTCATTTGCACGATTAGCTGTCTTGGTTTTATATATATGGTACACAATAGCAATAATGGCACAAACAGCCAGCACAGCCAACAATATGGCATCTTCCGTTAATAGATCAAGCGTAAATATCATATGATGCCTCCTGAATTACAAAGGCAGAACTTTGCGGCGCGCAACCTTTGCATGTGCGCCCTTACAAGAGAGCATTAGCAAAGCAGAGCAAATTCTTGCACGAAGCTCATTTATGCTGATTATATCATCAATTTCGCCACTTTCTGCTGCATGAACAGGAGAAGATACAGACGCTTTCCAATCTTCTATCAAACTTTCTCTGGTTTTTTCTTCTGTGATGTATTTATCCCACGCAAATGCAACACCGCTATTGGCATTCAATGCTCCGATTTCTGCTTTGTCAACCGAATAAACAATGTCAGCTCCTAAGGACTTTGAACCTAAAAGCACAAATGAAGCGCCTATAGCATGACCGAGGATAACTGTTACTTTTGGATTTGTAGATGATGCGTAAGCAAATATAAGTCTACCGAGCTCCGGTGCGAAATTAAACTCATTATTTTCGTCAATAGCTAAGCCAAGAGAGTCAACAAGAGTAACAACGGGGATAGAGAAGCTGTCGCAGAAATTAACAAATTTTGCAATTTTCTTCGCTGCATCTGCAGTGATTCTACCTTCGTTTTCGTTAAATGAGGTAGCAACTATTCCACATTTTACTCCACCAATAGTAGTCAAAACGGTTGTAGCAACCTTGGAAAAATCATGAGAAAGCTCATAAAACATACCATTGTCAGATATAACAGAAATTGCTGCCAACGCATCGCCTGAAAAGTCAATATTGCCAAGCTTTCTATTAAAATTATCTGTGCATATTTCGGAAGACTGTATTCCCAAAGAAGAATTAGAGGGAAGGAAAGAGATAAGGCTTCTTATATAACCTACACACTGCTCGAGGTCAGCAGTATAAGAAATCACAGCATCCTGTGCGCCGTCAATACGAGTAAGTACAGGAGAAGAAACGTAAAGAGTAGCCGAACTTTCTTTTACTACAATATCAAACATCGCAGCTATAGCCGCGCATGTTCCTATGCAATTTCCGACAATAAAAGCAATTTGAGGAATAACGCCGGAAGCCTTGGCAACAGAAGACATTATTCTACCATAGGCTGCCAGTCCTGCAGTTCCTTCGAATATGTCAATTCCTTTAGAGTTAAATATTCCAATAACCGGAGCGCCGTTGTCCATTGCCATTTTGTATAAATCGCATATCTTTTTTGCATGTCGATCATCGATCGCACCGCTCATTCTTTCAGCATCTTCAGCAAATGCAAAAACAAGCTTACCGTCAATGGCACCATATCCACATATTACACCTTCAAATTCATTTGTTCTTTCAGTCTTTATAAATTGTGAATATCCTCGCTTTGTGTATGCAGCAACCTCAACAAATGTGTCCTTGTCAAAAAGGGTGGCTAACTGTCTTCTGACATCTGCGCCTTCGCTTTCGGCTAATGAGGCACGGAGTTCTGATACACTCGGTAAATGACTGAAATTAGTGTTCATAAACTTATCCAAAATGAAATCACGACTTGCTATAAAGGGGTAGCAAATCTCTCCTTCCATAAAAATAACTAAGTACTAGTATCTATAAAATAGTACAAAATTCACCACATATACTATACCATCAAATCTATAATAAGTCAAGAGCTTTTATGATAAAATAGTGGCAAGTTTGTTGAATTTTCTTCATATATGCATAAAAAATAGTCCTCAAATCTGCATCTCAATACGAAATCGAAGAGCTCGATAATTAAATAGCAGACTAGAGGACGAGATAATATATAAATGATTTTTGATATATAATATGCGGCAGATTATTTTTTATCTGTCAAGTCAACATTTGCCAGTGGATTCGACTTCATCGCATTTTGTAAATTTGCGCTTCCTAGATGAGTATAAATTTGCGTAGTATTCAGCTGCTCGTGTCCAAGTATTTCTTTCAGCACTCTGATATCAACGTTTCCGCTTTGGTACATAAGAGTTGCTGCAGTGTGTCTTAGCTTATGTACAGATAATCCTCTTGAGCCTAAGCCTGCCTTATCCAGATACTTATAAACTACCCATTGTACCGTTTTTGCAGATATTCGTTGCTGTCTGTTGCTAAGAAGGAATGATTTTTCTGACGTTCTTATGTATTTTGGATCCAGCCTGATTCGTAAATAGCCTTTTACCGCATCCTTTGCAGCGTTATTTAGATATATGATACGTTCTTTATTACCTTTACCGAGCACTTTGACAAATTCTAAATCAGAATCAAAGCTTTGAAGATTCAAACCAACGAGCTCTGATAAACGCATGCCCGTGTTAAGGAAAAGTGTAATAATGGTGTAATCTCTCTGATTAGTCGGGGAAGCTTTGTCTTCTCTCACCGTTTCTAATAGACGGATTGCTTCCTTTACCGTGAGATATTTTGGAAGAGTGGAAGCCTTTTTAGGCGCCTCAACATTTTCGGCAGGATTTGAATCGATATAGTTTTTCTTAACATACGCATACTTAAAGAAAGACTTTATGGCGGATAATTTTCTCATTCTTGTTGTTGTGTTATTATCACGCTCCATCTTTGTATATATAAGAAATTCCAATATATCGGTGCTTTTTACTTCTTTTATATCCTCAATAGATAAATCGGAAATACTTATTTTTTCAAATTCTTCTCCGTATAGTTCTTTGCCTTCGGATTTCATTTTTATATATCGGAAAAATGTCCTTAAGTCTAAGAGATATTCACAAATTGTCTTTTCGCTATTGCCTTTAACAGCATTTTGATATGAGGCATAATCCTTCAAAACAGCAGGAAATGCACGGAATTCATCAGTTTTAAATCTTAATACTGCCATTTTCCCTCCAAAACGGTAACAAAGTATTTCACCTATTATTATACAAAATTTTTTTCGAAATAGTTTAACAAATTGTAAATAATCTTGAAAGATAACAATATTAATTTACACGAAAGAGTATAAACGTATGATTTATGAAATCAAATCATAATATGTCAATATAACATAATGGAGGAAAAAATGAAAATCAAAGTAATCAACCTGAGTAAAATTAATGTTTTTAGACACATAAACATGGTCATAGTAGCTATCATAGTTTTAGTTTCGCTGGTGTTTAGTTTTTTTGCTAAAATGTACAGGGACGACCTGGAATTTGAAGCGCTTGAAACTATGACAGAAGAAAAGATTATTATACTTGATGCAGGTCATGGTGGAGAAGATGCAGGCACCACAGGAGTCAATGGTAAATTAGAGAAGGATCTTAATCTTCAGATAGTACTGATGTTAGGTGAAATGCTATCAGAAAAAGGATACACAGTAATATACACTCGCACAGAAGATAAGCTACTGTATATGGAGCATGAGGACATAAAAGGGCTACGAAAAATATCCGATCTAAGGAACAGATGTAAAGTTGCCAAGGAATATCCTAATGCTATCTTTGTGAGCGTACATATGAATTCATTTGGAGATGGGAAATATTCGGGACTGCAGGTTTATTATTCTACTATTAACGAAGAGTCGGTTAAGATAGCAAACTCCATCCAAACAAGTGTTAAAAAGTCACTCCAACCTGAGAATAACAGAAAAATAAAAGAGGGGAAAAAAATATATCTCTTAGAGAACATGGATAATCCGGCAGTATTAATTGAATGTGGTTTTTTGTCAAATTCTATAGAGGCAGAAAAACTTTCACAAAAAGAATATCAAAAAAACTTGTCTTTTTCAATTGTTTGTGGTATTATAGAATATATGAACACCAAAAGTTAATTGAAAAGGATCAAAAATGAAAAGTTCAAAATCAATATATGTGTGTCGCGAATGTGGATACAATAGTCCAAAGTGGCTTGGAAAATGTCCCGATTGCGGCTCATGGAACTCTTTTGATGAAGAGATAATAAAAGAAAAAAGCAAAAAACAACAAATAAATAATGGCAGAACACCCGAGTTTGCTAATAAGGCAGAGAAGTTTTCAACTCTTGAGCTTCCTGAATACATGAGAACAAATACTGGTATGGGAGAGCTGGACCGCGTTCTTGGCGGAGGTTTGGTTGATAGCTCCGTGGTGCTTCTGTCTGGAGAACCTGGTATCGGAAAATCTACACTTTTGCTTCAAATTTGCTCCGAGCTTTCGAAAAGTAGATGTGTTCTTTACGTCTCAGGCGAAGAATCCAAGGGACAGCTTAAGCTACGTGCAGAGCGACTTGGAATCGTAGGTGAGTCAATATATTTGTTGACCGAAACAGATACAGACCTGATACTTGAGGAGTGCGAAAGAATAAAACCTGATGTTATAATCATAGATTCCGTTCAGACACTTTCAAGTATGCGTTTTACCTCTGTTCCTGGAAGTATTACACAGGTTCGTGAAGGCGCAATGTCATTTATTAATTATGGTAAGACGAATAATGCCGCCGTATTCCTTGTAGGCCATGTTAACAAAGAAGGTGGAATTTCCGGCCCCAAAATTCTTGAGCACATGGTTGACGCAGTTTTGTACTTTGAAGGCGAGCGCACTAACTCCTACAGAATAATCAGAGCAATAAAAAACAGATTCGGCTCTACAAATGAAATCGGCGTATTTGAAATGGGAGATAAAGGATTAGTAGAAATTCCTAATCCGAGCGAAGTGGTAATGGCGGAGCGCCCAAAAAACACCAGTGGCTCTTGCGCTGGATGTGTTATGCAGGGAACTCGTCCGATAATATCAGAAATTCAGTCATTAGTTACCAGGTCCGCATATGCAACAGGTAAGAGAACATCTGATGGCTTTGATTATAATAGAATGTGTCTTTTGATAGCTGTTCTTGAGAAGAGAATGGGACTTAAGTTCTATGAAAACGATGTATATGTGAATGTTGCCGGTGGAATTCACCTAGACGAGCCTAGTGCAGATTTGTCTATAGCAATGGCTCTTATCAGTGGAATTACCGATAAAGTTATACCGGATAACCTCATTGCATTTGGCGAAATTGGACTTTCCGGAGAGGTAAGAGCGGTATCTCATATTGAGTACAGGGTAAAAGAAGCAGTTCGTCTGGGATTCACAAAAATAATCCTTCCTGCAAAGAATTTGACAAAGCATATCACTGTTCCAAAGGATGTAGAAATTATCGGAGTGAGCAATATTTATCAAGTTTTACTACATATGCGTCCAAAAGAAAAAAGCGAAGATTAATTTATCAATAATAACTAAAACATTGAAAACACGGTAGATTTTGTGATATTTGCACAAAGATAAGCCGTGTTTTTCTACATTGGTAATACAAATAGTTGAAGAAAAAGCCTTGAAATAAAGGAAAAAATATTGTATAATGTCAATAAGGTGTTTTTAGCATCTATCATATTAGCAATAAAATACAAGGAGTATCTTCTCATGGAACAGGTTTATACCAAAAGCATTCGTAACGTTGCCCTTCTAGGTCATAGTGGGGGCGGAAAGACATCACTTGCAGAGTCCATGTTATATATTTCCAGACTTACTGATAGACTTGGAAATGTAACAGACGGAAACACTATCTGCGATTACGATCCGGAGGAGATTAAGAGAGGTTATTCAATTTCTGCGGCAATGGCGCCACTTCTTTGGAATGGCGCTAAGATCAATATCCTTGACACACCTGGTTTCTTTGATTTCGAAGCCGAAGCAAGACAGTGCGTAAGAGCGGCAGACGCTGCTATTATCGTGGTTGACGGTAAGGCTGGTATCGAAGTAGGTACCGAACTTGCTTGGAAGCTTGCAACAGATGCAGGTATTCCCAAGGCATTCTTCATTAACAGATTTGATGATGGTGAAGCAAGATTCCACAAGGTGTTTGGCGCGATTCGTGAAAAATACGGTCTTAATGTCTGTCCGGTACAGATTCCGATTATTGACGGTGACACCGTTATAGGTTTTGCAAACCTTGTTGAAATGTGTGTATATACATTTGAAAAATCTACAGGCGAATACGTGAAGAGCAAAATTCCTCCACAGTTTGAGGAAGTATGTAATGAATATCACGCTATCCTACTTGAGGCTATAGCACAGACAAGCGATGATCTTATGGATAAGTTCTTCAATGAAGAGCCTATCGCTCGTGAAGAAGCTCTTGAAGCTATTCACCAGGGCATTATTTCCGGTGATATCGTTCCCGTATTCTGCGGTGCAGCTATTAAAAACTGGGGTATTAAGACATTCCTTGATACTATTACCGAATCATTCCCAAGACCTACAGCTCGTAAGGTAGAGCACCTAGTAGCTGAGGACGGTTCTGTTTCAGAAACAACTATTGATCCCGAATCTTCTGACACATCATTGTTCGTATTCAAGACTGTTGCCGATCCATTCGTTGGTAAGATGTCATTCTTCAAGGTTATGAACGGCGCTCTTAAAAAGGATATGGTTCTTCGTAACACAACAACAGGACAGAACGAAAAGTTCAATAAGATATTCTTCCTTCGTGGTAAGAAGCAGATCGATGTTGACACTCTTTCTTGTGGTGATATCGGTGTTGTTGCAAAGCTTCAGAACACTAATACAAATGATACACTCACCACACTTTCCGGTGATGTTAGATATTCTCCTATCGTTTACCCCAAGCCTTATCTTACAATGGCTGTTAAGCCTATGGCAAAGGGTGATGAAGATAGAATTTCTTCCGGTATGTCCCGTCTTCTTGAAGAAGATCTTTCTATCAAGTATGTAAACAACGCAGAAACCAAGCAGCTTACAGTTTCCGGTCTTGGTGATATTCATCTTGATATCGTAGTTTCCAAGCTTAAGAATAGATTCGGTGCTAACGTAGAGCTTACCAAGCCAAAGATCGCTTATCGTGAAACTATCAAGAAAAAGGTTGACGTTGAAGGTAAGCATAAGAAGCAGTCCGGTGGTTCCGGTCAGTACGGTCACGTTAAGATTACTTTCTCTCGTGGCGAGGATGAAGGACTTACATTCACCGAGTCTGTATTCGGTGGCGCAGTTCCTAAGAACTTCTTCCCAGCTGTTGAGCAGGGGCTTAGAGACGCAATGCAGAAGGGCGTTCTTGCAGGTTATCCTGTAGTTCATCTTGCTGCTAACCTTTATGATGGTTCTTATCATGATGTTGACTCTAACGAAATTTCCTTCAAGCTTGCAGCTGGTATTGCATATCGTGAGGGTCTTCCTATGGCTAACCCCGTTCTCCTCGAGCCTGTAGGCGAACTTAAGGTTTATGTTCCTGAAAACTACGTAGGTGACGTTATGGGCGATCTTAACAAGCGCCGTGGTAGAGTTATGGGTATCGAACCCGCTGAAGACGGAAGTGAATTGCAGACCGTTCTTGCAGAAGTACCATTCTCTGAAATGATGGATTACGTTATCTCTCTCCGCGCTGCTACACAAGGCCGTGGTAGATTCGATTTCGAATTCATTAGATATGATGAAGTTCCCGCTGCTATTGCTGAAAAGGTTATTGCAGAAGCAAAGCGCGATCAATAAATAATAATTCAAAATGGTTTTGTAAAATACTGCCTTAGGACATTGTTCTAGGGCGGTATTCATTTAAAATAACATTAAATAATAGGCGCGGTTATATTTTTCTTGACATATCATTAAAAATGTGTTAAAATAAACTGTGTTTATGATTATTTTCATAAATTGATTTTTCGCTAAAATGGAGGAATAACCAATGGACTCTAATAATTCAAAGGTTTTAGAATTAACAGAGGAGAAGGTGGAGAAGGTTTCTGCTGAAAATAGATATGACGATATAGTTGAATTTGACACTCCTGCATATAAGCCAAGAAAGAAATCACGTGGCGATCGATACGATGGCAGACGTATAAAAACTCTCCCTGCAATGTCTTATTTAGAACCGTTTTTGATGAGTACAAGGGCCGATGCTCAGAATCATTTTGAAGATGTAATTGATATCACTAATGTTGAACGTTATCTCGATCAAAAACATGCTGAAGGTTATACTGATATGACTCTTTTGCATGTAATTCTTGCAGCATATGTAAGAGTACTATCTGAGCGTCCCAGCATTAATAGATTCATTGCAGGACAGAGAATATATGCAGCTAATAATATTACCTGCGTAATGACTGTAAAGAAAAAAATGTCACTTGAATCCGAGGATACGGTTATAAAGGTTTCATTCGATCCTCGTGATAATATTTATAATGTTTACAAAAAGTTCCAGGTTATTCTTAAAGAATCAATCTCAAGTGAAGATAACAGCTTTGAGAGTGTTGCCGGTCTTCTTAGCAAGATGCCCCGACCTATCCTTCGCGGAATAGTGTCTGTATTAAAAGCTCTTGACTATGTGGGATTGCTCCCTAAGGCTTTAGCTGAAATCAGTCCTTTCCATGGATCTATGGTAATTACTTCTATGGGCTCTTTAGGAATTCCCGCTATTTATCATCATCTATATGATTTTGGTACATTGCCAATTTTCATTTCTTACGGTAGCATTTTTGCTGGTGATGCTGTAAAGAGAGATGGTACTAAAGAAAGACATCACTTTGTTACGTTAAAGGTTGTAACAGATGAGCGTATTTGTGATGGATATTATTATGCATCAGCCTTCAAGCGTATCAAGCGCTATATTTTGAGACCAGAGCTCCTTGATAATTTTGCTGAAACAGTTAATGAAGACATTGACTAATATATATCACTAGATAATACATAATTTTACATATACAAAAATCATTAATTTATTAAGAAAGGAAAATTATAATGCGTAGAACTACTATGTTTGTGGGAAGAATAGTTTCGCTTTGTTTAGCATTTATTTTAGGATTCTTCTCAGCCTTTGGCGCAATTGCAGGTGGAATTTATTATGCATATTCCGATGTTTCTATACAGAAGCTTTCTGATTGGGCAAAAAAGTTCGGTATAGAGTTGCCAATTGATGATTATATAGATCCCGATGCAGAAAAGCCTATTTCAACACTTTCACTCCAGGATCTTATCAACGAAATACAGGCAATTCAAAATAATAAAATCACTCTTGAGCAGATGATAGAAACTTACGGCTTGATTCTGCCCAATGATATTGTTGAAAAATTACCAGACACAATTGTAAATGATGTACCTTTTACTTTCTTGTTATCGGCTGAAGGTACAGATTACATTATGGAACATGTTACTGTATCCGATGTTTTTGCTATGATCCCTCCGGAAATGTTGGCAAATATTGTTACAGATCCTATGAGAGAGACTGTTAAAGATCATACTCTTGCAGATATTGTTGAAATGAATATGGGATATATTTTCGAGGGAGTACAGCTTGGATACGTAACAGGCGTTACTTATGAGCTTGATGAAAACGGTGAATATCAGGTTGTAATACTTGATCCTGCAAATCCTACATTAATGGAACTAATAGCTCCCCTCGACCTTGGAGGCATCCTTGATTCCGTGTCTAATGGTGAAGGAAACGTTATGCAGGTTATTGAAAATTCAATCGGTGATGTTGCAGTAAATTCACTGCTTGGTACATTTATGGCAGATATCACCTTGCTCAATAATCTTATAGGGGATGCAACTCTTGCGGATCTTATTGTTGAGGATCCAGAAACAGGCGAATATAAGCTTGATATGATGGTAGCACTTGACGGCAAGAAGGTTGGTTCACTCCTTGGTTATACAGAAGTTGAAACCGTTGATCCCGAAACTGAAAAAACCGTACTTATTTGGACAGATGAGACGGGTAATGAGGTTAAGGGAATAACCGGTAAATTTGCTAATATTTATGTTACCGATTTTATGAATGGTGACATTTCTACAGACGAAATTATTGAAGATCTTACAATTGCAGACATCCTAGAATATGAAAAAGGCGAAGAACTGCCTGTATTTATGCACGATAATTTTGAAAATCCTCTTGTTTTAGAGGAAGAAATAATTATCTGGTATCAGAATGATGTTATTGTAGATAAGATGATGGGTGCATTCGCAGACAAAACAATTACTTGGATCAGTACATCTGTTTCTACATTGAAACTTTCAGATATTTTGGGATACTATATGTATGAAGGTGAGTGGTACTCTTGGAACATAGTATCTGTTAATGATTCAGATGCAATTGTGCTTGCTCCCGGCGATTCAATAATGTCAGAAATCGCTGGTACGGCTATCGGCGAACTTTCTAATGTTGGAGATACATTAAGAGATATACAAATTGCAACCCTTCTTGGTTATGAGTCAATTTGTGATGAAAACAATGAGCATTTGTACTGGAGCTCGGGTGTGGATGAAAATGGAAACCCCATAAAGGCATCTGGTATTACTGCTTCTATTGCTGATCTTACAGTTAATGAGCTTTCGGACGGCAATAAGCTTCAAGCTACTATTGACGGTATATCTATATCAGAAGTTTTGGGATATACAAAGGGTGAAGATGGCAACTGGTATAAGGGCGGAGATATTGTGACCGGTCCCATGGCTGCTCTTGCTGATTCTAACGTAGGATCTCTTGCTGAAGATGTTAACAAAATTTCTATTGGTAAAATGCTCGGTCATACTCCCGTTTACGTTAAGGACTCCGAAGGTAATAACACCGATGTCGTTGACCATTGGTTGGATAAAAACGGAAACGAAGTAAGCGGTATTATGAGTGCATTTGTTGGCTTCAGCATCAACGATATGTCTGATAATGACAAGGTGCAGTCTGCAATCCAGGATATAGAGCTTAAAGATGTACTTGGCCTTAAGTTGAATGCTAAGGGCGAATGGGTAAATAGTGATGACACTAAAGCATCCGGCATCATGGCAGCTCTCGCTACATCTAAGGTTGGAGAACTTTCTCAGAAAATGAATGATATAACCGTAGCAGATATGCTCGGCCTTGAAAATGATAACGGCATTTGGAAGGATAGCAACGGAAATAAAGCTTCCGGCGTAATTAGCGCTCTTGCGGGTTCTTCTATAAATACATTGAATAAAGATCTCAACGATCTTAAAATAGGCAAGGTTGCAGGCTATGATTATCTCATTACAGAGGAACATCCCGAAGGAGCTTGGTACATAGTTAATGGCGACAGCAAAGTTAAAGCAACAGGTATCCTCGCTCAGCTTGCGGATCTTACAGTAAATGACCTTTCAAAAGAAAATGAGCTTACTGACAGAATAGGAAATGTAAAGGTTGCAGAGGCACTTGGTTATACCTACGATGATTCAATCAAAGGATGGCGTGACAAGAGCGGAGCCAAGCTTGAGGGCATAATGGCAGTTCTTGCAGATAAGCCTATAAACAATATGGGATCTGCTATTGACAGCTTAACGGTAGATGATGTTATCCCTGGTGCCAAGACTGGTATTTTCTCTATAATTGATACATCTAAACCTATAAATCAGATGGATACAGCTATCAATGAGTCGATACAGTCGGCTCCAATCCAGTTCTTCATTGATAAGGGATTGATCACTTTCGAAGAATCATTAGCTAATACACTTGATTTTCAGTCAAATAGATTTAATGATTACACAACTCCAGTAGGGGATTATAACTATCCAAATGCAAGAGAAGATGGTACAGTTCCCACATGGAGAACAAAGAATCTTTCTGAATCCTTCAGTTACATCATTAATCTTGCAACTAGACGAACATAAAAGCTTAAGGGCTACCTTTGTGGTAGCCCTTTTGTATTTCATACATTATATAAATATATCGCGCGCACATAAAAATAAAAACGGATGCAATGAATGCACCCATTTTTATTAACTATATAAATTAGTTACCAAGCTTAGCGTAGTTAACCTTTACACCAGGACCCATTGTTGTAGCAACAACACAGCTCTTGATGTACTGACCCTTAGCTGCAGCAGGCTTAGCCTTAATAACTGCGCCAACGAGTGCATTGAAGTTTTCCATAAGCTTATCAGGACCAAAGGATACCTTACCGATAGGGCAGTGGATAATGTTGGTCTTGTCAAGACGGTATTCGATCTTACCAGCCTTAGCTTCCTGAACTGCACGAGCAACGTCAGGAGTAACTGTACCAGCCTTTGGGTTAGGCATAAGGCCCTTAGGACCGAGAACCTTACCAAGACGACCGATAACACCCATCATATCGGGAGAAGCGATTACTACGTCGAAATCGAACCAGTTTTCTGTCTGGATCTTCTGAACCATATCTTCAGCACCTACGTAATCAGCGCCAGCTGCAAGTGCAGCATCTGCCTTGTCACCACGTGCGAAAACAAGTGTTCTTACAGTCTTACCTGTACCGTTAGGAAGGACGATAGCGCCTCTAACCTGCTGGTCTGCGTGACGAGAGTCAACACCAAGACGGATGTGGAGCTCTACAGTTTCATCAAACTTTGCCTTAGCAGTCTGGCATACGAGTGCAACTGCTTCAGCAGATTCGTAAAGCTTGCTCTTATCTACAAGCTCAGCGCTTGCTTTATAATTCTTACCAAATTTAGCCATTGTTCTTCAGTCCTCCTATCACTCTTCTACGGTAACGCCCATGCTACGAGCTGTACCTGCTACCATGCTCATAGCAGCCTCGATAGAAGCAGCATTGAGGTCAGGCATCTTTGTTTCAGCAATTTTGCGAACCTGCTCCTTTGTGAGCTGTGCAACCTTTGTCTTGTTAGGAACAGCGGAAGCAGTCTCAATGCCGCATGCCTTCTTAATAAGAACTGCTGCGGGAGGAGTTTTTGTGATGAATGTGAATGAACGGTCAGCGTATACTGTGATAACAACAGGGATAATAAGACCGATGTCGTTCTTTGTTCTTTCGTTGAATTCCTTTGTGAAGTTAGGAATAGAAACGCCATACTGACCAAGTGCAGGACCTACGGGAGGCTGGGGAGTAGCCTTGCCGGCAGGAAGCTGTAATTTAATGTAACCGGATATTTTCTTTGCCATAATATTTACACCTCCAAATGTGGTAATTCAAACGGGAGAATTGTAAAGAATTTTTCTCCCTCCCACTAATGCTTCATGGCGAAGCGCATACAAAAGGGAATACCTTATTCTGCGATACGTACATCCTGGGTTTCAACCATAATAGGAATGTCACGTCTTTCAGTGGATGCAAGAATAACAAGTTGCTTCTTGTCCTCACTGATCTCACGAAGAATGCCCGAATATCCTGCGAAGATACCCGAAACAACTTCAACCTTATCACCGATCTTAAACTTAAGCTCCTCATTTCGAACTTCTACATTGAATATAGCGATCTCTTCGGCGGTAAGGGGGGTAGGTTCAGATCCTGGTCCTACGAAACCAGTGACGCCCGTGATGTTTCTGACAACGTGCCAGCTCTCATCGGTCATCGTCATTTTAACAAGGACGTAGCCGGGGAGAAGCTTAGTCTCAACCTCTTTCTGTTCACCCTTATCGTTAGTAACGATAGTGGTTTCAACGGGAACCTGTACGACAAAAATCAAATGACCAAGCCCGCGGTTTTCAACGATTTTCTCAATGCTAACCTTTACCTTGTTTTCGTAGCCTGTATAAGTATGAGCAACATACCATCTGGGACCAAGGTTTTTCTCATTAATATTACTCATATCAAGCCTCTTAGCCTATAATACCTGCAAGAGAATTTATAAGAAGGGAACAAACCGTATCAACTACAGCAATTGCAAGTCCAACTGCAACGACAGTAACGAGAACGAGTTTGGTACTCTTTTTAAGATCCTCCTTAGAAG
>JAZKZW010000064.1:0-11456 GCA_045612865.1 Eubacteriales bacterium
TTTGCATACACGGTGCTTGTTAATCAATTTCCGTATGTTGTAAATGAAACAGCGGCTAATATATTGCGTTTTGTGGCTAAAGATGTAAATCGATTTAGTGCGCAACACCTTGTAGAAGATATAAAAGACAGAGGTGTTGAACCAATGATAGAAGATATATTGGACTCGTAAAAATAGCCGAAATTTAGGCAAAAATCTCCGCAAGTGGTCAAACATGTGGTCAAGTGCGAAAAATGGGCTTGTTCAACCCTCGGAGCAGGGAAGAACAAGCCCGTTATATTTGTTACGAAAACACGAGATTTCGCGAGGATTTGCGAGAAAATAAAAGAAAATCGGAGGTTCGGTTGAACCTCCGATTTTGGTCTGAGTGACAAGACTTGAACTTGCGGCCTCTACCACCCCAAGGTAGCGCGCTACCAACTGCGCCACACCCAGATCTTGTTTGCTTTTTTATTCGGCTTTGAGCTTGAAACACGATGGCTTTGAAGTCCGGAGCTTTGTTTAAGCCAGAGACTTGTTTTGCGATGCTTCTCGGTCAAAAAACGGCTTTCTTCCAAAAGCCTAATATATTATATCACCTTGAAAAGGAAAAGTCAATAGTTTTGTGAAAGTTTTTTTGTTTTTATTTCAAGATAATGAAAAAACGGCAATTATGTGGATTTTTTTGTTTCATTTTATGAGAGTGAAAAATACGTAGTTCTGTGGATTTTTTGTTTTATTTTATGAGAATGAAAAGTCGGTAGTTTCCTGAAAGCTTTTTGGTTTTATTCGAAGAGGATGAAAGGTTGGTGCGTTGTGATGTTTTTTGCGATTTGAAGTTGATATACTGGCTTTTTAATGAATATGGCTTTGTGGTTTGGAATAAACTAAATTAAAATCAAGCGACAGTAGAGTATGAAAAAGATAAATTCAAGCTGTTGCGCGGGAGAAAGTCGGGCGTTGGTCGGAGTGGTAAGACTGATGGAATGGTGAGACCGGATGAAGCGGGGGTTTTTTAATGAAGAAGAAATTTGGGTTGTGGGAGATTTGAATGAAGAGGGAATACGGATTATGGGGGCTTTTTGGCTTTGGGGTTGTTTCTCTTTTAGGGACGGTGCTACATTTTTTGTATGAATGGCTCGGGGAGGCCAGGTGGATTGCGCCTTTTTCGGGGGTGAATGAATCGACGTGGGAGCATATGAAGCTGCTTTTTTGGCCGATGTTTATTTTTGCTATTGTAGAAAGCTTTTTCTTCCGTGAGCTGGAGGAATTTTGGTGCGTGAAGCTTCGCGGAATGCTGATTGGCCTGGGGCTTATTCCGATTCTTTTTTACACCTACAATGGAGTTATTGGAAAGTCGCCAGACTGGGTGAATATTGGTATTTTCTTTGTTGCGGCGGCAGGGGCGTACATTTATGAAACCAGGCTTTTTAGGCGGTCAGAGGGAAAGTGCGAGTATCCTAAAGCGGCCTTTTTAGGTCTTTGTTTTATAGCGATTTTATTTATTGTTTTTACATTTTTCACACCGAGGATAGGGATTTTTGAAGATCCGGTTACTGGGCGATTTGGTATATAAAATTGGCGGTTTTGGAAATTATAGTTTGCATTTAACTGATTTTTTTGAGGTTTTTAGGCGTTACATATAAAAAGAGCCGGTGAGATTTCGCGAAGATTTCCCAACGGCTGTTTGCTTTTGCAAGAAGATATTGTGTTGTGTTCTTTCTGTTGCTTGTGCTGTTTTTTGTTTTTGAGTTTTGCTTTTCAGTTATTTAACAAGGCTCTTGTATTTTCTTGGGGTGGTATCCTGGGCTTCGATAATGTGGCTATCGCAGAGGGCGTCTAAAACTTTGGTTACGGTGCCGAATCCACATTCGAGGTGGCGCTGAAGATCTACGGCCTTGAATTCCTCATTTTCCTTGGCAAAGCTTTCGGCGATGGCTAAAAGGCTTGGGTCAACGCTTACTTTGGTATTTTTTAGTTCGGTTGTATATTCGTTTGGCATTTTTGTTTTCTCCTTTTGGTTCTTTTTGGATGTACAGGTAGTTTCTTTCAAAAATCAGAAGATGCCTTTGTTATACTTTATCATTGCATAGAAAGAAAGACCTAAGCCGATTACAAAGCCTGCGATTAAAACAATGTAGCCTATGGTTGTGTAGATGCCATTGTTAAGGTGCTCTGCGGCGAAGGAGAGTCCGCCCATAGCGATGATGGATGCGCCGATGGTTATAGTTCCTGCGCCTGTCAATTTGCCGAAGGGGAGTCTATCTTTTTCTGATACGCGTTTTCTGTGGTAAGAATGGATGGTGGAGATATTGCCTCTTGTGTTAGAGATACCGATGATTATCAAAATAAGACCGATGATTATGGGGAATAAGGTTTCAGGTGACATTGTGTTTCCTCCTTTTTGTTTGCGTTTTATTATTTACGTTTTATTTTTTGATCTCCGAGATAAAGGATGTTACGCCCGTGAAAACGAGGTATGCTGAAACGCAGATTGTTCCAACGAGGTCAAACCAATATGAAACGGCGGGGCTCTTTGACAGAAGCACAACGGAAAGGGCTATTACAACCGAGGTATCAACAAAGGTTTTTGCCCTGTAAAGCTTGCTCTGTATAAGTAAAATCTTGTTTTCGGTTTCTGCACCGAGCTTTTTATATTTTATCCAGAATAGGCTGTTTGCAACAACGCCCAAGAGTGCTATGCAAAGTCCAGGGATTACATTTCCTTTATCTTCGCTCTGTGAGGTTAAAGCCAGTGCGGTCATAATAACACCGCTGACAACCATTGCGACGCTGACAAAGAGGTTTGTTCCCTTTTCGTATCTCTGTTTTTTTGAATCATCTGTGGCAGAGTCCTTGGTAGTGATACAGTAGACGACTAAGGCAAGTATTATTGCAAGGAGCTCTATGCTTCGTCTGACAAAATCGGCTACCTGTGTTGAGCTCTGTCCAACTAACAATCCAAGTCCTACAACCAATGGGCCGGGAGAGCTCATAATTACAGAAAGGAGCATGGTTTTTATTCCGCTTTTTGTGTCCTTCATATCATTTGCCTCCGAGGATAGTTATAAGGGGGAGTATTATCGCCATAGACACGGCGGGGCAGAAGATGGTATCAAGTCCATTCCTTGAGCAGAGTTCCACAAAGGTAGATGCAGCCGCAGCAAGAATGGAGATCGCAATAGCCCAGAACGGGTGGATTCCACCACGAACCAAAAGCACCACTAAAACTGCAATGGCAGAGGTGACGAGCATGGCAACAGAGCCTTCGACGCTTTTTTTGTTATCTGCCAGCTTCCAGGTGATTTTGTGTTTTCCGTATTTTTTGCCTATCAATGCGGCAAAGGCGTCTCCAACGCCCCAGGAATATACTCCTGCAAGAACGATGAACTTATCCTTCATAAGACCCCAGCCGATCAAGATGCTGAATGCCATTACGCCTACTGCCAAAACCATGCTAGAGGTAAATTCGCCCTTTTTTCGTTCATTTACAAATGCGGAGAAGCCCGGAATCTTTCCTACAAAGATGAGGGTTGGGAAAAGCAGGACTCCGAGGCAGAGCACAAAGATGAAGCAATGCCACCATTTTGCAAAGCCGAAAAGTAGGGGAATATATGCGCCCAGCAGTACGAAATGCAAAATTTTTCTGAACAGTTCATCGGGGACCTTCGTAAGCTTTCTTACGAGCAGTAAAATCAGTGCGAAGGGTGTCAGGTATGCAAGAAAGATCAGAACACCCGAAAAGAATTGTGCCATATATTTGTTTTTGGTAAGCCTTTCATCTTTTAAATATGATTATAACATATTTATGGAGTTTTTTCAATAGTTTTTTTCGGAGGGTAGAATGCCACTTGAACTTTTGGGAGGGGTGTGGTATAATTGAAATACAAATGATTTGCTACAAGGGAGTGGGCGTATGGAAAATCTTATTATAAGACTTGAAGAAAAGGGAGATTACAGGGCTGTTGAGGAATTGACGCGCGAGGCCTTTTGGAACGTTTATAAGCCCGGGGCAGACGAGCATTATTACGTACATATGATGAGAAAACACCCTGATTTTATTCCCGAGCTTGCCTTTGTGCTTGAGCTTGACGGTAAAATTATTGGTAACATTATGTACACCAAGGCGTGGCTCGAGGACGAGGAGGGAAAACGCAGGGAGATACTATCCTTTGGGCCCCTTTGCGTTGCACCTGAATATCAACGATGTAAGCTTGGAAAAATATTGATTGAACATTCCTTTGATGTTGCGCGCAAAATGGGATATGATGTAAATATTAATTTTGGAAACCCCGGAAACTATGTAAGCCGCGGATTTGTTAGCTGTAAAAAGAAAAATGTTTCATTTGTAGTTGATGGGAATTTTCCAACGGCATTACTTGTTGCAGAACTTGTGCCGGGCGCCCTTGATGGAAGAAGATATATGTATATCCCAAGCACGGCGGCAGATTGCTGCGAGGATGTGGAGGCGGTGTTGGCTTTTGATGCACAGTTTCCACCAAAGGAAAAGAAGTGGATGCCCAGCCAGGAGGAGTTCTATATTTACCGTCATTCCTCTGTTGTAAGATAAAGCCATTCTCGGTTGTGAGATAAAGCCACTCCTCGGTTGTGAGATAAATTCGATAAAACAAATAAAAGCCTGCTTGATGTATGCGTTGCGTCGGTGGGCTTTTTTCTTGATTGATTGCTTAATAATTCTTAAGAATTGAAGCGGGGGTTTGGGGCAAAAAATGTATTGACAAAAGGAAGATTTTGTTGTATTATATATTTACTGGCATTTTTGCTAAAAAAATAATATTCTTAAAGGGAGATTGATTATGAATCAGGTTACCAACTCTATTATTCCCCCAGAGGTTTTGGCTACACTTAGTGACGTGTCCGGTATTTTATCCACCGTTGCTGTAGTTGTGTTCCTTGCTTTTGTTTTATGGGGCGCATTCCAGGGCTACAGAAGAAGCATTTTCAGACAGGGTGTTCACCTTGCAGTTACACTTATTCTTGCAGCAATTTCACTTATAGTTGTATCTAATTTCTGCGGCAACATTATCGCTGAATGCAGTGCAATGACAACAGAGGAGTTCCTCGCAATTCTTCAGACAGAGCTTGAGGCACAGGGTGCAGAGTTGCCCGAAGAAGCTTTGGCTGCTTACGCAAATATAGATTTAGAGATGGTGGGCTATGTATTGGCTCTCGTTGTTAACACTCTTATTGCACCTATCGTTTTCACAATTTTATTTGTGCTTTTAGGTGGTGTTGGTAAGATCGTTACAAGCATTGGCGGTCTCTTTGTTCCTAAGGGTCGTACACTCGTGCTTAAGCTCCTTGGCGTTCTCGGTGGTGTTATTGAAGGCGCTGTTATCGCAGGTATCATTCTTCTTCCTGTTGTAGGCGTTGTTAACATTACAGGTGACGCAGTTGACGTTGTTAGAGATAGCGAAGACGAGGCTCTTGTAGAGGTTGTTGATGTTTATGATGAGTATGTAGCTCCTCTTGAAGAAAACATCGTTATTAAGACAGTTGGCGCTCTTGGTGGTGATGCTGTGCTTAAGAACTTTGCTACCGTTGAGATAGACGGCATTGACAGAGACCTTCGCGATGAGATTCCTAACATTCTCAGACTCGGCTTATGTGGCTCCCAGTTGGCCAACATTGATATGACAGATGGACTTTCTTATGAGGAAAAGGCTATTATCTCTGCTCTTGTTGATGGTTTGGATGACTCTGTTGTTATTTCCAAGATCGCTTGTGGTGGACTTAATATGTATGCAGAGGTGATAGAGCAGATCTTTGCGGAAATGCCTGAAGAAGAAAAAGATCCAATGACTCTTATGGTTAGTGAATTGCTCAGCATTTTTGGCGAGGAAAAGACTAACACAAGAACACTTGGTAAGAACCTTAATACATTTAAGAACGTATTGTTCATTATAGCAGATAATGGTCTTATCGACGCGGGTGATAAATTTGTTGAGATTCTTGCAAGTGAAGATGAAAATGGCGTTACAGTTCTCAAGAAGCTTACAAACGAGCTTGAGGCAAATGAAAATACAGCACACATCGTTCCTCTCCTTACAAAGATGATGGTTAGCACTATGGTTCCTGAAGGTTCCGAGGAAATTCCCGAAGAGGTTATTGAAGGAGTAAAGGATAGCTTAACTCAGATTGCTCAGATCGAAACCGAAGGTAGAGAAAAGGAAGAGGTTAAGGCAGATGTTGAAGAAACCGTTACAGAACTCCTTGGCAGCTTTGACATTACCATTGGTGACGGCGAAGATCAGCTCCCACAGGAAACCGCTGATGCACTTAATGAACTCATTACAGAAGAGCTTATGAACGGTAATCTCGAGATTCCTGTTGATGAGAACGGTCAGGTTTCTGATGCAGACCTTCTTGATTTTCTTGTTAAGTATGCCGGAAAGCTCGGTGTTGAAACTCCTGAAGTGCCAGAAGAAGGCGCTGAAGAGCAGGGCGAGTAATTCGTACTAAAAACGGCATTTTTGTAAACTTACATATACATATTTGCTATTAAGCGGTGGTTTTTGCCACCGCTTTTCTTTTTAGTGGTTCTCTGAAAAATGAAAATAATGATTGTTTTTTGCGTGGCGCAGGTTGATGGGGAAAGTGGCTTTAATTGACATTTTCGGTGGACTAATTCTCTATTTTGAAAAAAAACTTGATTTTTCGGTGATTTTGTGATATGCTATTATTATGGTTAAAATATTACGCGAAAAATTTTTAGCATTTATTTAATATTTTGCGGGGAGGAAGCCTTATGCATTTGCAGGAATCGGGCGAGATGTATCTCGAGACAATATATACACTGACAAGAGAGCGAGCTAATGTGCGTTCTATCGATGTTTGTGAGCATATGGGTTTTTCAAAGCCCAGCGTTAGCCGTGCGGTAGGACTGCTTAAAAATGGCGGCTTTATCATTGTGGACAAGGACGGCTACATCAGTCTTACGGACGTGGGACTTGAGGTGGCGGAGAAGATTTATAACCGACATCAGATATTGACAAGGTTCTTTGTCTGGCTTGGCGTTAGCGAAGAGGTTGCTATGAGCGATGCTTGTAAAATCGAGCATGATATATCCGATGAATCCTTTAGTGCTATAAAAAATATTATGGAAAAGCACGCAAAATAAGGGGGCTAAAGATATGAAAAAGGTACTTATAACAGGCGGCAGCCGAGGCATTGGCAGGGCTATGGTAGAGCATTTTTCTGCCCTGGGATACAAGGTTGCATTCACCTATAAAAATAGCGACGAGGTGGCAAAGGAGCTTGAAAAATCAACAGGCGCTTTGGCTATCAAGGCGGATTCTATGGTTGAGGACCAGGTTGTTTTGGCAGTAAGGAGAGCTGTTGAGGCTCTCGGCGGAATTGATATTCTCGTTAACAATGCGGGGGTTTCCTCCTTCTCGCTGCTCCAGGACCTTAGCCTTGATGAATGGAACAGATGTATAGGCACAAATCTGACTGCGGCGTTTCTTTACTCAAGGGAGGTTATTCCCCTTATGGTGAGACGTCAGGCGGGAAGAATTATAAACATTACCTCAATGTGGGGCTTGGTTGGCGCCTCCTGCGAGGCTCATTATTCGGCGGCAAAGGCGGGGCTCATCGGCTTTACAAAGGCTATGGCAAAGGAGCTTGGTCCATCGGGAATTACGGTGAATGCTATTGCCCCCGGAGTTATTGCAACCGATATGAATTCACATCTCGGAAAAGAGGATATGTACGCTCTTATTGATGAGACGCCCGTTGGCAGAATAGGCAGGGTAGAGGATGTTGCTAAAATGGCGCTTTATCTTGCTTCTGACGATGCTTCCTTTATCACCGGCGAGGTTATGAACGTGTCGGGTGGATTTGTTATTTGATTTTTTTGAGTCTTTATTTTAAGGAGATATATTTAATATGAGAATGGTTGGTACTACATCAAGAGGACTTCGTGCGCCCATTATCAGAGAGGGTGACGATCTTGTTAAAATTGTTGTTGACACAGTTATCGGTGCATCCGAGGCTCACGGCTATGAGATAAAGGATAGAGATATAGTTGCTATGACAGAGGCTATCGTTGCAAGAGCACAGGGCAACTATGCGACCGTGGATAATATTGCAGAGGACGTGAGAAGAAAGTTCCCGGAGGGTACTGTGGGCGTTATTTTCCCAATTCTCAGCCGTAATCGTTTTTCTATCTGTCTTCGCGGAATTGCAAAGGGTGTTAAAAAGGTTGTGCTTATGCTCTCCTATCCCTCCGACGAGGTTGGCAACCATTTGGTAAGCCTTGACCGTGTTGACGAGGCGGGAGTTAATCCTTATTCCGATGTTCTTACTCTCGAAAGATACAGAGAGCTTTTTGGCTACGAGAAGCATAGATTTACAGGAGTTGACTACGTTGAGTTCTATGAGGAGCTTATCCGTGAGTCGGGCGCTGACTGCGAGATTATTTTTGCAAATGATCCTAGAGCTATTCTTCCTTACACAAAGCACGTGCTTAACTGCGACATTCATACAAGACATAGAACAAAGAGAATTCTCAAGGCTGCAGGTGCCAGCACCGTTTGGGGTATGGACGAGATTCTTACAGAGAGCATTGACGGCTCGGGCTTTAACAAAGATTATGGTCTTCTCGGCTCAAATAAGGCGACAGAGGATACTGTAAAGCTCTTCCCAAAGGATTGCCAGCAGGTTGTTGACGCTATTCAGACAAGCCTCTTTGAAAAGACAGGCAAGAAAGTTGAGGTCATGGTTTACGGTGACGGCGCGTTTAAGGATCCTGTAGGAAAGATTTGGGAGCTTGCAGACCCTGTGGTTTCTCCTGCTTATACAGTGGGCCTTGAGGGTACACCAAACGAGCTTAAGCTCAAGTACCTTGCGGACAATGATTTTGCAGACCTTTCGGGTGAGGCGCTCCGCGCTGCTATCAAGGATAAGATCAAGGCAAAGGACGATAACCTTGTTGGTAAAATGGCGTCCGAGGGTACAACTCCAAGACAGCTTACCGACCTTATCGGTTCTCTCTGCGACCTTACATCAGGCTCTGGTGACAAGGGCACTCCAATTGTTTATATCCAGGGCTACTTTGATAACTACACAACCGAATAATAGGTTTTTGCAAATAAATATTAACATTTTTTGGCATTAAAAAGTCTTTTTGAACTTTAGTAGGAGAAAAGATTATGAAAATAATTATCGTTGGCTGTGGTAAGGTGGGCAGAATGCTTGCCGGTAAGCTTAATAGCGAGGGACACGATGTTACCATGGTCGATCAGGACGGAGCGAGGGTAAAGAGCTTCGTTTCAAAATATGATATTATGGGTATTGTGGGCAACTGCGCTACTCATACAACTCTTGAGGAGGCGGGGATTAAAAAAGCCGACCTTATGATTGCCGTTACCGGCTCGGACGAGCTTAATATGCTTTCCTGCGTTATTGCGAACAGATATAACGGAGTCAGAACTATTGCCAGAGTGCGCGACAATGCGTATTTTGATGAGGCTTCATATCTGCGCGATGAGCTTGGACTTGCCCTTATCATTAACCCTGAATATAATACCGCCCAGGAGATTGCAAGTATTCTTAATTTCCCATCGGCAATCAGCATTGAGCCCTTCTTTGGTGGCAAGGTTGAGATCTTGAAGTTCAGGCTGCCCGAGGGAAATCGCCTTGTTGGTATGACGGTTAAGGAGGCGGCGCTTACCTTTAAGCTCAAGGTTCTTTTTGCCGTTGTTGAGCGCGGCGATCAGGTGTTTATTCCTGACGGTGATTTTGCCTTTGAGGAGAGGGACGTTATTTCTATTGTTATAACTCCGAGAACTGCTATGGCATTCTTCAAGAAGATCGGTGTTGATACCGAGGCGGCAAAGAGCGTTATGATTCTCGGCGGCGATCAGGCCAGCTATTATCTTGCAGATATGCTTGAGGGTTCAGGCATTGACGTTAAGATTGTTGAAAAGGATTATGACACCTGCGTTAGACTGGCGAATGAGTTTGACTATGCTACCGTTATAAATGCAGACCCTGCAGACAAGGATGTGCTACGCGAGGAGGGTATTTCCCGTGCAGATGCCTTTGTTGCTCTTACAAATAAGGATGAGGATAATATTCTTCTTTCTCTCTTTGCGAAAAATGCAGGCAACCGCAAGGTAATTACCCGTGTTGAGCGAGTGGATTATGACGGTATTATTGATAATTTTGATATAGATTCCATCGTTTATCCCAAGGATATGACATCAGACATCGTGATCCGTTATGCCCGCGGTATGGTTGGCAAGCGTGGCGATGAGATGACATCACTTTATAACCTTATTCCCGGTGTGGTTGAGGTTTGCGAGTTTAAGATTACCAGAGAGTCAAGTATTGTTGATGTTCCTCTTTCAAAGCTTAACGGAAAGCTTAAGAGCGGTGTTCTTATTGCCGCAATCCGCAGAGGCGGAACTATCATTCTTCCACGTGGTGGTGACTCTATTCTTGTTGGTGACTCGGTTATCGTTGTTGCCAAGGAGCTTTCTCTCAAGAAATTCAGAGATATACTGAAGTGAGAGGTGGCTTATGAACTATAAAATGATACGGCATACTATGGGTCTTATCCTCATGTTTGAGGCAGGATTTATGGCTGTGCCCATGATAACTGCGCTTTTTTCGGCGCTGTTTACTGCCGATAAGGATAGGGAGTGGAACTCTCTTTTGATGTTCGCCATTTCGGCGGCGATCTGCCTTGTGGTCGGTAAGCTTCTTTCGCTGAAAAAGCCGAAGGATACAACTCTTTATGCTAAAGAGGGCTTTGTTATTGCGTCCCTTGCCTGGATAGTTCTCGGTATTTTTGGCGCTGTGCCCTTTATGCTTACGGGAGTGCTTGATAATCCTATTGATGCGCTCTTTGAAACGGTTTCCGGCTTTACTACCACCGGCTCTACTATTTTTACTGCGGTTGAGTGGTTGCCCAGGTCTATTCTCATCTGGCGAAGCTTTACCCACTGGATTGGTGGTATGGGAGTGCTTGTGTTTATTATGGCCTTTCTCCCATTGGCAGGTGGACAGAATATGCATATTATGAAGGCAGAGTCCCCCGGCCCCGATGTTTCTAAATTTGTTCCAAGGGTGCGCGAAACAGCCCTTATACTTTACGGCATATACCTTGTTTTGACCGCGGTTTGCTTTGTTAGCTACTGGGCGGCGGGACTGCCTTTCTTTGAGGCTCTTTGCAACGCCTTTTCTACTGCGGGTACGGGTGGATTTGGTATCAGAAATGACTCCTATGCCTCGATGACTCATCTGCAGCAGTGGTTGGCAACTGTATTTATGCTGATCTTTGCAGTTAACTTTAATGCCTACTATCTTCTGCTCCGCAAGAGGGTGAAAGAGATATTCAGTGCAGAGGTTAAGACATTTATTATCATTGTTGTTGGCGCGATAACCCTTATTTCTGTAAATATTTATTTGCAAAGAGAGGGAATTAACGCCGCAACTCCCGAATCTGTAGG
>JAZKZW010000065.1:0-23156 GCA_045612865.1 Eubacteriales bacterium
GGAGTTTGAAGATGATATGCGCGCCTATCTCTCCAGGCTGGATGAATCAAAGCCGGTTATTTATACCGGAGATCTTAACGTGGCACATAACGAAATCGACCTTAAAAACCCAAAAACTAACATAGGTAATCCCGGCTTCTCGTACGAGGAGAGAGGAAAGTTTGGAGAATTGCTTGACGCAGGCTTTATAGATAGCTTCCGTTCGCTTTATCCTGAAGAAGTAAAATATTCCTGGTGGTCGTATCGTTTTCAGGCTAGGGCAAAGGGCATTGGCTGGAGAATAGATTACTTTGTTACCTCCGCTCGACTTTTAGAGAATATCAAGGAATCCGGCATCCACGATGATGTTTTTGGCAGTGATCATTGTCCTGTTTCCTTGGAGATAGAATTTTAATTTAATTAATGCAAGCAGCTGTGTGAGGGCATACACTTTACCGGTTGCTTGTATTTTTTTGTTATATTGGTAATTTTTATCAAAAACCAAAATTGTTTTTAGCGATTTTAACCAATCGGAGAAATAAGAAAACGCGTAGTAACTCGGATTTTTTTGTAGGGCAGAAATACACCGTCAAATTTTTATGAACATTTTTTGCTGCTCTGCCTCGCGTGTGTTAATAAAATTATGTAGGAAAAATTGTTAAAAAGTAAAATAACAGTCTAAATTTACCAAAATTTTTTCTAAATCTAATAAAAAAATAGATGACTTTTTGCGCTTTTTTGTATATTTATGAATAATATTTTCGATTTGACAAAAATTTATCAAAAAACTATTGACATCGCGCGCACTATGTGATATAATCTTTTGCGTATGTGAAAAACTTGCGATTTTTATGGGTAGAGGCGCGCATGCGCACGTGTGCAAACCTTGGCTGATGAAACTCGGCAACGCAAAAATCACAAAAACAAAACAAAAAACAAAAAAACAAGGAGATTTAAGAAAATGAAAAAGATTTTCGCACTCGCACTTTGCCTTTGCATGCTCTTCGCTTTTGTAGCATGTGGCGATGATGACAAGACACAGGATCCTACTCCTGAAACACCTGTAACCCCCACAACAGCTGAGTACAAGCTCGGTATGGGTATCGTTGTTGATTTGAACAGCTCTAAGGACACAACTGCACAGGTTGACGCTACTGTTGCTACAGTAGTTCTTGACAAGGATGGCAAGATCGTTCTTTGCCGTATCGATGCAGTTCAGAACAAGATGGATATCACTGCTGTTGATGCTACTAAGACATTCAAGACCAAGATGGAACTTGGTGACGATTACAACATGGCTAAGTTCGGTCAGTCTATGGACTGGAACAAAGACGGCGTTGTTAAAGAATGGTATGAGCAGGCTAAGGCTTTCGAAAACCACGTTGTTGGTATGACCGGTGAGCAGGTTGCTAACATGGCAACACAGGTAGTTGAAGGCGCTGGCTACGTTATCTCTGCTGATGACGCTCTTCTTTCTGCTGGTTGCACAATCCAGATCACTGACTTCAAGGCTGCTGTTGCTAAGGCTTGCAACGATGAGCAGGGTATGACATTCACAGCTGTTCCCGGTTCCTTCACTCTCGGTGTTGCTGCTACCTCTACTGCTGATGAATCTACTGCTACTGAAGTAAAGATGTACTCCGATTTCGCTTGCGCAGTTGTTGCTGACGGTAAGATCCTTGCTACTCTTAACGATGCTATCCAGCCTAAGATCACTGTTGTAGATGGCGCTCTTGGTGAAAAGACATTCGTTGGTACAAAGCGTGAGCTTAAGGAAGGCTACAATATGGCTAAGTTCGGTCAGTCTATGGACTGGAACAGTGACGGTAAGGTTCTTGAATGGTACCTTCAGTCTGAAGCATTCTCCAAGCACGTTGTTGGTATGACTGGCGAGCAGGTTGCTAACATGGCAACAAAGGTAGTTGGAGACTACGTTATTTCTGCTGACGACGCTCTTCTTTCTGCTGGTTGCACAATCCAGATCACAGCTATCAAGGCAGTTGTAGCACAGTCTGTTACTAACGCTAGATAATTTAAATATTTTATAGGGAGATAAAAGTTTGAAGCTATTCAAATCTATATCCTGCCTATGTCTTGTTGTGGGGCTGCTCGTTTTTATGACGGGTTGCCCTTCAACTGCAGATAAGGCACCTGAATCAAACGGTAAAATTGTTGGAGTGGGCATAAAAAACTTTGCTTGCTTTGATACCGTTTCTAATGTTCTTAACTATCACTACGAGAATCAAAAAGACGAAAAATTTGAAGAGAGAGCAAATGGCGTATTCGATATTCTGTACGAGTATCACCAGCTCTTTGACATATATCACGAATATTCGGGAATAAACAACCTTAAAACAGTAAACCTCAATGCAGGTGGCGAGCCTATTAAGGTTGATTCAAAGCTTATTGAATTTCTCCTTTATACAAAGGAACTTTATGACATCACCGGTGGTGAAATGAACGTTATGATGGGCTCTGTTTTGAAGCTTTGGCACGATTGCAGAACCGAGGCATCTGAAAAGCCTAGCGAAGCGAGAATTCCCACAGTAGAGGAGCTTGCCGAGGCAAATAAGCATACTAGCATTTCACTCCTTGAGATAGATGTTGAAAATTCAACCGTTCGTATTTCCGATCCAAAGGCTTCTATTGATGTTGGAGCTATCGGCAAGGGATATGCTACCGAAAAGGCAGCTAAATATCTCGAAAACGATGGAGCTACAAGCTACGTTCTCAACATTGGTGGAAATATCAGAATTGTTGGCTACAAGCCCAACGGTACAGGCTGGAAAACCGGCGTAACAGATCCGCATAACAAGGGTGGATATGCCTCATATATCAACATTGCAAACATCTCCTGTGTTACTTCCGGTGACTATGAGAGATACTATTATGCTAACGGTGTTAAATATCATCACATTATTGATAAAGACACACTTATGCCCTCCGATTACTTTAGTTCTGTAACTATTCTTACAAGCGACAGCGGACTTGCAGATGCACTTTCAACTGCGCTGTTTTCTATGAGCTACGAGGACGGACTTAAGGTCCTTGAAAAGATAGATGCGAGAGTAGACGTTCTTTGGATAGCCAAGGATGGAACGCAGTATAAAACGGAAGGCTACAAGGATTACCTAGCACAGTAATCAGCAAAAATAAACTCGAAAACAATTTTAATGTTAACATAAATTTACAAATTCTTACATTCAAGAAAGGAGAGACGGTTTTGAAAAAAGATATTTCATCTTTGCACGTGCCTCACAATAAGAACACAGCAGCTTGCGCACCATTGCGCCTCAGAACACCTAAAGAAGTTGTGCTTCCTATGAATATGCATTCGGGTCACGATGCCGAACCTATCGTAAAAGTTGGCGATCACGTTAAGGTTGGTCAGCTTATCGCAAGAGAAGAGGGAAGATTTTCTTCTCCCGTACACGCAACTGTATCAGGTACAGTTGTTGAGATTTCTCCTATGGATACTCCTAATGGCAAGGGTACAATGGCTATCCGCATTGAGAGTGACGGAAAAATGGAAATCTCCGAAACAGTTAAGGCTCCCGTTATCACAGACTGTGACAGCTTCCTTCAGGCAGTTAGAGAGAGTGGTGTAGTTGGTCTTGGTGGTGCAGCTTTCCCAACCTGGGCAAAGTTTAATGAAGCTACCAACCCCGATTATAAGGTAGATACCGTACTTATCAACGCTGCAGAGTGTGAGCCCTATATCACAAGTGACCACAGAATGATGCTTGAACATTCCGATCTCATCGAGGATGGTATTGAGTATCTTCGTAAATACATGAGCCAGTATCTTGGCAAGGCTACATTCAAGATCTGCATCGAGAAGAACAAGGCTGATGCTATCGAGCTCCTTAAGGGTAGATTCGCAGGCAAGAAGCATGTTGTTATCCACGAGCTTAAAACAATTTATCCCCAGGGCGCAAAGCAGGTAATGCTCTATAATGCTACCGGCAGAGTTGCTATTGCAGGCAGACGTTTCCCCTCCTTTGGCGCACTTATTATTAACGTTTCCTCTCTTGCAAAGATGGCGCATTATCTTAACACAGGTATGCCTCTTGTAGATAGAATCGTTACTGTTGACGGCCCTGCTGTTGACGATCCAATGAATATCCTCGCTCCTATCGGTACAAGAATCAGCGAGCTCTTAAAAATTACCGGTCTCAAGGCTACTCCCGGCAAGGTAGTTGTTGGTGGTCCTATGAACGGTACTGCAATTTGCTCTGTAGAAGATCCTATCGTTAAGGTTTCTAATGCAGTTCTTGTATTTGACGAAAAGAGCGCAGTTCTTCCCGAGGCTTCTGCTTGTATCAACTGTGGTCGTTGTATCGACAAGTGTCCCGTTGGTATCAGCGTAGCTTACGTAGATAAGGCTCTTAAGGAAAAGGATGAGGACAAGCGTGCAAAGAAGCTTATTGACACAGGCGTTCGTCAGTGTGTTGACTGTGCTTGCTGTTCTTATGTTTGTCCCGCAAACCGTCCTCTTCTTCAGATCAACTGGGATGCAAAATCATTCCTTAAAAAGTACGACGCAGCTAAAAAAGAAGGAGGTAACAAATAATGGCTAAGCTCCACATCTCCTCAACACCTCATATTCACGAAAAGGGCTCATCCACACGCAACATTATGCTTGATGTGGTTATCGCAATGCTCCCCGCAACAGTAGTAGGTATTATCATCTTCGGCCTTCAGGCTCTTTGGATTACTCTTACCTGCGTTGCTACAGCAGTTGTGTCCGAGTTCCTCTTTAATCTTCTTGTAGGCAAAAAGCAGACTGTTGGCGATCTTTCCGCAGTAGTAACAGGTCTTCTCCTTGCCCTCAACCTCAGCATTAACGTGCCAATCTGGCAGTGTGTTATCGGTTCTGTATTTGCTATCGTAGTAGTAAAGTGCCTCTTCGGTGGTATTGGTAAGAACCTTGTTAACCCTGCAATTACAGCCAGAGTATTTATGCTTCTTACCTTTGCTGGTACAGTAGGTGGAGCAGTAAAGATCAATCCCCTCTTCAAGCTTAACTTCCTTGGTGAGGCAGTTCCTGAAATTTCTGCAGGTGCAACACCTCTTGATGCTCTTAATAAGGGTGCAGAGGCTGCATCCGGTGCTCCTTCCGTTCTCCAGCTTCTTGTTGGTGCTCATGGTGGTACAATTGGTGAAACATGTGCTATCGCACTTCTCATCGGTTTTGTATATCTTGTAGCTCGCAGAGTTATTAAGTGGTACGTTCCTGCTTCCTTCGTTGCAACAGTATTTGTTTGCTACCTTATCGCAGGTGGATTTAACTTTGAATTTGCTCTCCAGCACGTTCTTGCAGGTGGTCTTCTTCTCGGTGCTATCTTTATGGCTACTGACTATGTAACCACTCCTATTACAGGTCTTGGCAGAGTAGTATTCTGCGTTGGTGCAGGTCTTCTTACCTTCGCTATCAGACAGTTTGGTTCATTCCCCGAGGGTGTTTCTATTGCTATCCTTACAATGAACCTTCTCACTCCTTATATTTCCGATTTTACAAAGAAAAGAACACTCGGAGGTATTAAGTAATGAAATTCTTAAAGACACTTCTTATAATTCTCATTATCTCCGTAACATTCGGAGGCGCTATGTTCGGCCTTAACTTTATTACAGGCCCTCGTATTGAAGCTCACAATGCAGGCGCAGAGCTTGCTCCCCTTCTTGCAGTAATGCCCGAGGGCGCAGAATTCGGTGGCGACGCTCTTATTTACAGCAGCGAAAATGCTTCTGCTTCTACACTTACTAACGTTCCCGCAAACGTTCTTTCTATCTACAAGGAAAAGAATGGCCTTGGCTTTGTAGTTCGTTGCACAGCTGAAACTGAGTATTCTGCAAGTCCTATGGAGATTACCGTAGGTATTTCTGCTGATGGTAAGATTTGTGGTATTCAGATCGACAATTATGGTGAAAAGGCTGACGCCAATTACAACAACAGATTAGATAAAGATGAGCATCTTGGTTCTTACCTTGGCAAGGATTCTACTTTGGTGGATACTACAATCGTTGCCGGTGCAACTACTTCATCTAAGGCGTTTAAGAAAGCCGTTGCTTCTGCAATGGAAGCTCTTGCTGTTAACAATCTTATAGTTGCGGCTACTAAATCTGACGACCTTATTCTTGCAGATATTCTTGCTGGAAAGACCACCGGATTTGATAAGTTTACTGCTGTGTCTGTATCCGGAAACATCACTTATGCTGTTAAGTCGGGTATTGATGCAGGCTTTGCGTATGCTATTTCTGAAAATGGTACAAGCTACTTTGTAATAGTAAATGCTACAGGTGCTGCTGTGGTTTACGATGCTGATGGAAATGATGTAACAAGTGCTCATTCCGCGGTTGTTGTTGAGGCAAAGGCTCACGCTTCTGCTAACCAAACTTCCTATACAGCTGATCTTACTACAAAGGTAAGCGAGCTTATGGCAGGCGCTTCTAATTTTGCTAATGTTGAGGTTAACACCTACAATACAGTGGTTGCAGCAGTAAGCTTTGAATATGACGGAGCAACATACTATGCATTCTACTCAAGAATCATCGGTTGGTCAAACCTTACAATGGATGTTTATATGATTGTTGATGGTAACGGTGCAATTGCTAAGGTTGATGCAAAACAGTTTGTATTTGAAGTAGATGATTTCGTGCATTATCAGCAATTCGATAAAGACGTTCTTAATGGATATGAAGACGGCTTTGTAGGTGAAACTCTTGACAGTTGGACAGGCGATAAGGCTATTATCACAGGTGCAACTATTTCATCTAATACTATGAAAAAGGCTACACTTCACGTATTTGACGCATTCAATTCTATCAAAGGAGGACAGCAGTAATGAAAACAACTAAAACTTCATATCTCTTAAAGGGTACTCCCTCTGTTCTTCTTGTGCTTGGCGCAGGATTTGTAATGGCTTCCAGCTCTGATCTTCGTGCTGCTCTCGGTATGGGCGCTGCAGTTCTTGTTGCAATGCTTCTTTCCTCTATCGTAGTTTCTGCACTTCATAAGGTTATTCCAGTTTATGCAAAAATGCCTGCTTATCTCCTTATTATCACAGGCTTCGTTTCTCTCATTTCTATGGTTATGCAGGCATTCTTCTTTGAAGTTACAAACATGCTTGGCGTTCACCTTGCTACCGTTGCAGTAAGCGCTGTTGTTTACCGTGACTGTGAGGAGGTTGCAGATCATAGCGGAGAAGCAAAATCTATTAAAACAGCTCTTATCACAGGCGTATTCTTTACCGTTGTTATGGTAATTTGCGCTCTTATCCGTGAGGCTCTCGGTAATGCTACTATCTGGGGTATAGAGATTGCATTCCTTCAGGATTACAAGATTTCCTCTCTTACTGGAGCATTCGGTGGTTACCTTGTTCTTGCAATCGTTATGGCTGTTATTAACAAAGTAACCGGTCTTCATCATCACAATGAACAGGAGGATAACTAATTATGACATTTGAAATTATTCTTGGTATCATACTTGCTGGTATTCTTTCAAACAACTATGCATTCCTCCACTTCCTTGGTACAGGTGCAGCTCTCGAAAATCACAGAACAAGAAACAGATCCTTGGTTCTCGGTCTTGGTACAACAGTTGTAATGGTTCTTACTACTCTCATTACATGGCCAATTAACAAGTACCTTCTCTCTGCAGTTCCTTATCTTCAGATCTTCGTATTTGTTCTCGTAATTCTCGGTGTTGTTGAGCTTCTTCACCTTGTTGCAAAGAGCATTCTTGATAACTACTGCCGTTCCGATTTCGTTAAGTTCGCTATCAACGGTGCGGTTCTCGGTCTTTGCATTCACAACACAGAGCTTGGCTTTGGTGAGGCTGTTCTTACTGCAGCGGCAGTAGGTATTGGCTTTATGCTTACATTCACCCTCTTCTCGAAGCTCAGCCGTCAGATTGATGAGGATGCTATTCCAAAGTCCTTCCGTGGACTTCCTATCGATCTTCTTACAGCAGGAATGATAGTTCTTGCACTTCTTGCTCTCAAGTTTAAGTTCTGATGAAGAAGAACGATTATATTCTCATAGGCGCAATCGTTTTGGTTATTGCTATACTCTTTGCCGTTATCACCCTCACTAAAGAGGACGGCGCATACGTTGTTGTTAAGGTGGACGGCATTGAGGTAGCGAGATATAATCTTGACCAGGATGGCGAATATGAGCTTAACGGAGGAACTAATATTCTCCGCATTGAAGACGGTGAGGCATTTCTGATAGAAGCCAACTGTCCTGATCACCTCTGCGTAAAGCAGGGTAAGGTAAATAAAACGGGTGAAACAATTACCTGTCTTCCCAACAAGCTTACAGTTACCGTTTACGGAGCAGCTGATAGCGAGGTTGATTTAGTTAGCTGATTTGTATTGAAAGGAGAGGTTTTATGAAAACGAAAAAAAAGACCTTTCTGGGTTTATCTATAGCGCTTGCAATGATCCTTTCCTTTGTTGAAAGTCAGATTCCTGCGTTAGTAGCAGTTCCCGGTGTTAAGGTTGGACTTCCAAACCTGGTTATGGTATTTTTGCTGTATAGAGTAGGCTGGAAGGAAACTGTTATAGTAAGCGTTATACGTGTTGCTCTTGTATCATTGCTTTTTGGTAATGTACAGGTTTTAAGCTTCAGTCTTGCCGGTGCAGCTCTTAGCTTGCTTGGAATGATACTTTTGAAAAAGACAGAAAAATTCTCTACCATAACCGTTAGTGTAATTGGCGGAGTGCTTCACAATGTTGGTCAAATAGCAGCAGCATGCCTGTGGACAAACACCCCTCAAATTGTATATTACCTTCCCGTATTGCTTATAAGCGGTACTATTGCGGGTGTGGTAATCGGTCTTGTGGGCGGAATGCTTATCAACCGTTTAGACAAAATTAAATTTTAATAATAGGTCAAGCTTATAAAAAGCTTGGCAACAAAAAAAGAGCTGTGTTCAAAAGCCATTTTAGGTTTTATGTGCGCAGTTCTTTTTATTTTTTATAGTATTTTCGAAAAAATATTGACTTTTTCTTTGTTTAATGATAGAATACTTTGGTAAATTAAAAAGAAAAAGAGAGAAAAAATGAATCAAAACAGAGAAATATTTGAAAAAATGCCTGTGCCGAAGGCTTTGGCAACTCTCGCTGTGCCTACGATTATTAGCCAGCTGATTACAATGGTTTATAACCTTGCTGATACATATTTTATCGGTAAAACAAACGACCCATATAAAATTGCGGCGTCCAGCGTTTGCTTTGTTCTGGTATTTGCAATGTCGTCTATCGCCAGCCTCTTTGGCGTTGGTGGTGGAAGCTTAATTTCCCGCCTAATGGGACAAAAGCTTGATAAAGAGGCTGCCAGTGTTGCTTCCTTTAGCTTCTGGTGTACTATGGTAGCATCGGCGATTTACTCCTTGACCCTTCTCGCATTTATGGAGCCGATTCTCACATTTCTTGGAATAACCGAGAACACAATGGCGTTTGCAAAGGATTATGCTCTTTACGTTGTGGTTTTGGGCGTTATACCGTCTAACCTTTCCTTAACTATGTCACATCTTCTTCGTAGCGAGGGATATGCAACTCACGCCAGCGCAGGTCTTGCCGCAGGTGGTATATTAAACATTATTCTTGACCCCATATTTATGTTCGTTATTCTTGAACCGGGCAGAGAGGTTGCTGGCGCTGCTATGGCTACACTTATCTCAAACTGCATAGTTCTTGTGTATTTTATTACTATTTATTTTGTTATAAGAAAAAAGAGCGTTATCTCAATCTCTCCAAAGAAGTTTATACTTAAGAAGCATTATATAAAGTCGGTTTTAGCTATCGGTTTCCCCGCGGCTTTAGGATCACTTCTTGCTTGTCTTTCTAACACTATGATAAACAAGCTTGTTTCGGGCTATGGTGAAATTCCCGTGGCCGCCATAGGCATTGTAAAGAAGATTGATATGCTTCCGATGAACGTTGGTATGGGCCTTTGCCAGGGAATGGTGCCCCTCGTAGCTTATAACTATGCTTCGGGAAATTACAAGCGCATGAAGGAGTTTTCCTCTGCTGCCAGAATTGTTGGTATAGGCTTTGCTTTAGTTTGCGTTGCCAGCTTCCAAATTTTTGCAGGTGATCTTGTAAAGATATTTATCCAGGATACAAAAACTGTAGAATACGGAACTGATTTCCTTCGCATTTGTTGTCTTGCTGTACCACTTATGATATTCAACTTCCACATGAGCTTCACCTTCCAGGCAATGGGTATGGGTAAGCAGTCTTTAATACTTTCTTCAATGCGCCAGGGACTTGTAAACATTCCTCTTATGCTTATAATGAATGCAACCTTTGGACTTTTTGGCGTTGTTTGGACACAGCTTTTGGCTGACTCTATAACAGGTATAATCTCTTATATTGTTTATAAAAAGTCATATCAAGGGCTTCTTGATAAAAAGAAAATCCTTTCACAAGCTGAATAAAAAGCACAAATATGTAAATAAAAGTATGAAAAAACAGCCGTTTTGCGGCTGTTTTTGTTTTAAGGGGAAATGATAGAATTATATTCCTGCTTCTATTTCAAGGAGTCTGTTGTACTTAGCAAGACGCTCGCTTCCTCTGGTAGCTCCCGTTTTTATATAAGGTGCAGATGTTGCAACTGCCAAGTCGGCAATAAAGCTGTCCTCAGTTTCGCCGGAGCGGTGAGAGATAATATATTTATATCCGTTTGCCTTGGCAAGGCTTATAACGTCAAGCGTTTCTGTAAGCGTTCCAATCTGGTTGAGCTTTATGAGAATTGCGTTTGCAATCTTGCGACCTATGCCATATTCAAGTCTTTCTTTGTTTGTAGCAAAGAGGTCGTCACCAACCAGCATTATGCGCTCGCCTATAAGCTCGGTAAGCCTTTCGTGACCAAAGTAATCATCCTCGGACAGACCGTCTTCAATGGAAATGATAGGGTACTTTTCTGTCAGGTCGGTGAGGTAGCTCATAAGCTCATTTGTACTCTTAACCTCGCCGCGTTTTTCAAGATGATAAGAGCCTCCCTCGTACCATTCGCTGGATGCAACGTCGAGCGCGAGCTTAATTTTTGTTTCATCATAGCCCGCTGTATTTACAGCTTTCATTATCATTTCAAGAGCTACTTCATCCGATTCAAAGTCAGGAGCAAAGCCACCCTCGTCACCAATGCTAAAGCTGTAGCCCTCATCAATAAGAATCTTTTTTAGGGCGTGGTAGATTTCAGTTCCCGCGCGAAGTCTTTCCGAAAAGCTCTCAAATCCAACGGGAAGAATCATAAATTCCTGAATTTCAAGGTTGTTTTTTGCGTGGGCTCCACCGTTGAGAATATTCAGCATTGGGATCGGAGTTTCTATGTTTTCCGTTGTGTTTCCAAATAATGCAGCCAGATGCTTATACAAAGGAACCTTCTTTGATTTTGCCGCCGCAACGGCTGTTGCAAGGGATGTGGATAGAGTCGCATTAGCGCCAAGGATAGATTTGTTTTTGCTTCCGTCAAGGGCAAGCATTGCTCGGTCTATCGCACCTTGGTCATCGGCATCCATACCTAAAAGCACAGGACGGATCTTTTCATTTACGTTTTTAACTGCTAAAAGAGTTCCTTTACCGTTATATCTACCTTTGTCATTGTCCCTAAGCTCCACCGCTTCATATCTACCAACAGATGCACCTGATGGAACGCTTGCAATACCAACACTGCCGTCCTCAAGATAAACTGCGCATCTCACGGTAGGATTTCCTCGGGAGTCTATAATTTCCAGGGCTTTTATATCTATAATCTTACTCATAATAACCTCCTACTTATTATTTTTGTTGATGGTTATAAAAATATTCGTGCTTTAGAAGTTCTCGCCGTCATATCCCCAATATTCAACCTCACGGTATTTAACATAAATTCGCTCTCCGGGAATGCTGAGAGTTGCAGATGCAATATCACAAACCTTTCTTGTAAGAATATCGTAATATGTGCTGTCAGCCTTTCCGTAAAGGTCGATTTCAATCATAGCAAGTGGGGAAGTATCTCCTCTGAATGCCATTTTCATATCCCCCTTAAATCCAAGCATAAGCCAGTTTTCGGTTTTTCCGGGGATTGCAGTAATAGCCTGGCCCAGCTCCTTGATAAGTATAGATTCTCTGTCTTCTGTGATAGTAATATTTGTTTTAAGTTCAATGTATGGCATATTAATTCTCCTTTTTGTAGTTTAATTCCTTCATAACGTCGCCGTAGGTGTATAGCGACCCAAGTATAACTATGCTTGTACCATCTTTTTGTACCCTCGCTTTTGCAAGGCTTATAGCTTCAGAAATCCCATTACAGGAAGTAGCTTCAACCCCCTCTTTACCGATTACCTCTGCATATTCTCTTGCTGATAGAGCTCGTGGGCTGTCGGGTGTTATGGTAAAAACAACCTTTGAGAAGGATGCAATGTCGGAAGCAATTTTCTTATAATCCTTATCCCTTAGAACTCCTGAGATCGTGATTATCTTTTGGCTTTTGAAGTATTCTTCAATGCTTGCTCTGGCAGAGCTGATTCCCTCGGCATTATGGGCGCCGTCAAAGATAATCATCGGGTCCTTGTGTATTACCTCAAACCTTGCGGGCCATCTTGCTTTTTCAAGTCCTCTGTAAACTGCATTTTTTGGAATACTAATTCCCATGGAGGAGAGTCTATCAACAGCAGAAAGAACCATAGCAGCATTTTTTAGCTGATAAAGACCTAAAAGCTCGATTTTTACATTCTCATAGTCTAAAAAATTAAATGTGCTGCCCGAAAGATTTGTATTGATCAACTTTATTTTCGAGTGAGAAACGGTGTAGAGTGGGGAATTTGCTTTTTCAGCCTCGGTCTTTATCACCGACAGAGCCGCTTCATTGCTTCCGCCAAAAATAACCGGTACGTTAGGCTTAATTATTCCCGCCTTTTCCCAGGCGATTTTTTCGATAGTATCTCCGAGTATTGCCGTGTGATCAAGAGAAATTCCGGTAATCAATGAAAGCACGGAGGTGTTAATAACATTGGTAGCATCATACCTACCGCCAAGGCCACATTCAAGCACTACAAAATCGCACCCCACCATCTTAAAGTAGTAAAAGGCGATAGCGGTTATAAGCTCAAACTCTGTGGGCTTGTCTGTCATTTTTTCAGCGATGGGACGAACAATGCTTGTGATATTAGCTAAATCGTCGTCAGAAATTTCAGAACCGTTAACCCTGATTCTTTCGTTAAATCTAATAACAAAGGGCGAGGTGTAAAGTCCTACCTTATATCCCGATTCCATAAGAACCGATGCGAGCATTGATGAGGTAGAGCCCTTGCCGTTTGTTCCTGCTATGTGAATGAATTTTAATGAATCCTGTGGATTGCCCAGCGCTTTGCACAAGGCCTTGGTTTTCTCCAGACCTGGGTTGCAGAACATAGAATTTATGCTGTGTATAAAGGTTAAAGCTTCGTTATAATTCATCGTCATTGATTCCCTCCTATAGATTTGATTCTGGCGGAGATCTCTTTATTTTTCATTAAAATGTAAACTATTATATACTCCAGAGCTATTATCATGGCATAATTCAGCGCTCGGTAGGGAATGAGAGTCCAAAAATCTGTGCCGTAAAACAGGGATAAGCCGATAGACTTTATTATAACAGATCCAAACAAATGCGCAGAAAATACCGAAAGAAAAACTCTAGCCCAAATCTTAAGAGAACGTGTTAATTTTGAAACTATACCGGAAACTGCACCGATGAGGACTGCACCAAGAGTGATGATTGGGTTTATGGCATATCCAACTATCAGACAGCCCAAAAGATCAGCCACAGCACCAACCGCCATACCCCACAAAGGACCGAGAGCAATACCTACAAAAATGATTGGCAAGTTCTCAAAGCTTATTCTGAAAAGCTCACCGATATTAAAGGCAAGAAGCTTACCAAGGATAATGCTGAGAGCGGCGAAAATGCCACAGATAACTATTTTTCTCAAATTATATTTACTTTTCATAAAACAAAAAACCTCCCTAAAACAGATTTCCATACACCGGCAAAAAATATGCCAAAGATGCTAAAATAACCGTCTTTGGGAGAACCAAATTCTATTAATCAGCAACAGTGGGATGCAAAGAATATACCGCAAGCAAAAAAAGCTTTTCGTCAAGGTGACAACTCCCCGTCCACCAAGCACTAAAGAACGCATATCCTTCTACTCTGTTTTGTTAATATAGTATAACACAAAAATATGAACAATTCAATAAATTGGAAAAATATTTTAAAAAAACAGCGCCGCCAAAATCGACGACGCCAAAAAAAGAAAAATTAAACTGTGCCGGTTACGGTGAGAATGCTTACGCCGGGGTTGACGGTGATAAGTCCGCTTACAGGGTCCTGAACAAAGCTTGCGCTATCTACAGTTATAACACCGGGCAAGGTAGCAAATTCACCTGTTGTTTCGTTATAGGTGTAGTCTGCGCCGAGGGTTAGAGCTGCGCCGTTCAATGTTACTGTAATGCCGCTTAAAGCAGGGTCAAACAGGTCTGTAACTGTGAGGTTATCCGCTATAGTAATGGGAGTGTTACCTGTGTTTTGAATAATAAATGTGTAGGTCAGCTCGCCACTACAAGTAATTACCTCGGGGCATACAGCCTTTGCGATAGATAGGTTAGGCTCATCTCGTACAGATATTGTTGCTGTATCGGATATAGTTTCTCCTGCCTGACAGCCATTAAGGGTTGATGTGTTTGTAATGCTTGAGCCTTCTGCCAAGGGAGCAAATCCGTTAACGGTTGCCTCGTATATTAGTGTTGCATTTGAGCCTGCAGGGATGTTTATGCCTGATATTACAAGGTCTGTTCCAACGGTAACTGTAGGAGTTGGCTGAAGCACGCCATCGATATAGTATAAAAGAGAGCCACTCCTGTACGTCAATGGAACAAGGGTAGTTGTACCGAGAGTGTAAGCGCCGAGGTTGTCTGTTACAGATAGACCGTCAGCTGCACCGGAGCCGGAATTAACGATGTTTAGTACGTATGATACGCTACCTCCCGGGCTATAGCTTCCGCTTATAGCTGTTTTTGTTATATCTATAGTTTCGGTAAGCTCGGCAGAAACCTGGTTTGAGTTAAAGGTATGCCCATTATACAAAAGAGTTGCTCGATTATAGAAAATTGCCATTTTTCGTCCTTTCTTTTAGAGGATATTACCTCCTATATCAGTATATGAAAAAGGCAATATTCAGTGTAAGAACCGTTATAAAAACCTCTAAAAAAACATATATTTGCTATGCCAAAATGGCACAAAAAAGAGAAATGAGAGGTGTTTTATATTGAAAATTATTCCTGTCAAAAATAAAATTGAGGGTGGCAAGGTAGCTTCTGAAATGATAATTGACCTGGTAAATAAAAAGCCAGATGCCACCTTAGGATTAGCCACAGGATCCTCCCCCGAGAGCACATATACCGAGCTTGTAGAGGCATTCAGAGAGGGCAGTGTGAGCTTTAAGAAGGTGAGGTGCGTTAATCTTGATGAATATGTGGGACTTTCGGAAAATGACGAGCAAAGCTATCACTATTTTATGTGGGAAAAGCTCTTTTCAAGGGTGGACGTAAATCCCGATAACATCCATATTCCAAACGGAAATGCAGAAAATTTAGATGTGGAATGTAAAAGATATTCTACCATTATAAATGACCTTGGAGGCATAGATCTCCAGCTTCTCGGCATCGGCCATAACGGACACATCGGCTTTAACGAACCTGCGGACAAAATAATAGAAAGAACACATAAAGTATTATTGGCAGAGGAAACTATCAAAGCAAATTCGCGATTTTTCAAGTCAGAATCAGCGGTGCCAAAAGAGGCTATAACAATGGGTATGGCAGAGATCTTATCAGCAAGGCGCATCGTGCTTCTTGCTTTTGGTTATGGCAAGGCCGAAGCTTTGTACAAAGCACTCTATGAAAATATTTCCCCTCATTGCCCGGCATCATATCTTCAAAAGCATTTGGATTTTACGGTAATTGCAGATAGCGATGCTTTGTCAAAAATAGCATTATAGCATCGAAAATGTAAATAAAACATAGCAAAAACGCAAAAAAAGAGGATGCTTTTTCGGCATCCTCTAAAATATATAATAAAATCAAATAACTGTTTTTTGAATGTCCTTTGCTAAAGAAAGGTTAAACTCCGCGTCCCTTGGCACTCTTTCTTCAAAGCACTTGAATACTTTTGCCACACGCTTTGCGCCCTCCTCCGGTGTGTCCTCGTTTTTAACGAGAGCATAGAAATCACCGATAAATTCGGGGAGATTGCGATAATCGTCTTCGTTTTGCTTTTTTCTGCTTTCGTATCTGCGGCGTCCGTCCGGGTCTTCTCCGTTACCGAGATATCTCTCAAAAATTCGACCACGCATAACCCTGATGTCGTCATAAACATAAACACCGCAAACAGAGAGGTCGTCCTTTTGCATAAGAGAGTGAACGCCAACAACGTCGAGGATCAGAAGTGGAATTTTACCTGCCTCATGGATTCGTGTAATCTCCGAGCGAGGAGTTCCGTAATATGCCCCTGCATACTCTGTGTATTCAAGCACGCCACCGGTTTTGATAAGCTCTTCAAATTCCTCGCGAGTTATATAAATGTATTCGGAAGAATAGCTGTCGCCTCTTATCTCTCTTGTTGTAGCAGAGCGGACAAATTCAAATCTGTCGTCATTTTTCAGCATTTCCCAAGCGATAGTAGTTTTTCCAACTGCACTAGGTCCTGCAATTATTAGAATGTCGTTCATAGGAACAACTCCTTTCGGCATTACTTCTTGGGAACGATTTTGCTAACTCCGCCCATGTAAGGTCTGAGAGCCTCGGGGATGTTTACAGAGCCGTCTTCATTAAGGTTGTTCTCAAGGAAAGCAATAAGCATTCTTGGGGGAGCAACATCAGTGTTGTTAAGAGTGTGTGCAAGGTAGGTCTTACCATCCTGACCCTTAACTCTGATCTTAAGTCTTCTTGCCTGTGCATCACCAAGGTTAGAGCATGAGCCAACCTCAAAGTACTTCTGCTGTCTGGGAGACCAAGCCTCAACGTCAATGGACTTAACCTTAAGGTCTGCAAGATCGCCGGAGCAGCATTCAAGAGTTCTAACAGGAATGTCAAGGGTTCTGAACATATCAACAGTGTTCTGCCAAAGCTTGTGGAACCATGCCTGAGAATCCTCGGGCTTACAAACAACAACCATTTCCTGCTTTTCAAACTGGTGGATACGATAAACGCCACGTTCTTCAATGCCGTGAGCACCCTTTTCCTTACGGAAGCAGGGAGAGTAGGATGTGAGAGTGTAGGGAAGCTCGGGCTCGGGAATGATCTGGTCAATGAACTTACCGATCATAGAGTGTTCGGAGGTACCGATGAGGTAAAGATCCTCGCCCTCAATCTTATACATCATAGCTTCCATTTCTGCAAAGGACATAACGCCTGTAACAACGCCTGCACGAATCATGTAGGGAGGAATGCAGTAGGTAAAGCCACGGTCGATCATGAAATCTCTTGCATAGGATATAACTGCGGAGTGAAGTCTTGCAATATCACCCATAAGGTAGTAGAAGCCGTTACCTGCAACGCGACGTGCAGAGTCAAGGTCGATACCGCAGAAGCGCTCCATAATATCTGTGTGATAGGGAACTTCAAAAGCAGGTGTAATAGGCTCGCCATATTTCTGAACCTCAACGTTTTCGCTGTCGTCCTTACCGATTGGAACTGTAGGGTCGATGATGTTTGGGATAACCATCATAATGTTGGTAACCTTTTCGTTAAGCTCTGCCTCTTTAACCTCACAAGCTGCGAGCTCGGCTGCCTGCTCTGCAACAAGCTTTTTAGCCTCTTCAGCCTCTTCAAACTTCTTCTGACCCATAAGCATACCGATAGATTTGGAAATCTTGTTTCTGTTTGCACGAAGGTCGTCAGCTCTCTTTTTATTCTGGCGGAGCTCCTCGTCAAGGGCGATAACCTCGTCAACGAGAGGGAGCTTTGAATCCTGGAACTTGTTGCGAATGTTCTGTTTAACAACCTCAGGATTTTCTCTTAAAAATTTAATATCAATCATGTATTTTCTCCAATCTGCCAAAATGGCAAAAAATAATAATCAAAAAATGCAGGGAAATGTAAATAAATGTAGTTAAATAAGTGTTTTTTTAGCGAACACCAAAGTAATTTACTTTTTGGGGCTGTAGTTGTAATGAACGGTGGCGCTTGTGAGGCTGTCGTTGTAGAAACCAATGCTGATCGCCGCCCATTCTTCCTCTGCGCCGGTGTAATAAACGTTGGTAAGGCTATCGCAAAAACGGATTGCGCTAACACCTATGAACTTTACGTTGCTGGAAATAGTTATACTTGTAAGCTCTCTGCAGTAAGCAAATGCAGCTTTACCGATAGATTTGACTCCGTCGGAGATAGTAATGCTCGTAATATTTCTGAAACCGTAGAACGCATAGTCGTGTATCACGTATTCTTCTCCTTTGTAATCAGCGGGAAGTGTTAACTCGGTATCTTGACCTACGTAGGAGATAAGGTAGTTTGTGTTCTTGTAGGTGTAGAATAGATATCCATCTACGTTGTCTATTTTGCTTGCGTCACCGTTATGAATTTCGAAAGTGCTGTCCACTTTTATACGTACGTGAGAATGATTAACAATCTCAACAAGTCTTGGGCAGGAAAAGAACACATCGTCTCCAATGGACTCCACGTTTTTTGGAATAGTTATACTTGTAAGTCTGTAGCAAAAAGAGAAAGCCTTTGTGCCGATCTCCTCTACGCTTTCTGGAAGAGTTATATTGTTGAGGTTTATGCAATTGGTGAACGACTCGTTGCCAATACGAGTAACGCCGTTTCCAATAGTAATGCTTACAAGGCTCTGGCACCCATAGAAGGCATAGTCATTAATCTCAGCTACGCCCTCCGAGATAGTAACTCTTTCAAGATTAGTACAATTCTTGAACGCTCCTTCTCCAATAGACGTTACTCCATCGGGAATGATAACGCTGGTAATATTGCAATGTTGGAACGCAGATCTATTAATAGAAGTAACGCTATCTGGTATTACAAGATCTGTAACAAGCTCGTGATCTAAATATAAATTTTTTGCATAGTACAAAGGGTTTGAAAGTGGGTCGTAAGAGTAAAAATCAATTTCACACCATGCAGCGATATCCGTAATATAAACGCCCATAAGGCTTTCGCAATCACGGAACGCATAAAGATCGCATGAATTAACGCTACTCGGGATAGTTACGCTTACAAGGCTAGTGCAATAATCAAACGCACGCTCGCCAATAGTAGTAACGCCCTCAGGAATGATAACGCTGGTAATGTTAGAATAAGAGAAGGCATTACTTTGAATTTCCTTAACGGGAAGATCTTCATATATGGCGGGAATAACGATATCCGTGCTGGTGCAAACTCCGATGCTGCTTACTATGTAGTAAGTACCGTCTTTGCTTAATGTGTAATCAAGTCCCGGGGTAGCCAAATCTCCGTATTCTTCATTGCAAATTTCGCATATTGCCCTTTCCGACAAGGTAACTGTGCCGCCTTTATGAAAAGAGGTTGATTCCACAATTCCGCAGCATGAATATGTTTTATCGTGCTTCATAGCATCGTCCAAATTCATCGTATATGTGAATTCCGAGTTTGCGTGGTTGTTTTCGTCATAAGAACCGTAGCTCTCTTTGCAATCAGAGCAGATGGCTTTGTCCATACATGTCGCCACGCCGCCTTTATGCACGGAGGTTGATTCCACAATTCCGCAGCAGGAATATATTTTATCGTGCTTTGTATCATCGTCCGAATTCATCGCATATGTGAATTCCGAGTTTGCGTGGTTGTTTTCATCGTAAGAACCGTAGCTCTCTTTGCAATCAGAGCAGATGGCCTTTTCATTGCATGTTGCCACGCCGCCACTATGCGTGTGGGTGCAATTTGGATCATCCGGAGTTTGTTCTGGCTGGTTGCCAGGTCCTCCTATGTCACAGGCTGTTAGCAACAAGATCAATAAAAGGGAAATCAGTAATGCAAATAACTTTTTCATAGCATATTCCTTTTCAGAAAGTTTTTTAATTGTTTATGCTTAGCTTTTGTGCTTTTATCTATTTTTGAGGCATCAGGGGGCTAGAAAAAACAAAAAAGAGCCACTCATCCCGAAAAACCATGGGACGAATAACTCCGTGATACCACCCAAATTGCGAGAGCCGAAGCTCCGCCACTCAAAAAAGCTCTGTAAGGTGAGCAAATCCTTTGGCTCATCGCCAAAATACTCCCGAAGTGGAAAGCACCTTCACCTATTTGCTCGCACCAACCGCAAACTCTCTGTAAGGCTCGTGATACATATTCTTCAATCATCGTACGCGTTTATTATATAACAAAATCTTAAAAAATGCAATACTTTTTCAAAAAAATATTTTATTTAATTGCGTGCCGGAAATTTCTTTATTACTAATCTTATTAAAATTGTTAAAAAATCAACAATTTTTTGTTTTTGCTCTTGATTTTTACCATATTATTTAGTATAATAGTCTTGCATAAAAAATTAATTTCGAAACGGAGTATATAAAATGTTAGTTTCTGCAAAAGAAATGCTTGAAAAAGCAAGAGCCGGCCACTATGCAGTAGGTCAGTTCAATATTAATAACCTTGAATGGACAAAGGCTATTCTTCAGACAGCTGAGGAAATGAAGTCCCCTGTTATCCTTGGTGTTTCCGAGGGCGCAGGTAAGTATATGTGTGGCTACAAGACCATCGTTGGTATGGTTGAGGGTATGATTGAGGGGCTCGGTATCACAGTTCCCGTTGCTATCCACCTTGACCACGGCTCTTATGAGGGCGCATATAAGTGCATCGAGGCAGGTTTCTCATCTGTAATGTTCGATGGTTCTCACTATCCTATCGAGGAAAATATCGCAAAAACTCGCGAGCTTGTTGAGGTTTGTAAGGCAAAGGGCCTTTCTCTCGAGGCTGAAGTAGGCGCTATCGGTGGTGAGGAAGACGGCGTTGTAGGTAACGGTGAGGTTGCTGATCCCAAGGAATGTAAGATGATTGCTGACCTTGGCGTAACAATGCTTGCAGCAGGTATCGGCAATATCCACGGTAAGTATCCTGCAAACTGGACAGGTCTTAACTTTGAGGTTCTTGCAAAGATCAGCGAAGAAGTAGGAAATATGCCTCTCGTTCTTCACGGCGGTACAGGTATCCCTGCTGAAATGATCCAGAAGGCAATCAGCCTTGGCGTTTCCAAGATCAACGTTAACACAGAGTGCCAGCTTTCCTTCGCAGCAGCAACCCGTAAGTATATCGAAGAAGGCAAGGATCTTCAGGGTAAGGGCTTTGACCCCAGAAAGCTTCTCGCTCCCGGTGCAGAGGCAATCAAGGCTACTGTAAGAGAAAAGATCGAGCTTTTCGGTTCTGCTGGTAAGGCATAATTAACTTAAAGATAATTTGTATTTAGAATAAAGGCTGAGTTTCGCGCTTGGCCTTTCTTTTTTTGCCTTAAAATCATAATTTCACATCTCGGCTCATAAAATCACATGAAAGAACTTTTTTCGGAGGAAAAATTATGAGTGAGAATTCTATATACGCAGATATCGCCAAGCGTACGGGCGGAGATATTTACATAGGTGTGGTTGGCCCTGTGAGAACGGGAAAATCTACATTTATTCGTAGATTCCTTGATAGTGTGGTGCTTCCAAATATCGAGAATGAGTATGATAGACAGCGTACCGAGGATGAAATACCACAGAGCGCATCAGGTAAAACAGTGATGACAACCGAGCCGAAGTTTGTTCCCGATGAATCGGTGCGCATTAAAACACCGGACGGCACAGAGCTTAATGTTAAGATGGTTGACTGCGTTGGATATATGGTTGGTGGGGCTCTAGGTGGTGAGGAGGATGGCGAAAGCCGTATGGTAATGACCCCTTGGTCGGATGAAGAAATGCCCTTTGCCAAGGCGGCTGAAATCGGCACAGAAAAGGTAATACGCGAGCATTCTACAATAGCGATCTTAGTTACCACAGACGGCAGCATCACCGGTATCGAGAGGGAAAGCTATATCCCCGCCGAGGAGCGTATTGCCGCAGAGCTTCGTGAGTCAGGCAAGCCATTTGCGATAATCCTTAATTCCAAAAATCCCGGCTCGGAGAGTGCGCGAAATCTTGCACATAGTCTTGAGGAAAAATACGGAGCTCCCGTAGCGCTAGTGTCATGCCCCGACATTAATAAGGACGATGTAAGAGAGATTCTCTCGCTCATTTTAGGGGAGTTTCCCATTCGCTCCATGACCTTTGATATGCCCACCTGGTGCGCCGCATTGCCGAAAGATCATTATTTAAGGACGGAAAATATCGAGAAAATTGCAGCCTTTTCGGATAGGGTAGAGAAGTTTGGCGATGCACAAAAGGTGATTGCAGATTTTCCCGAATTCGTTCTTGACGGAATGGATGCAGCAGATGGCACGGCTCGTTTTGAAATACCAATTGATAAGGAAGTTTATTATCGTACCTTAAGCGAAATAACAGGTCTTGAGCTGACCGACGAATGCTCGCTTTTATCAACTATGCAAGAGCTGTCGGAAATCAGACGCAAGTATCTTAAGGTTGAAGATGCACTCCGAAATGTTGAGGAAAAGGGCTACGGCATTGTTATGCCAACAGCCTCCGAGCTGAAGTTTGATGAGCCAAAGCTTGTGCGTCAGCAGGGCGGATTCGGCGTTAAAGTCTCTGCCCACGCAGATTCAATACATATGATTAAAACAGGAATAAAAACAGAGCTATGCCCCGTAGTTGGCAGTGAGGATCAAACAGCCGAGGTAGTAAAATATCTCTCAGATGAGCTGCGCGATAACCCCGAGCACGTTTGGGAATACAATATGTTTGGCAAGACACTATACGATATGGTTAACGATGGCATGACTGCAAAATTGTCTCATATGCCCGACGACTCTCGTGAAAAGTTAGGTGAAACACTCGGCAAGATAATCAACGAAGGTGCCGGCGGACTCATCTGTATTTTGCTGTAAAACATCTAAAAATGTAAACTAATATTAGAAAATTCAACCATATATTCGTCCGCATGGCGTTAAAAAAGAGAGGCACAAGGCCTCTCTTTTTACTTTTTTTGTTTATCAACTAAATATTAGCTGATTGTGGGTGTTGAGCTTGTAACAGT
>JAZKZW010000066.1:0-15055 GCA_045612865.1 Eubacteriales bacterium
TTGAAGATGAATATGAAATCGGTATTGATTTGAATACTTGAAATATTTATAAGATTATGATATAATAGATTTAACGAAAAAGTTTGATAAGGAGAAAGACGATGAAAAGAGTTTATGAATTTCTTAAAAACGCAGAGATATATTATTTGGCAACCGTCGAGGGTGACCAGCCTCGCGTGCGCCCCTTTGGAACGATAAACGAGTTTGAGGCCAGACTTTACATCCAGACAGGCAAGGTTAAGCCCACAAGCCATCAGCTGGCGGCCAATCCAAAGGCAGAGATATGCGCTTTTACCAACGGTGAATGGATCCGCGTGGAATGCGAGCTTGTGGAGGACGACCGCCTTGAGGCTAAAAAATCTATGCTTGACGCTTATCCAAACCTTCGCGGAATGTATGATGAGAACGACGGCAATACCCAGGTTCTTTATATGAAGAATGTGAGGGCTACAATCACCGGTTTCGGCAAGCCCACTGTAGTAATCGAATTCTGATAAAAAAAGGCTCCTAGGAGCCAAAATTTCGCCTCCGGAGAGCGAAAAACACATTTTATATCTATTTACACGCAAAAAATCTTGCTATAGATCAAAGATGAAAAAATCTCATCGATGGCAAGAGACAAAATATCAATAGAATAAAGATAAAAACTACAATTCTATTAAATAATCCTATAAAAAATATGTGGACCAAAGAAAAGATTTTTAGAATTGCCATGGAACAGTCGGCAAAGGACATTTCCTCGGTAGCAGAGGACTTTATGCGATGCGAAAACGTTTTCGTGGAATCAAAGCCTAATAAGGATGCAAGAAAGTATCTGGAGCTGCCATTTTCACTTCAAATGGTTTCTTACGGAAATAACATTGTTGCTTCTGCTTCAAAGGATTTTCTAAAGGTGGCAGAGGAGTATCTAGGAAAGGTTGATGTACAACACGCCTTTGAAGCCCCCGGCATACATCTGCTGAGCGAGGCTCTACGACCACTGGGACACAAGATTTGCTTTATGGCAGAGTATTTTTTACCCGACCCGGAAAGGCTCAAGCCCCTTGATTGTAAATATCAGATAAGGGAGCTGAAAAGCAAAGATTTCAAGGACCTTTATACCGAGGAGTGGAGCAACGCCCTTTGTAAAAAAAGAAGTCATCTTGACGTTCTTGGTATGGGAGCTTATGACAGTGATAAACTAGTCGGCCTTGCCGCCTGCTCTGCAGATTGCGACACTATGTGGCAGATTGGTATAGACGTTTTGCCGAACTATCGCAGAATGGGTGTTGCATCCTCCCTGACATCAAGGCTTGCCATCAGGATTCTCGAGGAGGGTAGAGTGCCCTTTTACTGTGCGGCGTGGTGCAATATCAAATCCGTCCGCAATGCGGTGAAAAGCGGTTTCTCGCCTGCCTGGGCAGAGATGACGGCAAAGCCCGATGACTTCGTTAATAAGATGATTACAAAATAAAAAATATATAAATTTGAAAGGAACAAAAAATGAAAAAAATTATTGCAGCACTTTTAATTATCGTTTCATTAGTGTGCATGGCAGGTTGCAGTACTTCAATGTATTCCTCCCTCATGCTCAAAGAGAGCGGTAACAACATCAACAGATGGGAGGTTAGCTGGCAGAAGATGAACGGCACCCTCACAAAGGAGCTCTTCCCCACAGAGAACAATGTTCTCAACTATACTATGGAGGGCAACCTTGAGGACGTTACAGTTACAGTTAGCCAGGGTGAAACTTCTGTTACATTATCAGCTAGCGAAAACTCTTTAAAGCTTGATAACTTTAAGACTGAACCTATCTTAATCACTGTTGTTGCTAAAAACGCAGATAAAGTAAAACTTACCTTTAACCTTGCAGTAAGTGAATAATTGTTTACAAAAAACATAGTTTATTGATTTCATTTTAACACAAACACAGGTTAGATAAAGGAGCAAAAATGGCAAAAAAGAAAAACGCCGGCCTCGGTAGAGGTCTTAATGCCATCTTCCTCGAGAATGCACTTAATGAGGAAATGGAGAAAAATGAGAACCTGGTTTCTCAGCTAAAGCTTTCACAGATCGATCCAAAAAGCGATCAGCCCAGAAAGCACTTTGACAAGGAAGCTCTTGAACAGCTCTCTGCATCTATTATGGAAAACGGTCTGCTTCAACCCATTCTTGTTCGTGAGTATGGCGACGGCAGATATCAGATCATAGCGGGTGAACGCCGCTTCAGAGCCTCAAAAATTGCAGGACTTACAGAGATTCCCGCAATTATACTTGACCGCGATGACAAGAAGGTGGCAGAAATTGCCCTTATCGAAAACATCCAGAGAGAGGACCTTAATCCTATAGAAGAAGCTCTCGGATATCGCGCTCTTGCAGAAGAATATGACATGACCCAGGAAGAAATTTCTATCAAGGTTGGAAAGAGCCGTAGTGCAATTACAAACACACTTCGTCTTCTCGATTTACCAGACGAGATCCTTACCCTTGTTGCCACAGGCGAGCTTTCTGCAGGTCACGCAAGAACACTTCTCGGAGTAAAAGATAGAGAAAACATGAAGCTTCTTGCCGAAAGAGTTGTTGAATTTGATCTCTCTGTTCGTCAGCTGGAGGAAGAGGTTAAGCGCGCTAACAAGCCTAAAAAAGAGGTAGAAGAAAAGCCACTTCCATTGGTTGATTACTTCCGTGAGCTTGAGCTTCGCGTTCAGTCCCACCTCGGCAGACGAGTTAAGATCGAAGAAAAGGGAAGAAAGAAAACCATCACACTCTCCTATGAGGACAACGAGGATCTTGACGAGCTTCTTCGTACCATCTGTGGTGAGGACTTCGTTTACGAAAGCTGATTTTTTAGTTAATAGTTTTATTGGAAGGTGAAAAAATGCAGGATATAATGAATCGTCTGTCAAAAGACTTTACTCCAACACAGAAAGATGAATATATTGAAATACCCTTTCCTGTAGTGATCAACACATCATTTACTCTTGTCACCTTAAGAATTTATCAGCGCGAAGATGGATATACCATAACCCACCCGGAGGATATTTTTTCGGAGATGGGAAACGATACGCTGGAGTTTTATTTCAACCTATTCAAAAAGCATAATGAGGATTGCTTCTATGGCGTAGAGCTAAAGGATGGTGTCCTTACAAAGGAATGTGAAAATAATTATAACGTTGCGGTTGCTCTTAGCGACTTTATCCGCTTTATGATCTACTTTGACGATTTCTTTACAAACAATGGCGTTATAGGTAACGAGGAAAACTTCATATAATATTACATTACACAAAAAAAAAGGAACGGTCAAAAGCCGTTCCTTTTCCATTACCTTTTCATCGCAATCGATATATAGTTTTTTGTGTTTTCCGTGGTGTAAACAAGGGGGTAAATTTCCATTTCTTCAGCCAGATTTTCAAGGCTCGACAGGGCAGAGAAGCCTCGTCCATCGCACTTCATTAAAGCCTCTGCCATAGTCCATTTGGTAGTAAAACCTTTTTCTGAAAAATCTAAATCCAAAGCTGTAATCTCACCCTTTTGTCCTACCTCATACGCCTCTATTTTTCGGGAGTGCTTTTCTGCCTTAAGCGAGGCTATTTGAGGGAATCTCAGCTTCAAATTTTCAGCTCTTTTTTCTTCGATTTCACCCTCGGTATCAACTCCGATTTTTTCATTTTCCCCATAAGCTATAAGGACTAAACTGTCAGAATGAGCTATGTTAAAGCCTATATCAGAATCCTCAAAATAGGGCTTGCCGTGGTCATCCTTTTTCAGAGTCTTTGGCATTTTTAACACTTCACCGAGAGAATAAAGGTGGGAAAGCGAGATAAGCAAAAGTGCCGAAGTAAGCTGTCTTTCTCCTCCGTTTTTCTTTCCGCTGGCTTCTATATAGCTATCAAGACTTTCTAAAAAGAGAGGATCTATATCTTTATATTCATTTTTTGTTTTTTGCCACAGGTCTATCTTTTCTTGTGGTTTTTTCTTTATAATATAGAGATACATTTATCTTTACCTTGCGATATATTTATTACAAAATGTGTTAAAAAGTAAATAATTGTTGTCAAAATACAGGGATTAAACACCCATAATTATAGTAAGTACCATCGGTTTTCGCTTTGTTTCCTTGAAGAAGAACTTTGTTAGATCATCACGCACTGCATTCTTTATTGCGGCAAAATCCTTGCCACCCTTTGAAATTACCTTTTCCAATGCAGCCTCGGCAACCTTTTTGGCTCTGCCCATCAGCTCCTCAGATTCCTTAACATAAACGAAGCCACGGGAAACAATGTCAGGGCCGGATACAATATATTTTCCGTGCAGGTCGGCTGTGGCAACAACTACAACAAGTCCGTCCTCCGAAAGGTGCTTTCTGTCGCGGAGAACAACGCTTCCTATATCGCCAACTCCCGAGCCGTCAACAAGCACGTTACCCGCAGTAACCTCACCGGCAAATCTCACGCCCTTGCGGTCCATTTCAAGAACCCTTCCAACGTCGGAGATAAAGATGTTTTCCGAGGGGATTCCCATAAATTCTGCCAGCTCTTTGTTTGCGTAAAGGTGTCTGTATTCACCGTGGATGGGCATGAAATATTTTGGCTTTGTAAGCGCCATCATAAGCTTTAATTCCTCGCGGCAGGCGTGTCCCGAAACGTGAACCTCCTCGGTAGAATCGTGAACCACCTTAACGCCGTTTTTAACGAGAGCATTGATGATTTTTCCAACCAATTTTTCGTTACCGGGGATAGCTGACGATGAGAGAACAACAACATCGTTCGGAGTAATCTTTACCTTATCGTGTCCCTCAAATGCAATTCTGTAAAGTGCGCTCATAGGCTCGCCCTGGCTACCCGTTGTTATAAGGGTCAATTCCTCGGGGCGATAGCGCTTGATGTCTGCAATATCAATAAGAACACCGTCGTGCAGATCCATATATCCCAGCTCTGCCGCAGCGCCGATAACGTTTACCATGCTTCTGCCGAGAACCGCAACCTTACGTCCGTGAGCCGCGCTGGCGTTTATGATCTGCTGTACGCGATGTATGTTGGATGAGAATGTAGCAATTATAAGTCGGTGACCCTCGTATTGATTAAAAATTCTCTCGAGAGAGGATCCAACCGTTCTTTCTGATGGAGTAAAGCCCGGTCGCTCGGCATTTGTGGATTCGCAAAGGAGCATAGTAACGCCGTTCTTTCCAATCTCGCCGATTCGCGCAATGTCCATCATCTTTCCATCAATGGGAGAAACGTCAAGCTTGAAGTCACCGGTATGGAAGATAGTGCCCATCGGAGTTTTCAGCGAGATAGCAGAGGCATCGGCAATAGAGTGGTTTACGTGAACGAACTCTGCCTTGAACACGCCAAGGTTGATAACGTCGCCTGCCTCAACTGTGTAAAGCTCGGGCTCGAATGGTGGTGGATTTTCATCAAGCTTTCCCTCAATAATGCCAAGAGAAAGGCGAGTTCCGTAAATTGGAACGTTAATTTGTGAGAGAACATAAGGAATAGCTCCTATATGATCCTCGTGGCCGTGTGTTATAAGTATTCCGCGAATTTTGTCTGCGTTTTTTACAAGGTATGATATATCGGGAATTACAAGGTCAACGCCCAGCATTTCATCATCGGGGAATCCCATTCCCGCATCAATAACAACTATATCATCACCGTATTCAAACACAGTCATATTCTTGCCGATTTCGGCAAGTCCGCCAAGAGAGATTATCTTTAGCTTTCCGCCTCTCTCTTTTGGTGCTTTGTTATTTTTCATATTTATTTTCCTGTTAATTATTTTCAAATTCAAATTGTGTATTTTTAGTGTAGCTTACTTAAGATAAAACAAAACAAAGGAGAACGCCGCTCCTATGATAATACCGCAAAGGGCGGATATTATTTCTTTTTTGTACCGCGTCAGAGGACTGCTTTTCAGCCTCCTGTATCTTTCGTCATTTATTATTCGGTTAGCCTCTGTTACCATATCATCCTCTCCAATATGGAGCGCCTCACCATCACGGCTTAATACAAAATAAGCCTCGTCAAACAGATAGCTACCTGTATTTTTTATGTGTATAACTTTTCTTTGATATCCTCTCATTTCACTCTCCCGGGAATTTATACTCTGATAGATTATAGGCGAAAAGAGGATAAAATATTCTTATTTGTTTTTAAAAGCCCCGATTTTTGTTTTACGCTATCATTCCAAAAATCAGGGCTTTATGTTGGATTATGTAAATATTATTTTACAAAATCAGTGGTTTTTAAGTGCTTCGCTCAAAAAATATTACTTCTTGCTGCCAAAGAGCTTTCTGAGAAGGTCGGACTTGAATCTTGCGTCCTCCTTAACCTCAACCTTGGGAGCTGCAGGCTTAGTGGTCTTCTTAGGAGCTGCCTTTTTGGGTTCTTCAGCCTTGGGAGCCTCTACAACAGGAGCTTCTACTACAGGAGCAGGTTCTGCCTTCTTGGGTGCTGCCTTCTTAGGAGCAACTTCTTTCTTGGGCTCTTCAGCCTTTGGAGCTTCTACTACGGGAGCAGCAGCCTGTGCCTCGGGAGCAACCTTAGGAGTTCTCTTCTTTCTCTTTTTCTTAGGAAGCTCGATTTCGAATGAATCGTCGAGAAGGTCGTCAATGCTGATAGAGAAGAGGAGCTTCATTTCGAGGAGCTTTGGTACTTCGGGATAGGACTGGCCTGATTCCCACTTATAAACTGCCTGTCTGGAAACGCCTACTGCGCAAGCAAATTCTTCCTGTGTGATACCCTTAATCTTTCTGAGTATAACGAGTTTTTCCCTGAATGTCATGTTAATCCTCCTTACCGCTTTATTTCAGCGGTTTATAAAATTAGTTTTTATTTTTTATTTATTTTAATTTTGTTTGTGATTTTAATTTATTCTTCGGTTGGAGTGCTTTCGCCCTCTGCCTCATCGTCAACTACCTCGGCTTCACTTTCGCTCTCGGCGCTAACGGGTGGAAGATTTTTTATCTCCTCATCAATAGCCTCGCTGGCTTTCTCTATTTCTTCATCCTTTTCAAGTCTGGCAACGTTGTTAAGGGTCGTGCCCTCTGCAAGTCGCATTATGATAACGCCTGTTGCAGTTCTTGAAAGAACGTTGATAGATGATACAGATGTACGGATGATAATACCTGCGCTTGTGATAAGCATAATGTCGTCATCATCGTTAACGGATATGATAGCTGCAAGCTTACCTGTCTTTTCGGTAATCTTCTGACAAGCTACGCCGCGGCCACCTCTGTGCTTCATTTCACGGAAGTCATCGAATGAAGTTCTCTTACCAATACCGTTTTCTGTAATTGTAAGCATAGTTCTCTCGGGGTCAACAACGCAAACGCCAACAACGTAATCGTCATTGGAAAGGGTAATACCCTTAACACCTCTTGCGCCTCTGCCCATGCATCTTACGTTTTCTTCGTCAAATCTTACTGCAAGGCCGTTTCTTGTTGCAAGGATAAGTCCCTCGCCACCGTGGGTATGACGAACAAAGATAAGCTCATCTCCCTCATCAAGAGTAATTGCTATCTTACCGCTTCTTCTCTGGTACTCAAATTCCTTTGTAAGTGTTCTCTTAATGATACCGTTTTTGGTTACCATTGTAAGATATTCACCCTCGTTGAACTCGGTAATAGGAATGATTGCGGTTACATACTCGCCATCTGTAAGCTCGATGATATTAACAAGGTTAGTGCCCTTTGCAGTTCTGCCTGCCTCGGGGATTCTGTATGCCTTCTGCGCATAAACTCTACCCTTGTTGGTGAAGAACATAAGTCTTGAATGGCTGTTGGTTACGATAACGTCCTCAACGTAGTCGTCCTCCTTGGTTTCCATTCCCTTAATGCCCTTACCGCCGCGGTTCTGTGCAGAGTAAACGTCAGCTCTCTGGCGCTTGATATAGCCTGTATGAGATACTGTGATTACGCAGGTATGACGCTCGATAAGATCCTCAAGGTCGATTTCCTCTGTTGCTTCGCAAAGCTCGGTTCTTCTCTTGTCGCCGTACTTGTTTTTGATTTCGGTAAGCTCGTTTTTGATAATCTCGTAAACCTTTGCCTCATCTGCAAGAATAGCTCTGTATTCTTCAACAAGCTTTGCAAGCTTTGCGAGTCTGTCCTCAACCTTCTGGCGCTCAAGTCCGGAAAGCTTACCGAGAGTCATCTCAACGATAGCCTGTGCCTGAGCATCTGTAAGGCCGAATCTTTCGGAGAGTCTTTCCTTTGCATTAGGAATAGATTCACTGGTCTTGATGATTTTGATTACTTCGTCAATGTTGTCGATAGCTATCTTGTAGCCCTCGAGTATGTGCATCTCGCGAAGTGCCTTATCAAGGTCGAACTTTGTTCTGTTTATGATAATTTCTTTCTGGAAGTCGATGTATCTGTCAAGTATTGTTGCAAGGGGAAGCATCTTTGGCTCGCCACCGTCGATAACAAGCATATTAACAGAACAGGTGTCCTGAAGCTGGGAGTATTTATAGAGCTGATTGAGTATTACCTCTGCATTTGCATCTCTGCGATACTCAATAACAATTCTCATACCGCCTCTACCGGATTCATCGCGAAGGGCTGTGATACCCTCAATGCGCTTTTCCTTTACAAGGTTAGCAATGCTCTCGATAAGCAGGGACTTGTTTACCATATAAGGGATTTCAGTGAAGACAATGCGTCTGTGGTCATCCTCGATAGTAGCCTTTGCTCTAACGTAAACCTTACCCTTACCTGTTTCGTAAGCCTCTCTGATTCCTCTTGAGCCATAAATGAGAGCGGCAGTAGGGAAGTCAGGTCCCTTGATATACTCCATAAGCTCATCAACCGTACATTCGGGATTTTCCATACGGTAGATGGTGCCGTCTATAACCTCGGAGAGATTGTGGGGTGGAATATTTGTTGCCATACCAACCGCGATACCAACAGAGCCGTTAACGAGAAGGTTAGGGAATCTTGATGGAAGAACGGTGGGCTCATCTCTTGTGTTATCAAAGTTTCTTGTCATGGGAACCACGTTCTTTTCGATGTCGGTCATCATGTGGTTCGCAATTTTGCTCATTCTCGCCTCTGTGTATCGGTATGCCGCAGCGCCGTCGCCGTCAACGTTACCGAAGTTACCGTGTCCCTCAATAAGGGGATAACGGAGGGAGAAATCCTGTGCCATTCTTACCATTGTCTGATATACAGCGCTGTCACCGTGGGGATGGTATCTACCAAGCACGTTACCAACTGTGGTAGCAGATTTTCTGAATGGCTTGTCGTGGGTGAGATTGTCCTCATACATAGCGTAGAGAATTCTTCTCTGTCCGGGCTTCATACCGTCACGAACATCAGGAAGAGCACGGGAAGTAATAACGCTCATTGAATATTCAAGGAATGCCTGTCTTACTTCCTTTCCCATTTCCCTGTCAACTATTCGCTGATTGGGAAACTCTATATCTGTGCTTTTATAATTGTGTTCCATTGTTTTGCTTTGTTTTCCTTTTTGGAATATTTTTATATATAATGTAAACTTTTATTTTCAAATTAAGTGGTTTTTGTTAAATATCAAGATTTTCTACGAACTTTGCATTCTTTGTAATAAACTCACGGCGGGGTTCAACCATATCACCCATAAGAACCGAGAATGTTTCGTCACAAGCTATTGCATCATCGATAGTAACCTTGAGAAGAGTTCTTGTTTCAGGGTCCATTGTAGTTTCCCAAAGCTGCTCTGCATCCATCTCACCAAGACCTTTGTATCTCTCGGACTCAACACCCTTGACGCCAAGCTCCTCAATACATCTGTTCTTTTCTTCCTCAGAGAAGGCGTAGCGAAGCTGCTTGCCCTTATGTACCTTATAAAGAGGTGGCTGTGCGAGATAAACGTGGCCCTCCTCAATAAGCTGGCGCATGTGACGGAAGAAGAATGTGAGAAGAAGAACTCTGATATGTGAACCGTCAACGTCGGCATCGGCCATAATAATGATCTTGCCATAACGGAGCTTTGAAATATCAAAGTCATCACCAATACCACAGCCAAGAGCCTGGATAATAGGAATAAGGGAAGTATTGGAATAAACCTTATCAAGTCTTGATTTTTCTACGTTAAGAACCTTACCGCGGAGGGGAAGAATTGCCTGGAATCGGCTGTCACGACAGTTCTTTGCAGAACCACCCGCACTGTCTCCCTCTACCAGATATACTTCAGTAAGTCTTGCTTCCTTTTCGTTACAGTCTGCAAGCTTGCCAGGAAGGGTTGAAACCTCAAGAACATTTTTACGTCTGGTAAGCTCTCTTGCCTTTCTCGCAGCCTCTCTTGCACGGCAAGCAGCCATAGCCTTTTCAAGAATTATCTTACCTGTCGCAGGATTTTCCTCAAAGAATTCTACAAGCTTTCCGTAAACGATGGAGTCAACAAGAGTTCTTATCTCAGAGTTACCGAGCTTTGCCTTTGTCTGGCTCTCAAACTGTGCATCTGTAAGCTTAACTGAAATGATGGCAACCAAGCCCTCGCGAACGTCCTCGCCGGAAAGACCCTTGTCGTCTCCCTTGATAACGCCCGTTTTTCTTGCATAATCGTTTATCGCTCTTGTGAGAGCTGCCTTAAAGCCTGTTTCGTGGGTACCACCCTCAATGGTGGACATATTGTTTGCGAAGGAGATTATGGTTTCATTGTAGCTGTCGTTATACTGCATAGCAACCTCTGCAATAGAACCGTTTTTTTCGCCCTTCATATAAATTACATTGTTGTGAATAGGAGTTCCGCGCTTTTCATTGTTAAGGAACTCAACGAAGGAAACTATACCGCCCTCGTAGTGGAGAATATCCTCTCTTACCTCATCACCGCGTTTGTCCTGAAGGATAATTTTTACGCCCGCGTTAAGGAAGGACTGCTCTCTCATTCTTGTAAGTATGGTTTCGTACTCGAATACTGTTTCCTCAAAGATTGTGGGGTCAGGCTTGAATCTTACATAAAGACCGTGTCTGCCGTTTGAGTCACCCTCACACTTGAATGGACGGGCAACCGCACCTCTCTCAAATCTTTCGGAATATTTGTGTCCGTCACGGCAGTTTTCTACCTCAACCCATTCGGAAAGAGCGTTAACTACCGATGCACCAACACCGTGAAGACCACCGGCAATCTTATATCCCTCGCCGCCAAACTTACCGCCTGCGTGAAGAACGGTGTAAACTACCTCAAGAGTTGGTATTCCGAGCTTTTCGTTCATACCCGAGGGGATTCCTCGTCCGTCGTCCTCTACCGAAATACTGTTGTCAGGCCAGAGAACTATTTTTATAGAATCACATTCGCCTGCAAGCGCCTCGTCAATAGAGTTATCCACTATCTCATATACAAGATGGTGAAGTCCCTTGATAGAGGTAGTTCCTATATACATACCCGGGCGCTTTCTTACAGCCTCAAGACCTTCAAGGACCTGTATTTGACTGTCGTCATAGCCCGTGGTTGTTTCTATCTTGTTTTCTTCCATTTTAGTTTTTGCTATCCCTTTCGTCGGAGATTTTCATCCCCTCTGATTTTTGTGCTTTTTCGATACTCTTTTCAAGTACCTTTATATTTTTAACTACTCGCGCTAAAAATTGACGCTTTCGTTTTTTTTACTTATTAATATCAAAGATTGTCAGAGTCAAATCCCTCGGCAGAATATCCTTCGTCAATCCTTATCTTAAGACCGGAGGGCGAAATTCGCGACAGAACTATTCTTCCATCTCCCTCATCAACAATTACAAAGGAACGTGGAAGATCGGCATAATCATATTCAACCTTTCCCTCTTTTTCCTTCTTGTTAATGAAGTCCTTTGTAACCTTTGATACAGTTGCAGTGTCAAGATCAAAAATACCTATGATATTTCTTTTTTTAACACTTTTTCCATTACCTACGTGTAGATACATCTTTGTACCTCAATCATAATCATATAATCAAAATGTATATTATTAATAACTTTAGTTTACATTTTAATATATTATCTGATATTTTCCATCAGAAACATCTATTTCGCGATTGGCAAAAGTGCCATATTCTTCACTCTCGCAGGAGGTTATGATTATCTGTCTTTCACCACTGCCGCGAAGTACATATTCTCTGCGTTTTTCGTCAAGCTCGCTCAGTACATCGTCAAAAAGGAACACAGGATATTCGCCGGTTATATCGCGGCACACCTCGCCCTCGCCAAGCTTCATAGCGAGAACTATGGATCTCTGTTGTCCTTGTGATGCAAAGCTCCTTGCTGGTATATCACCAATTTTTATGTCAATATCATCTCTGTGGGGGCCAAAAAGAGTTATGCCTGCGGCAATTTCACGGGGGATATTTTCTGTAAATAGTCTTATGTATTCATCGCGAACAGCTACCCTATCTACAATTCCCTCGGGAATATCACTCTTATATTCAAGGGTCAGATCTTCCTTTCCCTCTGAGATTTCAAGAAGTATTTTTCTTGCGTAAAATTGAAGCTTATTTATATATTCGACTCTTGCCACGTAAATGTGCGAAGCATACTCTGCCATCGATGCCGACCAGGAGTAAAGCTCGCTCTCGTCATAGTAATATCCCTTGCTTGCGAATTTTAGGAGGCAGTTTCTGTTTTCCAGCGCCTTTTTGTAATCGGCATAGGTTCTCACATAGGAGGGGTAAGCAGAAGCCGCCGCCACATTAATAAAGGATCTTCGCTCCTCGGGCCCGTCTTTTACAAGACTGAGGTTATCAGGGTAGAACAGCACAGCTCTGAAGGAGCCTATCATCTCGGATACCTTGCTTATCTTATATCCGTTTTTCTTTCTGAGTCTGTCTTTTCCGATATGGGCGTATTCAAGGCTTTGCTCGCCGTAGGCATCTTCATACTCTATAGCTATGCGGAAGCCCTCACTTCCCATTCTCATAAGCTCGGAATCATCACGCCCTCTGAAGGAGCGACCTCTGGAAAAGAGATATATTCCCTCCATGGCATTAGTCTTTCCCTGGGCATTTCTTCCGTGAAGGAGGTTTACGCCCGGAACAAATTCAATATCGCAGCTTTCTATATTGCGAAAACTCTGCGCTCTGAATCTCTTTATAATCATTTTATTTTTGCTCGTTCATTCTTACAGGAAGAATCATGTAGTAGTAAGAGAACTTTTCATCCTCCTCCATAGGCTCGATGGTGATTGCAGTTGTAGGGCTCTTAAGTGTGATCTTAATGCTTTCGCCCTCTGCAACCTTGATGCTGTTGATGAGATAACGACAGTTGAAGCCTATTTCAATATCTCTGCCCTCGTGAACGCAATCAAGCTCGTCAAACACCTTTCCGTTTACGGAAGAAGATGTAATTGTAAGGAACTGATCCTCTGCGCTGAGCTTTACATAGCTTCTGCCGCTGCCCTGGATCTTTTCTTCAGCAATGATGTTTGCTCTCTCAAGACCATCAAGGAAGTTTTCTCTATCTACAATAACGGAAATATCATTATCCTTTGGAGTGATTCTTCTATAATCTATATATTCACTGTCAATAGTTCTGGTAAAGAAAACATTGTCGCCATTTCTTATAATAGCGTGCTTTCTGGAAAGATAGAACTTTACATTATCCTTGTCGCCGTCAGCAAGATTCTTTGAAAGCTCGCCAAGAGCGTGGCCGGGGATAATAAATGAATAGTTAAGTGCATCGTTTCCGATAGCTTCAATATCACACTTGAGAGAACAGATGGAAAGAGTATAGCTGTCGCAGGAAACAACCTCAAGATTTCCGTCAGAGATCTTAAAGAAAGCACCGCAAAGCATAGGTCTGTTATCCTGATCTGCAACAGAGTGTGCTACCTTGCTTATCATTTTTCTCACATTTTCCGCAGAAACTGTAAATCCGCGGTCGGTGATAAGGTCGGGAAGGTTAGGGAAGTCCTCACCTCTCATTGCAAACATGGAGAATGAAGCCTTGCCTGATGTGATAGTGCAGTTGAGCTTGTCGTTTACCTCGATAGTGATCTCGTCCTCGGGAAGAACTCTGATGGTCTGGTACAAGCGCTGTGCATTTAATATGAACTTACCCTCTCTCTCAACGGAAACTGCGTCAAAGGTAGAGCGAACTCCCTTATTCATATCATAAGTAGAAATTCTTACCTTGCCGTCAATAGTTTCAATGAGAACGCCCTCAATTGATGTAATGGTATTCTTATTCGAAACCGTTCCCATCGCAGGGGTGAGCCTGTTCATAAAAACTGATTTTTGTACGGTAAATTTCATTTTTTATATTCCTTTTAATTTTAGTACGAAATAAAATGATTTTGTATATCGAGCCTGTGGGCTCCTTGCCGCGGAAAAAGCGACTCGCAGAGGCGTTTTTCATAGAGCGGCAGAAAGAAATAAATATTATATTGGGTAGGAGTAGTTGTAGTAGGGGATGTGGAAAATGTTGAAAAGTCCAAAATCCCTTGTAAATGCTAGGTTTTTTGCTAAATTTTTTCCACAATCCACTCGCTGATTTTTTGTGGAGATCAAAAGGTGCAAATTTTGCTCAAAAAGTCAATAATTTACAAACATTTTTTCAACCCGTAGTTTTCAACATTTCAACTAACGATTGTGGAAAACTTTAAGTATCCTTTATCTCCTTTATTAAGCGGTTAAGGTCTGCTTCATAGTTGCGAACCGTCTTGATGTTTATATTTACCTTCTCAATTGAAGATATGGCTGTTGAGTGATCTCTTGAGAAAATCTTTCCAATCTCGCTGAGAGAAAGCTCTGTAAGCTGTCTTATAATATAAATACAGATATGTCTTGCGTTAGCTATGTTATCGGTACGCTTTCTGGATTTTACATCCTCGGGAGTGAGACCATATTTCTTTGTAACTGTAGAAATGATCCTGTCTATCATAGCGTCGGTAGGAATGTTACCTGGGTCGACGATAGAGATAATCTGGTCGATCTTTTCCTTTGTAATCTGCTCTCCGGAAAGAGAGGATATAGCATAAAGGCGCTTGAGAATACCCTCAATCTGTCTGATATTATTGTTGAGGCGCTCTGCCATATAATCGATAAGCTCGTTTGCAATAGTAAGGCCCATTGCCTCGGACTTTTGTCTGATAATAGCGGTACGGAGCTCAAAGCTTGGTGGCTGAACGTCTGC
>JAZKZW010000067.1:0-8194 GCA_045612865.1 Eubacteriales bacterium
CTGGTAAGGCTAGAGCAATCTTCGAACGCCCTACTATAAATAGTTGTTACGTTGCTTGGTATTTCAAAAGAAGTGTCTTTTTTACCTATGGCATATTGAATAAGAGTTTTTTCATCTTTGCTATAAAGGTTACCATTAATAGACTGGTAATATTGATTGTTTTCGTTAACTTCGATTCTATCGAGTCTAGTACACCCAGTGAATGCAGAAAAACCAATGCTAGTAACGCTATCACCTATCACAACGCTGGTCAGGCTACGGCAATCAGAGAATGCCCAATCGCCAATATGAGTAACTCTATCAGGGATTATAATACTGGTTAGATTATTGCAACCAGTGAAGGCATCTTCTCTTATTGACGTAACATAATCAGGAATAATACTATTATTGTTTCCACGTATCAAAGCGCTAGTCTTTGTTTCAATTAAGCAATTATTTTTCGTATGATAGAATTCATTGTCCTCATCAACCCAGATATTTTCTATACTTGATTCTTTATAAGATGTTGTGCCAAGATCTATGTTGCCAATGAGTTTGATAGTATCTGGTATAAATATAGCTTTTGTGTTACTATATAGTAACAACTGATTATCCATAGCAGTAACGGAAATGCCATTATATTGGCTGGGGATGCAAATGATTAATTCACTACTAGTGTTACTGTAATGATCATTAATTTCTAGTATAGCATAAGTATTATCTTCTAGTAGCTGATATACAAATGCATTTTCAGATAAAACTCCGCAAATAGCGCATTTTTCACTAATGTAATTATGTTCACAGCTAAATGCGGGGATTTGTTCAGTTGAAATTAAAACTCCACAAACTGTACACTCTTTGTGCTTTAAGCCATCCTTTACATAATTTGCTTCTTTATCCACTATCCAATCACTTTCGATATGGGTATTAAGTGAGGTAGTTGATTCATCAATAGCACCACACTTTGTGCACTCACGACGAATTAAACCATGATTTTTACAATCGCCTTGCTCTACTATATCCCACTCGCTCCACTCGTGGACGCAAGCGTACTCACCGGGCAAGCTAGATATATCAAAATCACAGCTGCCGAGAGTCAATATCGCTATTGACAGCACAAAAATAGCAATAAACACCGCCTTAATGGTCTTTTTCATTGGTTTTTCTCCTTTTTACTTATAAAGTAACACTTAAATTATACACCCTTATCTTTGATTTGTCAACATTTCAAAAAAAACAAGAGCAACCCCAAAGGATTGCTCCATAAAATCTAGTGTTAAGCCTTTTTACATTCCTCAACAAACTTCTTGAATATAAGTCTTGAGTCCTCGCTTTTATCAAAGGTTTTTTCCGGATGCCATTGGAAGCCCCACAGTAGTCTTTCTCCGGGCAGATAAGTTGCTTCAACAACTCCGTCATCGGCAACCGCCATAGGAACGAGTCCTGCGCCAAGCTTTTTAGCCGCCTGATGATGAAGGCTGTTGATATGAATTCTGCTTTTGCCGATTACCTGATGGAGCAGGCTGCCGCTAACAACACTTGCCTCGTGGGCTGGCTCGGAATGTGGATGCTCCTGCTTGTGTGTAAGATCGGTTTCAATCTCAGAGGGAATATCCTGATACAGCGTTCCTCCAAGAGCCACGTTGATAAGCTGTGAGCCACGGCAAATGCCCATAATAGGCTTATTTGTTTTTATAGCCTCGCTGAATACGGCGAACTCAATTGCATCTCTATATGGTGTGGTTTCTCCGCATTTCTCGCTCTTTTCCTCGCCATATCGACAGGGCTCAATGTCCGCGCCACCCGAAAAGATAAAACCATCGCACATATCTACAAATCGTCTTATACTTTCGGCGTTTTCGGTGTAGGGAAGCATAATAACGTGGCCCCCCGATGCCTCAACAGCTCGGATATAAGTGTTTTCTATTTTCGATTTCTTCTCTCCGTCAACAACGGGTAGAATTCCTATTAAAGGTATCATTATTTGGTGTCTCCTTTTTTCTTTGGCCCAACGCTGGTATGGCGCTCATAAAATCTAACGCCGTCATATCCCTGAATAGACTTGTCGGTGTCGGCTCTCTCCAGTCTTTCCTCTGCCCAGGAGCAGTAGGTAGGGTTTTGCTCAATGCCGATATAGTGTCGCAAAAGCTTCTTTGCTACAACGCTTGTTGTTCCCGAGCCGAGGAATGGATCAAGCACTATATCTCCCTCGTCAGAGGAGGCAAGTATCAGCTTTGCAATCAGCTTTTCGGGCTTTTGTGTTGGGTGGGCTGTGTTTTCTTCCATGGACCAGAAGGGAACTGTAATATCGTCCCAAAGGTTGGATGGACATGTATCACGATAAGCACCGTCAGCGCCCCTTTCCCAATCTCGTGCCTGACCGTTTTCTCTGTAGGTAGCAAGAACCCTGCGGCGTATCTTAACCTTTTCGAGGTTGAATTTATAGTTATCTCCCTTGGTGGCAAACCATATATCCTCGTGGCCATTCTTCCAGTTATATTCAGCACCTCTGCCTTTTTCTCTTTGCCAGGTAATGCGGTTTCTGACTGTGAAGTATTCGGGCAGGATCTCGCCGATAATAACGCTGGATTGCCAGTCGCAACAAACATAAATTGTTCCACCCTCGCGCAGCAGGGGATAGGTAGCATCAAGCCACTCTCTGGTATAGCTTCTGTAGTCATCGCCCTTCATGCGGCTGAATGAATTTCCGTGAAAGTTCTTATATAAATTGTATGGTGGGTCAACTATGATAAGGTCAAAGTATTCCCTTGGCAAAAGGGGCAGAACACGCAGCGTGTCACCATTAATTGTTATGTCCTTTATGTCGCTTATATTCTTTATATCTTCCTCGCTTTTACATTTTGCGAGGTATTGGTCATTATCTGTAATTTCTCTGTCAAGTGTCTTGTTTCGTAAAGCTTTGTTTACCTTTGGCATAGAAAACCTCGGAAAAATTATTTATTCTTTCTAACGTAAATGAACTGCTCCGGCCCTGTATCCTTGATGAGAACGTCCTTGTCCTTATACTTGGTAAGGAGCAAAATACTTAAATATCCATCTCCAATGCAGCCACCAAGATGCATGGCTAAAATAAAGGAAAATCCTATGTAGTAGAGAGGGTTGGTAATAGAGAATAACCAAACGATAGGAACGAGAATAGCCGTTAATATAATGAGGGGTGCAACCAGAGCCAAAATGGCACATCTACGGTAGGTATAAATGTTCGGAACGCCGCAAAATGCCGCCGCAGGAGTAATTCCAAAGGTCAGCTTCTCTCCGGTCATAAGCTTATAAACCAAGCCGTGTGTCAGCTCGTGGAGAACGATGCAGCCAAGCATAGAAACAATGAAAACCCCATAGAAAAGGAAGAAATATCCCATCTTGACATCGGAGATATCTATACCGGACTTGAAAATAGGAATGAGGCAGAGAACAAAAACTATTGCCGTTATAGCAAGCGCCACGATGGATAATATAAGCGCCGTTCCCTTGTCCTTTGCATTTATATGGAAGTCTTCCTTGTATCCTTTTGGAAGATCTCGCTCAAAATTCAGATGTCTTTTGCTCATTTTTCATCCTCAAGTTAAAATAACTACAAAATTTATATAATACGATTTTATCACATCCGTCGGCAAAAAACAAGGCTTTTTTGTAAATTATAAATATTTATTATCATTTGTATGTGACGCGGAAATAAAGATTTTTTGTAAACTTTTATTTTTTACCTATTATTTTACTTGAAAAAAGGTTTTTATTATGTTAAAATAAAATGCAAATGTTTTACTAGCAAGGAGGAGCTGAATTGAAAAAATATCTGAAAAATCTCACTAAAACTTCAATTCTCCATTACATAAAGCTCATTGTCAGGAGCGGATTTTTCATCGCCGCAGGCATACTGTTTTTGACCGGTGATATAGAGGAGGTAACAAAGCAGGGTGTCTTTCCTGCCATAGTGTGGGTGTGGTACCTTATGGAGATGATAATACGTCTGTGTGTTCCCACCGGCATTGAGAGTATGGGCTGTGAAAAGGTGTTCAAGAAAAATTACCGCCCCGCAAAGGTACAGCGCGAGCCAAAGAACCAGTCTGCAAAAACAACATTCATCGTTGCAATGGCATGGTTTGCCTTAAATGCGATTTTTTACACCCTGTATTTAACGAATGTTGTTGATAAATACTTCCTCGCCCTTGTGGCTATGGGTTACGGTGTGGGAGACATTGTGTGCATTCTGTTCTTCTGCCCGTTCCAGACATGGTTTATGAAGAATCGTTGCTGCACAACCTGCCGTATTTACAACTGGGATTTTGCAATGCTCTTTACCCCATTTTTGCTCATTCCCCACGTTTATACCTACACCCTTCTCGGACTTGCGCTTATCATTTTGGCAAGGTGGGAAATCACCTACAAGCTCCATCCCGAGCGCTTCTCCGAACGTACAAACGAATCTCTGCGCTGTAAGAATTGTACAGAAAAGCTCTGCAAGCATAAGGTGCAGCTCCAGCACTTCATAAAAACACATAAGGACAGCCTCTTTGAGCGCCTTGAGCCTGTGGTAGAAAAGCTTGAGCCCACCATAAAAAAGATAGAGGACCAGGCAGATAACATCGAGGAAATTATCACCCCAATCGAAGAGGGCGTGCAGGAAGCCTACGAAAAAACCAGAGATTTAACCGTTGAAACCTACACAAAGGCGAAGGACATTACAAAAGAAACCTATACAAAGGCAAAGGACATTACCACCGAGGCATACTCAAAAGCCAAGGAGCTCACCACCGAGACCTACTCCAAGGCAAAGGAGCTGACGGTTGAAACCTATAACAAGGTAAAGGGGATGACAAAGGAGCTTTTGGGTATTGAAAAGGATTTAGAAAAAGAAGCTTTGCCAAAAGAGCCTACAGTAGAATCCGAGCCTGATTTTGCATCCGAGTGTGAGCCAAATACTCTACCCGAGTGCGAGTCTGATTCTGCATCAGATGTGACAGAGGAAACCACAGTTTAATCTAAAGCTTAATATAAAAACAAAAAACGGCACTCTTTCGGGGGTGCCGTTTCCATAACCAAAAATTGGTTATTTTGTAAACTTATCTTTGATTTTTGCTATAATTTCCTTGCATTTGCTAAGAGCTTTTATACCAAGCTCTTTTATCTTATCGGTGAGAGGAGCAAGCTTTCTTTCAAGCTTTGCGGCAAAGGAATTTTCATCTGCCTCGGTGTGATGCTCGATAAATCCAAGTGCCTTTGCAATCTCCATAACGATGAGGGGAACTGCGATAAGACCAAGACCTACAAGGTAGAGCCACCAGCATTCCTTAAAGAGAACGATGCCGAAAATGGTATTAACTCCGGGAATGAACATAACCGCAGCAGTAAGAACGGTAGATGCAATAGCCGCAAGGTTAAGGTTCTTGTTGCCGAATGGGCCAATCTTGAAGAGCGACTTATCACTTCTCATATTGAACGCCTGAACAACCTGTGTAAGAGCGAGAACCATAAATGCGAGGGACTGACCGTGAGCCTCTGAGCCGCCAATATTAACGCCAAGACGGTATGCAACAAGAGAGAGAATACCGAACATGAAGCCCTGGAACACAACTCTGCCGCCAAGACCACCTGCGAAAATACCCTCGTTCTTTGCCTTTGGCTTGTGAGTCATAATGTCGTCCTCAACCTCCTCCATACCAAGAGCGATGGCAGGCAGAGAGTCGGTAACAAGGTTGATCATAAGAAGCTGCATAGACTGGAGAGGGGGCATCTTCCAAATAAGGGTTGCAAAGAATACAGTAACAACCTCGCCGATGTTTGTACCAAGGAGGAAGGCAACAACCTTTTTGATATTTGCATAAATACCTCTACCCTCGCGCACTGCATCAACAATGGTAGCGAAGTTATCATCTGTAAGAGTCATATCTGCCGCACCCTTTGCAACGTCGGTACCTGTAATACCCATTGCGCAGCCAATGTCAGCAGCCTTAAGCGCGGGAGCATCGTTAACACCGTCACCTGTCATAGCAACAACCTGACCGCGGCGCTGCCAAGCCTTAACGATTCTGATTTTGTTTTCGGGAGAAACTCTGGCATAAACCGAAATTTCGGGAAGTCTTCTGTCAAGCTCCTCGTCGGTAAGATCGTCAACCTCTGCACCGGTAAGAGCCTTATCTCCATCAAGGAAAATGCCAAGCTCCTTTGCAATAGCAGTAGCGGTGAGAACGTGGTCACCTGTAATCATAATAGCCTTAATGCCGGCATCACGACAGGTAGCAACAGCAATCTTTGCCTCGGGACGGGGAGGGTCTATCATACCAACAAGACCAACAAATGTAAGTCCACATTCAAGATTTTCGCTGGTAAGCTCCTCGGGAATTTCGTCAATTTCCTTATATGCAACTGCAAGAACACGAAGTGCATTCTGGCTCATTTCCATATTTATCTGGTGTGCGCGCTCAAAGTTTCCTCTAACACATCTCTTTTCCATAACGTCAACAGCGCCCTTAACAATAACAACTTTTTTGCCGTTAATGTAATTAATTGTTGACATAAGCTTACGATCTGAGTCAAATGGAATACCACCGAGTCTTTCGTGCTTTGCATTGAGGTCGTCCTTTGTCATGCCGTTTTTATATGCCGCAAGAACGATAGCTGTTTCTGTGGGGTCACCGATGTGTGTTTCCTTGCCCTCGGAGAATACAACAGATCCGTCAGAGCAGAGGGTACCAAGCATAAGAAGGTTTTTCACCTCATCGGAGTTGTTATCGGAGATAGCCTCGGTGCCCTCCATACCGTCAACATAAGCGTGGGTAAGAGTCATTCTGTTCATGGTAAGAGTACCTGTTTTGTCCGAACAGATGATAGAAGCAGAGCCGAGAGTTTCAACTGCGGGAAGACGGCGAATGATGGCATTTTTCTTAACCATTCTCTGAACGCCGATAGAAAGAACGATAGTAACGATAGCAGGCAGACCCTCGGGAATAGCAGAAACTGCAAGAGAAACTGCAACCATGAATAATTCAAGAGGATTCATTGTCTGATAAATAAGACCAACGATAAAGAGCACAGCGCAGCAGCCAAGAGCTACAAAGCCGAGTATTTTACCAAGCTCCTCAAGCTTTTCCTGTAAGGGTGTTTGTCCGTCCTCTTCACCTGCAAGGAGGTTTGCAATCTTGCCCATCTCGGTCTGCATACCAATAGCAGTAACAACAGCAGTAGCAGTACCATAGGTTACAGAGCAGCCGGAGAATACCATATTAGTTCTGTCGCCGATAGGCGCATCTTCCTTACAAATAACGGTTGCATCCTTTTCGGAGGGCACAGATTCACCTGTAAGGGCTGCTTCCTCGCTCTTGAGAGATGTGGATTTAAGAAGTCTTGCATCAGCGGGAACAAAATCGCCTGCCTCAAGAAGAATAATATCACCAACTACAAGGTCGGATGCGTTAATGATCTTTTCCTCACCATCACGGATAACTCTGGCGTGGGGAGCAGACATATTCTTAAGTGCCTCAAGTGCTTTTTCTGCCTTGGACTCCTGCATAACGCCCATAACCGCGTTAATTACTACAATGAGAAGAATGAGGAATGGCTCAAAAAGCTCGCCGGGATTTTTCTCAACAATAGCAATAACAAAGGATATTGCCGCTGCAACAAGAAGAATGATGATCATCGGATCCTTGAACTGGTCAAAGAAACGCTGGAGAGCAGTCTTTTTCTTCTTTTCTTCAAGCTTGTTTTTGCCGTACTTTTCGCATCTTGCCTGAACCTCATCGCTTGTGAGGCCGAGCTTTCTGTCGGTCAACAGCTCCGAAAGCACAACGTCTGTTTCTTTAGAGTGAAAATTCATTGTTTTTCTCCTTTTTTAAATTAATTATTCACCAAAAGCTCTTTTAATAACACAAAATAAAAAAATCCCAAGTAAAGCCATTGCCTACTTAGGAAAACTGTTTCATAAAAGGGTGAGATGTAGAGCGTTGGCAGTACATGAGTCTTGTCTTTTAAAGCAATCCCAGACGTGGTAAAAAAACCTCGACATGATGTTGAAACTGCTCCGCAAATGTATGCGCTAACTACTCCCCCACGGAATATTCAATTTTGTTGTTAAGAAAATAACAGTGAGATTCTAGCATAAAATTCCGGTTTTGTCAAGTAATTTCTTGTGAAAATATGCCCTCGTTACAAAAAAAGTCAAAAAAACTGAAAAAATCAGCTCAAAATATTGAAAAAA
>JAZKZW010000068.1:0-14587 GCA_045612865.1 Eubacteriales bacterium
GATTAACGAAATGTCGGATGATGTTTATAGTAGGTATTTGGATTATCATATGTATATTTGCGAAAGAGCAGATATGATTGGAGTAAGCAATCATTTCTTGGATGTTTTTAGAAAGCTATAACATTGTCAAATTCCAATTTGACGAGCAGAATAATATAATAAACAGATAGTCACGGCTTCAACAATAGCCGTGGCTTTTCAATTTAATACCGGCAAAAGATAGTAGCTCGAGTTATGAGCTACTTGTTAGCGGGGGAGATTAGTGTATCAAAGATAAATTTAAAGAGTCCAAAAACTCTTATAAAGAAAAAATACGAACCCCGATTATTGTGGATTCGTACTTTCTTGTTTGGTGCCGGTAGTCGGGGTCGAACCGACACGGTATTGCTACCTTCGGATTTTGAGTCCGACGCGTCTGCCAATTCCACCATACCGGCAAATGGTGCGTGCTTTTCAGTCGCTGGGAGTATTATATCATAATCAAATGAAAAAATCAATATCTTTTTAAAAAATAAAATATTTTTTTATTAACAAATATATATTGTTTTTTTTGCAAATATGTTGTATAATATATCTGTAAAAAAATGCAAATGAGAGGAAAAATTTTAAAAATGACAAAACATATTGAATACGCAACAAGCGGAACTTGCTCCAGAACGATTATAATTGACGTTGAAGACGGCGTAATTACCGATTGCAAATTTGTTGGAGGATGCCCCGGTAATACACAGGGAGTTGCCGCTCTTGTTAAAGGCAGATCTGCTGAAGAAGTAATTGGCATTGTAAAGGGAATCAAATGTGGTCCACGTAGCACCTCATGCCCAGACCAGCTTGCTAAGGCACTTGAAGAGCTTGTGCAGCAGTAATTAGTTGTTCAATTAAAATACATTTTTTACATAGAGAAAGGACTTAAATTATGGCAAATTATCAGAATGAATATACCAAATGGCTTGAAAGTTCTGTTTTAAGTGCAAAAGAAAGAGAAGAACTTGAGTCCATAAAAAATAACGAGGAGCTTCAAGAATTTAGATTTTCAAATCCTATGGATTTTGGAACTGCAGGTCTTCGTTCCACTATGTACCAGGGAATTGGTAACATGAATAGATTTACCGTTGCCCAGACTACAAGAGGTATCGCAGCATTGATTAAAGCGCAAGGCGGTGAGAATAGAGGCGTTGCAATTGCTTATGACTCTAGAAACAATTCCAGAGAGTTTGCAAGAATTAGTGCATGTGTTCTTGCAGGAGCAGGAATAAAATCTTATATATTTGATGACATTCGCCCAACCCCCGAACTTTCATTCGCTGTAAGAGAGCTTAATGCTTTAGCGGGAATTAACATCACTGCTTCTCATAACCCAAAAGAATATAATGGTTATAAGGCATATTGGGAAGACGGCGCACAGATAAGCCCTGAGCAGGCAAAAATTGTTTCTTCAGAGCGCGCAAAATTTGATGTACTTGATATGAGCAATATCGTTGATTACGATGAAGGCGTTAAATCTGGAATGATCGTTGAACTTCACAGTGATTTTGACGAAAAGTACCTTGATGCAGTAATGGGGACTTCTATTTATCCTGAGGCTATTCGTGGTGTTGCAGATGAACTTAAGGTTGTTTATACACCTCTTCATGGCGCTGGATATAAGCTTGTTCCTGAAATATTTAAGAGAGTCGGTCTTAAGCATCTTTATACCGTTGAAGAGCAAATGACTCCAAATGGAGATTTTCCAACTGTAGAGAAGCCTAATCCTGAATATCCTGCTGTTTTTAAGCTTGGTATTGATATTGCAAATAATGTTGGTTCTGATTTAGTTATTGCAACAGACCCCGACTCTGATAGAGTTGGCGTTATGGCGAGAACAAAGAGCGGCGAGTTTGCTACAATTACGGGAAATCAAATGGGCGCGCTCCTTCTTGATTACGTTATTAAGGCAAGAAAAATAACAGACACACTTCCAGAGGGCGCATACTGCGTAAAGAGCCTTGTTTCTACTGATATGGCTTATAAAATTGCGCAGATTAATGGAATTAAGCTTCATGATGTTCTCACAGGCTTTAAGTTTATTGGAGAAGTAATCAAAAATTACGAAGCAGCCGGTAAAAAATATGGCTTCCTTCTTGGCTTTGAGGAAAGCTATGGTTATCTCCTTGGTTCTTATGCAAGAGATAAGGATGCCGTTGGTGCATCTATGATGATTCTTGAAATGACAGCTTATTATAAAAAGCTTAACATGACACTCTGTGATGCGCTTGAAAAGCTTTATGAGAATTATGGTCTTTACAGAGAGCGCACAGTTGATATCTATATGGAAGGTCTTGATGGCATAGAGAAGAGACGCAGAGTAATGCAAAATCTTCGCGATAATCCTCCAAAGGTGCTTGGCGGTGTAGCAGTAGTTAAATCGGGGGACTATAAAACTGGTGTTGTAACTACTCTTGCTACCGGTGAAACTGAAACTACAGGACAGCCTACATCCGATGTGCTTTATTATACTTTGGAAAACGAAGATAAAATTATTGTACGTCCATCAGGCACAGAGCCTAAAATTAAGATTTATATTCTTGCTCATGGAACAGATGCAGCTGATACCGATAAAAAGGTTAATGCATATGAAGTTGATGCAAAGAAAATAACAGAGGTATAATCTGTAAAAAAATACCGTCAAAATGACGGCAGGAGAATATTAAAAAGTGACAGAAAAACAAAAACATATTAGAAATTTTTCTATAATTGCACATATTGATCACGGAAAATCTACATTAGCTGATCGCATACTTGAAAAAACCAGAACAGTGGCTGTTCGCGATATGGAGGAGCAGATACTCGATAATATGGATCTGGAGCGAGAGCGTGGCATTACTATAAAGGCTCGTGCTGTGCGTCTTGCATATACTTCCAAGAATGGCGAAGAATATCAATATAATTTAATTGATACACCTGGTCACGTTGACTTTGGATATGAAGTTTCTCGTTCCCTAAAGGCTTGCGAAGGCGCTTTGCTTGTTGTTGATGCGACACAGGGTGTTGAAGCACAAACATTGGCTAACGCGTATCTTGCTATCGATAATGATCTTGAGATTCTTCCCGTAATAAACAAAATTGATCTTGCTTCTGCAGATATAGAAGGCGCTAGAAGCGAAATCGAAGATATAATCGGCATACCTGCAGAAGACTGCCCGGCAGTATCTGCCAAAAATGGTCTAAACATTGAAGATGTACTTGAAAAAATCATTACAGATATCCCTGCGCCAGAGGGCGATATAAATGCTCCTCTCAAGGCATTAATCTTTGATTCACACTATGATTCTTATCTCGGTGTTGTTGTTTATATCAGAGTATTTGATGGCTCGGTTAAGGCTGGAGACAAAATTAAACTTATGTCACAAGGTACAGAGTTTGATGTTTGCGAAGTCGGTACTATGGAACCTTTTGGACTTCAAAAAGCAGAATCTTTGTCTGCGGGCGAGGTTGGATATATCACAGCTTCAATTAAGACGGTAGGTGATACACGAGTTGGTGATACTATTACAATGGCTTCTAATCCTGCTGAATCGCCATTAGATGGATTTAGAGATGTACATCCTATGGTTTATTCTGGTATATATCCTGCAGATGGAGCAAGATATGGCGATCTTAGAGAAGCGCTTGAAAAGCTTCAGCTTAATGATGCATCCTTAGTATTTGAACCGGAAACCTCTATTGCTTTAGGCTTCGGCTTCAGATGTGGATTCCTTGGTCTGTTGCATATGGAAATTATTGAAGAACGATTGGAGAGAGAGTTTAATCTTGATCTTATCACAACGGCACCATCGGTAATTTACAAGGTCGAGCTTTGTGATGGCGAAACAGTAATGATCGATAATCCTTCCAAATTCCCATCACCGGACGAGATAGATGCAGCATATGAGCCTATAATGAAGGCTACCATTATAACACCAACTGAATATATAGGTGGAGTAATGGATCTTTGCCAGGATAGGCGCGGCGTCTTCATCGATATGAAATATATTGATACGGAAAGAGCAGAAATTCATTATGAACTTCCTCTTAATGAGATTATATATGATTTCTTTGATGCCTTAAAGAGCCGTTCAAAAGGATATGCTTCATTAGATTATGAATTGAAGGGATACAAACAATCCAAGCTTGTTAAGTTGGACTTTATGCTTAACGGTGAAGTTGTTGATGCTTTGTCATTCATCGTGTTTGAAGAGCGAGCTTATACAAGAGCAAGAAAAATAGCGGAGAAATTGAAAGAGAACATACCACGTCAACTCTTTGAAATTCCAATCCAGGCTGCTATAGGCTCTAAAATTATCGCAAGAGAAACCGTAAAGGCAATGCGCAAAGACGTTCTTGCTAAGTGTTACGGCGGTGATATTACAAGAAAGAAAAAGCTCTTGGAAAAGCAAAAAGAAGGTAAAAAGAAGATGCGTAAGCTTGGTAGTGTTGAAGTCACACCAGAAGCATTCATGGCAGTTCTCAGACTTAATGATGAAAACTAAAATAGGGCTTTATATCCACGTACCTTTTTGCGTTAAGAAATGTAACTATTGCGACTTTTGTTCTTTTTCCAACATAGAAGAGAGTGTTCGCTCAAAGTATATTGAAAAACTTTGCCAAGAAATAGATTCGTATAAAACTAAAAATATTGTAGTAGATACAATATTTTTTGGTGGCGGAACTCCGACGCTTTTGACTACAAAAGAGTTTGCTAACATCGTAAATCACGTTAAAGAAGCGTTTTTAATAGATGATAATGTAGAGTTTACTGTAGAAGCAAACCCTGGAACTACCAACCTTCAAAAGCTTGTAGATTTTGTAAAGTGTGGCGTCAATCGTTTTAGCATCGGCTTGCAATCAATTCACGATAACGAACTTAAAAAGTTGGGCAGAATCCATAATTTTGAAGATTTTAAGCAAACTTATCGGGAATTAAAAAGTCTAGGAATTGATAATATCAACATAGATTTAATGTATGGAATTCCATATCAAACATTAGACTCTTTTGAGAAGACCCTAGATGCTGTTTTAAGTCTTGTACCGGAACATCTTTCGATTTATGGTTTGATATTGGAAGAGGGAACACCCTTTTATTCTGAACAAGATACTTTAGATCTCCCAAGCGAAGATTCAGAGTGTGATATGTATTTTCTTGCAGCAAAAAAACTGGCCGAAAAAGGATATATTCACTATGAGATATCCAATTATTCAAAGGTAGGCAAGGAATCGCGTCATAATCTTAAGTATTGGAACTGCAATGAATATATTGGTATTGGCGTATCTGCTCACTCATATCTTGAAAGTAAAAGATATTCTAATACAGATAACATATATGACTATATCATTAACACATCAGAAAAGGTTTTTTCAGAAGAACTTGATGTTGATACTCAAAAATATGAATATATTATGCTTGCTTTGAGATTAAAAAAAGGGTTCTCGCTAAGTGAATATCATTCTCGCTTTTCTGAGGATTTTCTTGCAGGTAGAGAAGAGTTTATTGAAAAAATGGTTTCGTCAGGATATATCAATTTGACTGATGATAACATTTCTCTAACAGAAAAAGGATTTTATGTAAGCAATTCTATTCTTTCCGAATTGTTATAAATCTATTGACTTTTCTTATAAAATATTGTAAAATATAAATGTAAACCAAAATTTAAGGAGTATAAAAATGACTGATATCGAAAAAAATGTTAATGAAGAAGAACTCGATGAAGTTCCTGTTTTCACTTTAACCGACGAGGAAAGTGGAGAATCACAGGATTTCGAGCTTCTTGCAAGTGCTACTCTTGATGGAACTCTTTACTACGCACTCGCTCCTGTTGATGAAGAATCTGAGGAGTATGTGATTCTTAGTGTTGTGGAAGACGGTGAAGACATCGTTCTTTCTAGCATTGATGACGATGATGAGTTTGAAAAGGTTGAAGAGTATTTCAATGATTTGTTCTTCAGCGAAGTAGATTACGACGCATAATTAAATTGTGATTCCTGCGTGGTTCGTGATATTGTGATATTTGAACCTACACATTTTTTAAGGGAGTCCGGACTTCTGTTGTCGGGATGCAGGCCTCCCGCCGAGGACCGTTTTTAAAACCTCCTCCAAGCGGACGTTGGAAGCGCAAAGTAACAGAGAGGACACCCACCTGGTTAGACCGGGTTAAAGTTTGCTTTACACGGCCATGTGGGTAATAAAAGGTAGCAAAAAGCTACCTTTTATTTTTTAAAAAAGATGAATTATACTATCATGAGCAGAGCCTTAAAGTCATTTCAAATTTTGAAATAAATTTTTATTTTCATTTTACAGCTTGTGACAAAATATTTGCATTTCTGATGTTAAAATATTGGTAAAAATCTTGAAGAGTGGTACTAAGGTTGAAGACTTTATATATAGACATATATTTTCTTATTAATTTTACTGTTGATCTAATATCGTTATATTTTGCTGCTCTATTTACGAAATTGAAAATTTCCAATAAAAGATTATTAATAACAGCTGTAATCGGTGCTGTATCGGCGTGTCTATTGATATTTACTAATGCAAAGCTTCTTTATATACTGGGATTGACGGTTTCAATAGTCATTATGATAACTATTTGTACCTATAAAATAACATTGAAACGAAAAGTGGTCTTTGGTTTTTCTCTAATGATGTTTCTTTCTTTCATTGGTGGTATTGTAAATTTTATGTGGGAAATATTAGCGGATATTTTTTCTGGTTATTTAATAGAAAATGATATTGTAAATAGAAAAATGCTATTTTTATCATTAATAATCTTATTATCAATCGGTGTGTGCAAAATGATGATAACAGTATTGAAAAACGGAAGAATAGAAACTAAGATTGTATTTGAAATTAAATTTTTAGGAAAAACGTGTTCTTCTGAGGCGATGATTGATACAGGTAATCTAGCAATTGATCCGTTAGGTATGAAGCCTGTATTTATAATAAAGGAAGAGTTGGCAAAAACATTTTTATCCGAAAACGTCATTAATTTAACAGATGTAGATCATATAGAAAAAAATATTAAGAAAAAGATAAGATTGATCCCTTTATCTAAAGATGGAGCAACGCATATGTATGTTGGTATAGTTCCGGATGAAGTGACAGTAATTCATAAAGGAAAAAAAGAATTTATAGATGTTACTATTGCAATTGATAAAGAAGGAGGCGACTTTGGTGGATTTATGGCTTTAATGCCTTTTTCTGCTGTTGAGAATGTTTTTGATTAATTTATTACTAAAGATTAAAGATAAAATCAGGGCTATTTTTATTAATAAAGATGTTTATTACATTAACGGAAGTGAAACTCTTCCACCGCCGCTAGATCAAGATGATGAAACCGAGCTTATAAGTCAGATCCAAACAGTAGAGGCTCGAAATATATTAATTGAGCATAATCTAAGATTAGTGGCATACATAGCTAAAAAATTCGATAATACAACTGCTAGCATTGAAGAACTAATATCTATAGGAACTGTGGGACTTATAAAAGCTATATCAACATTTAATGCTGACAAAAATATAAAGTTGGCAACATACGCATCAAGATGCATAGAAAATGAAATACTGATGTTTATAAGAAAAGCTTCAACGCAAAAAAAAGAAGTATCAATAGATGAACCATTAAGTGTTGACTTTGACGGAAATGAATTATTGTTATCTGACATTTTGGGTAGTGATAGTGACGTTGTTTCTAAGGATATGGAAGAAGATGAAGAAAGGCGTATGCTTCGTGCTGCAGTTAAAGAATTGTCGAATAGAGAAAAAGTAATAATAGAAATGAGATATGGGTTGATTAGTGGAGAAGAGATGACTCAGAAAGAGGTTGCTGATCAATTAGGAATATCTCAAAGTTACATTTCTAGGTTAGAAAAAAGAATAATGACCATCCTTCGAAAAAAAATTGAAGAAAAGATTTAACTTTTTTTCAAAAACCCCTTGCAAAATAATAAAATATATGGTATAATCAATTGCATTAAAATGATTTCAAATTGGAAGAGGTGTTAAAATGAAGGCAGGTTTACATCCCGAATATAAGGAAGCTACCATTAAGTGTGCATGTGGAGAAACAGTTAAGACTCATTCTGTTAAGGGTGATATGAACGTTGAAATTTGCTCCAAGTGCCATCCTTTCTATACAGGTAAGCAGAAGTTCGTAGATGCAGGTGGACGTCTTGACAAGTTCAAGAAGCGTCTCGCAATGGTTAAAAAATAATCATTGTAACAGAAAAGAGCGTAGGGTAGTCTGTATCCGCCGCTCTTTTTGTTCTTTATACGAGTTTATGCTAAGGAGAATTGTATGTCGAATAAAGAATTAGTTAATAGTAATGCCATATTAGTTGGTATTGCCGAAAGAGGATACGATGTTGCCGAATGCGATAGAAGCCTGGATGAGCTTGAAAGATTGCTTGACACAGCTGGAGGAAGCTCTGTAGCTAGAGTAATACAGGTCAAAGATACCTTTGACCCTCGTACTTGCATCGGTAGTGGCAAGGTTAAAGAGGTTTCCGAGCTATGCCAAAATTTGAATGTTAAGCTTGTTATTTTTGATTTCGAACTTAGTCCGGCTCAGATAAGAAATCTCGAGAATGATATTGGCAACGATGTATCTGTGATTGATAGAAGCATGCTCATACTTGACATTTTCGCTCTTCATGCTGTAAGTGGAGAAGGTAAACTGCAAGTAGAGCTCGCACAATTAAAATATTCAGCACCACGTTTAATTGGAAAAGGAAAAGCTCTTTCCCGTCTCGGTGGTGGTATCGGTACTAGGGGACCTGGTGAAACAAAGCTTGAGAGTGACAGACGACATCTTAAAGAAAAAGTTGTTGCTTTGGAAAAAAGACTTGCTGAGATGGAGCACAACAGGCTTGTTATGCGCTCTCAGAGAGATAAAAGTGGAATCCCTAAAATCGCTTTAGTTGGATATACTAATGCTGGAAAATCAACACTATTAAATAAGCTAACCGATGCAGGAGTACTATCAGAAGATAAGCTTTTTGCGACTTTGGACCCAACTACAAGAAAGTTCGAGTTACCTAGCGGAGAATCGATTCTTTTAACCGATACCGTAGGATTTATTAGAAAGTTGCCTCATCATTTGGTAAAGGCATTCAAGTCTACTTTGGATGAGGTTGTTTTTGCTGATATTTTACTTTTGGTTTCTGATATAAATGATCCCGAGGTTCCGGAACATATTGAAGTAACAAAGAATGTTATAGACGAGCTAGGTGCTTCTGACAAACCCGTTATTTTTGTATATAACAAATGTGATCTATTAGAAGAAAAAGACCTTGTGTCCAGCGATCCAAATACCGTAATAGTATCAGGCGTAACCGGATATGGAATTGATAGATTGCTATCTATGATTACGGCTGAAATTCAAAAGTGCAAGAAGAAGTATAAACTTTTGCTTCCATATTCAGAACAAGGAAAGTTAAGCTCAATGTATAATTCATATACCGTGGAAAATGTTGAATATTTAGACAACGGTGTTTATGTAGAAGTTATACTTGATGGTAAGGGCAAAGGACTTTATGACAAATATATTGTAGGTGATAGGTGATTTTATGGAAAGTTATAAAACCATCCACCATAGATCAAAATTCGAATTTGAAGATAGAAAATCAGTGTTCATTGGAGAGGCTCTGCCGGTAAAAAACGAATCAGAGGCGCTCGCTTTCTTGGAATCCGTAAAAAAATATTATCCAGACGCGAGGCATCATGTATATGCATATGTAGTGAGAGATAATGCGATTATGAGATTTTCTGATGATGGCGAGCCGCAAGGCACGGCAGGAATTCCGATATTGGACATCATAAGAAAAAGAGGTTTAACGGATATTGCCGTTGTTGTAACACGATATTTCGGAGGCACATTGCTTGGAACCGGTGGATTAGTTCGTGCTTATTCCACTTCTGCCCTGGGAGCAATCGAGGAAGCTAGCGTTATTACCTATGATTTATATACAGATGTTTCGATGAGTGTGTCATATTCAGATTATCAAAAAATAACTGTTCTTCTTTCGGATTTTGAGTTTCGTGCAGAAGATACGAGCTTTGGCGCAGAGGTTGAAATACTAGGAAGAGTATTGAGCAAAAATATAGATCAGTTTGGTGAAAGACTTACTGAGATTACTTCAGGTCGAGCAAAGCTAGACATTTTAGGTGAAAAATTCGATTATTAATTTTTTGATAAAAACATAGAAAATAAAAGTGTTTTTGGATTTTTAGGCGTATATTATAATATAACAGTTATTATGTGAGTATGGAGGTGATTTTTTGATTAGCAAGGAAACAATTGAACAGGTTTTGATGAGAAATGATATTGAAACATTAATTGGAAGTTATGTTTCTCTTAAAAGGGCTGGTTCAAACTTGAAGGGCTTGTGCCCCTTCCATAGCGAAAAATCGCCATCGCTTACGGTGTATCCACAAGATAATAGCTTTTATTGTTTCGGATGTGGTGCAGGCGGAGATGCTATAACCTTCGTTAGAAAAAGGGAAAATTTAGATTACCCTGATGCTGTTGAGTTTTTAGCGAACCGCGCAGGCATAACTGTGGTAAAAGATGAAATCGGAGCTTATAAATCTACCCCAAAGATCGATCGTGCACGAATATTCAAAATGAATACCGATGCGGCAAAATATTTCCACAAGAGATTATTTGATGATTCTCCTGAAGCAAAGAGTGCATTAGCATATTTTACACAAGAAAGAAAGCTGTCTATATCAACAATAAAGCACTTTGGCTTGGGATATGCTCCTAATAGTTTTGATAAGTTTTCTAAATATATGTTAGGCCTCGGCTACACATACGAAGAACTTGTTGCAGGATTCTTATGTGGCAAGAATGAAGAGCGAGGAACGTATTTTGATGCTTTCAGAAACAGAGTAATGTTCCCGATTATCGATGTATCAGGAAATGTAATAGCATTTGGCGGACGAGTTATGGATGACTCAAAACCAAAATATAAAAACTCATCGGACACGCCCGTATTCAAAAAGTCCCGTAACTTATTCGCGTTGAATTTTGCAAGATTAACTTGTTCCGAAAGTATAATTCTCTGTGAGGGTTATATGGATGTAATTGCGATGCACGCCGCAGGATTCACTAATGCTGTTGCTACTTTAGGTACTGCGATTACTTCTGAACAGGCGAGAATGCTTAGCCGATATACTAAAAAGGTTATCATTTCTTACGACGCTGACGAGGCAGGTCAAAAAGCAGCAATGCGCGCTGTTAAGTTGCTTTCAGATGTAGGATTAGATGTAACGATCCTGAAGGTTCCAGGGGCCAAGGATCCTGATGAATATATCAATACTTTCGGTGCGGACAAGTTCAGGCAGGTTATCGATAATTCAAAAACTCGCTTTGAATATAATATGGAAAATATTCTTTCCAAATACGACATCAATCTGTCTCAAGATAAAGTAAAAGCTCTACATGAGCTTGAAAAGGTTATATCTGACATTTATTCTGCAGCAGAAAGAGATATTCACATTCAAACGGTTGCAAAAACCTTTAACATTGATGCAAAGAGTATAAAATCTGACGTTGAACGAATAATAAATAAAGCAGTAAAAGAGTACAAGCAAAAAGAATCCCAAAAAATGCAGCAAGATTCGATAGGGTACTCAGATAAGGTAAATTCTGATTTTATAAAGGCTCCTGCTGTTGCTAAAAACGAAGAAGCCGTTTTGGGTCTGTTACTGCTTTATCCCGAACATAGAAAAAATGTTTTTAGTGGTAATTTGTTATCCGAAAATGATTTTTATACCGAATTTAACAAACGTGTATTTTCATATCTGTCATCTTCATACAGCAGAGATGATAGTATGACTGATATTAATGACGTCTTTACTTCTGATGAGGTGGGACGTATAACAAAGATGAAGATTAACAGAATGCAATTAACCGATAATGGAGAAAAGGTTTTAATCGATTGCATCAATAATCTTAAAACCTCGGTTGATAAAAAGAAAAGCGAAAAAACCAATACATACGAAGGGCTACAAGCATTGCTAAACAAGAAGCGCGGCGAGTAAGCACCTAGAAGGAAGGTAAAAATGAGAAAAGAAAAAATCGATGTAAATGAGTTTATTGATTCCAAAAGTGGAAGTTCAATAGGTGACTCTGACATTATGAAAGCTCTGGAAGATATTGAATATAATATTTCCAAGACCGACATTGACAATGCAAGCCCAGATGATATCGAGCACGATGAATTAAGAGAAATTGAACTTGATGCGAGATATGATGCAAATGAGAACTTAGAAACTCTCTGCACACAAGAAGGTCTTGCTATTGACGACCCCGTTCGTATGTATCTTAAGGAGATTGGTAAAATCCCACTCCTTACTCCTGAACGCGAAACATACCTTGCTGAGCGCATCGCAGTTGGCGATAAAGCTGCAAAGGACGAGCTTATTGAAGCTAACCTCAGGCTTGTTGTAAGTATTGCAAAGCGTCACGTTGGTAAAGGTATGTACTTCCTCGACCTTATTCAGGAAGGCAACCTCGGCCTCATTAAGGCGGTAGAGAAGTTTGATTATAGCAAGGGATATAAATTCTCAACCTATGCTACATGGTGGATTCGTCAGGCTATTACAAGAGCCATTGCCGACCAGGCGAGAACAATCAGAATTCCCGTACATATGGTAGAGACAATCCATAAGGTATCAAGAACTGCGCGTCAGCTTCTTCAAACACTTGGACGTGAACCTACAACCGATGAGATTGCAGAGAGCCTTGGCACTACTGCAGATAAGGTTAGAGAGATTATGAAGATTGCGCAGGATCCCGTTTCCTTGGAAACTCCCATTGGTGAGGAAGAAGATAGCCATCTTGGCGATTTCGTTGAAGATAATGAATCTCCCGCACCTTCTGATAGTGCTTCTTATTCACTTTTGAGAGAGCAGCTCTGTAATATTCTCCATACACTCACTTCTCGTGAAGAGCAGGTTATTAAGCTTAGATTTGGACTTGAAGACGGTCGTCCCAGAACACTTGAAGAGGTTGGTAAGCAGTTCAATATTACAAGAGAGCGTATCAGACAGATTGAAGCAAAAGCTCTTCGTAAGCTTCGTCATCCATCAAGATCTAAGACACTTAGAGATTATCTCTCCAACTAATTTAATATAAAAAATGCGAGGCAAAACACCTCGCATTTTTTCGTTATACAATAACAGCGAAGTGAAATCACTCCGCTCTTGTTATTAATCAAACCATTTATTGTATTGCTGTTCATAAAGTTTATACTTTTCTTTTCCTGGATAAAGCAAATTCCAGTGTTTGTTATCAAATCCTTCGGTGATTAAGTATATGAACCAGTAAATTCCAACCGCACCATTTACTAATTTAATTTCTTTAAATTGCTCTGGTAAACCAGAGCCATCAGGAAGCCCTTCGTAAATACAAGAATTCTGTGTTCTCCCAAACTCACTTACTTCAAATTGTCCGTAACTTCCATAATCTGAATACTCTATCTGATAGCACGGCATCTCTGGGATTGAAAATTTATTTACACTATCAATATAAGTCAATAGTTTGGTTTTAAGCATCGTTTTTATTGGAATTTGTATTATAAACGAACAATTTCCAACTGCAATATCCAATACGTTTTCCGGAATATCATCATAAAATCCCGGTACGACTCTTACATAATCACCAAATTTATCAATTGAATAGGCCCATAAAATAATTCTATAACCATTTACTGTTTTGAAAGCAAACACATCTCCAGCTTTATATCTTTTTATTTACGACGCACCTCCTTAATTACATTATAAAGTATGCTTTTGAAAAAGTCAATACATCAGTATAAATCCCCTTAATTTACAAATACTAACAATGTACCCTAAAATAAAGGAGATTTATATATATGAAAGCCACAGGAATTGTTCGAAGGATTGATGACCTCGGACGTGTAGTTATACCCAAGGAAATAAGACGCACCATGAGGATCAAAGAAGGAGATCCTTCACATATAACATTAAAACCTTTCGGCAGGTTTTGTTGGGCGATACATAGTTTTGGGGAAAGATATACAGTGCAGTAGAAATTCTACTGCACTGTTGATGATTTAGTTGCTATTTTTGCTACTGTTATATTTTTTATCCATAATCACCAATTGAACATCGTTGTATATTTCAATCATATCGTTTAATAATTGTGTATCGTTGATGTTCAAAGATTGATATATATTGTTATAAAATTCTGTAGCAAGTTTAGAACCTTTTAAACCAGTATTTGATTTATACAATAACAATGCGTCACTTAGCTTTTTCAATTCGGGCAAATTGTTTATTTTATTTGTAACAATATCTACTAATGGTTTTTTGTGGTCTAATGAAAGTTGAGAAAGGGCTTGGGCGGTAGATTTTGAAAATCCGTGGCTAATACCCTTGTCATATACTTCGGTATAAACATAATCAATAGCACCATTATTTCCGTGCCATGCCTCAACACCGTTTTCTGTAATTACCAACAATCCTAATTGATTTAACGTAATACAATCCTGTTTTGCGTTGATAATAAATTCTGTCTTATTTATGGCGTCTTTAAGTGTTTTTATA
>JAZKZW010000069.1:0-2478 GCA_045612865.1 Eubacteriales bacterium
GAACGATATTTGTCCTTAAACGCCGCTGTGTTGTTAGAGCCGATAGCTCCGATAAGCTCGTTGATAAATGTTTCACTCTTCTTGTAAACGATCTTAAGGTCGGGGCTGTTCTTTCTCATATAGTTCATAATTGCATAGAGAAGGTGAGTTTTTCCAAGACCTGAATGACCGTAAATGAAAAGTGGGTTATAGAAGCAGGGCTCCTTTGCTACTGCATAGCAGGCAGCCTTTGCAAATTTGTTAGATGCACCCTCAATAAAGTTTTCAAAGGTGTAATCGTCGAGCAAGGATCTCTTTGTTGTGTCGGTAGAGGAGAGCAGATCTTCAATTTTCTTTTCGTGCTCAACGCTCTTTTCCAAAGAATCGCCGGAGAAAGCAGAATCAGGCTCGGGATCCTTCTTTGTTTCCTTAACCTCGGATTCAATATCAGCCTCAATCACTATTTCCACTGGGAAACCGATTATGTTTGTAAGGCTGTCGGATATCATATCTATGTATTTTGTTGAAAGAACCTTTTGCTTCAGCATAGTCTTTGTGGTAAACACTGCGCGCTCCTCTGTGAGGGAGGAAAGACTCATATCGTTAAACCAAAGATAAAAAACAGATGGTAGCTTTTCAAGCTTTTTTCTTATTTCTTCTTTAAGACTGTCGCAAATTTCTTTATAATCGTCCATCTTGCATCCTTTCTTAAAAACTGTTAGGCCAGAAATTTTTATATTATTTAGTTTATATATTATAACATATTTAAGGAAAAAATGCAAGAGTAAATTGTAAAAAATAGTTAACATTTTAATATATGTAAAATATGCCGATTTTGCCCTGATTTTTCTGTTAAAAATGCCGAAATATAAAATAAAAAATCCCCCTAAATGACACTTTTTTGTAGCTCGTTATGTGCCAAGTCAGGAGAATTTGTTTATTTAATATGAAAAATCAGAGCCTTTTTTGCGAGGTTTTGAAGATGATGGAGGCTAAAAGGCCAAGGACCAGGGCTGTTGTTATTCCTGCCGATGAGGCTGTAAGTCCGCCTGTTAAAATGCCTAAAGCGCCGGTTTCATCTACAGCATCCTTAACACCTCGTGCGATGTTTGCGCCAAAGCCGATAAGAGGGACAGAAACCCCTGCGCCAAACATTTCTTCAATTGGTGTGTAAAGCCCGACGCCGTATAAAAGAACGCCTAAGGAAACATAAAGAACCAGGATTTTTGCCGGGGTAAGTCTTGTAAAATCGATGAGAAGCTGTGCTATGGCAGATATTAAGCCTCCACCTAAAAATGCCAGAATAATTGCAGGGAACATATTGCTTTTCCTTTTCACTTTTTGTGTTTTTACTCTATGAGTAAGATTTAATTTGAGTGGGATATTTTCAAAAGTGGGGCTATGCCGTAAATCGACTCGCCCTGCAGAAGGCTTGAGGGGCTCATCAGCGCTCCTGTGGATAAAAACAGGATATTTTTAATTTGTCCGGATTCAATTTTTGGAAGGAAGTGGGTCGCCAGCACAGAAGCGCTTGTTCCACAGCCCGAAGCACCGCTGTGAATATCCTGAATTTTATCATCATACAGCAAAAGTCCGCAGTCGGTGTGTAGCCTTTCCAGCCCCGAGCCCTCTTTTGCAAGAATTTCCTTCAGTATGCTTGAGCCAACCTTGCCAAGGTCGCCCGTAACGATGAAATCAAAATCCCTTGGCGAAGAGCCGCTTTCATTGAAATAGGAAATTATCGTGTCTGCCGCCGCAAAGGACATTGCACCACCCATATTAGAGCCGTCCGAGGTCTCACCGCTAACAATTTTTCCTATCATAATTTGGTCTATCATTGCTCTCTTTTTCTTTTTTGTGAGAATGAATGCGCCCGAGGCTGTAGCCGTCCATTGTGCAGAGCCTGTTCTTTGTCCACCGTATTCTATAGGAGTTCGAAACTGTCGCTCGGCTGCAGAATTATGAGATGATGTTACCGTTGCGCCTATATTCATAGCGTCGCTCTGGAGCATAGATGATGCAATAAGCAAGGACTCGGTGCAGGTGGAGCAGGCACCGTAAATTCCAAGAAAAGGGATGGAAAATGAGGACAGTCCGATAGAAGATGCAACGCATTGGTTCTGCAAATCTCCCGCTACCAAAAAATCAATATTTTCGTGGGATAAGCCACCCTTTGAGAGAGCAAAATTCATGGTCATTCTAGCCATCTCCCCCTCTGCCAGCTCCCAGGTCTTTTGACCGAATTTATCGCTTTCATCACAAAAATCAAAGTGCTCTCCAAGAGGGCCTCGGCGCTCCTCATATCCTCCAACCGCTCCGTAGGAATGGAAATATACCTTTTTTTCAAGATTGATAATTCTTTTCTTCATACTAACTCCAAAAAATCCTTGCGCCTTGTCAAAAAAGCGCCTTTGCAATGAAATATATGAGCCCGTAAATCACCCCTGACGTTATTCCAAACAGTATAACAGGCCCTGCTATGGTAAAGATTTTTGCACC
>JAZKZW010000070.1:0-18053 GCA_045612865.1 Eubacteriales bacterium
ACAGCAGGCGCAGCTTGAAAAGCAGCAGAAGCTCGAGCGCCAGAAGCTTGAGGCACAGCAGAAGCCCCAGCAGCCAAAGGTACAGAAGCCCGAGCAGCAGAAGGCACAGAAGCAGCAGTTCAAAACTATTGAAAATACAAACAAGGCACAGGTTCAGGGCGGCGTAAATATTGGCGGCGAGTACACCTCCAATACCGTTCCAAAGACCCGTGTGGTTGATACAAGAACCACTGACGTAAACCTTGATAAGTACAACGATCGCTACAACGATCAGTACTACGCAATTCTTAACGGTACCGACACCAAGGCATCTAAGCAGAAGCTCAAAAAGCAGGATAACAAGGGTCAGAACCAAAAGAGCGCAAGAGATAAGGAAAGAGCAGCACAGGAAAAGATCAAGCGCCTTGAGGCAGAGCGCGCAAGAAACAAGCAGCTTGAGATCACCGTTCCCGACGAAATCACCGTATCCGAGCTTGCACTCCGTCTTAAAAAGTCCGCTGCAGAGGTTATCAAAAAGCTTATGTTCATGGGCGAGATGAAGGGTGTTAACGACATTCTTGACTACGGCACAGCAGAGCTTATCGCCGACGAGTTTGGCGCGAAGGTTACAAAGGAAGTTGTAGTTACTATTGAAGAAAAGCTCTTTACCGAGGCAGATGATAATGACGACGACCTCATCGAGAGAGCACCCGTTGTTTGCGTTATGGGTCACGTTGACCACGGTAAAACATCTATCCTTGACGCTATCAGACATACAAATGTAACCAGAGGCGAGGCAGGTGGTATCACCCAGGCTATCGGTGCTTACAGAGTTAAGGCAAACGGCAAGGACATCACATTCCTTGATACCCCCGGTCACGAGGCGTTTACCGCAATGAGAATGAGAGGTGCAAAGTCCACCGATATCGCAATTCTTGTTGTTGCCGCAGATGACGGCGTTATGCCACAGACAATCGAGGCTATTAACCACGCAAAGGCTGCAGGTATTGATATTATTGTTGCTATTAACAAGATGGATAAGCCCACAGCAAATCCTGATAACGTACTCAATCAGCTTACACAGTACGAGCTTGTTCCCGAGGCTTGGGGTGGTGATGTTATCTGTGTTCCCGTTTCTGCTCATACAAAGATGGGTATTGAGGATCTTCTTGAAAACGTGCTTCTCGTTGCAGAAATGAAGGAGCTTCGTGCTAATCCTACAAAGAGAGCTAGAGGTCTTGTTATTGAGTCCAAGCTTGATAAGGGCCGTGGTCCTGTTGCAACAGTGCTTGTACAGAACGGTACTCTCCACCAGGGTGACTATGTTATAGTTGGTAACGCAGTTGGTCGTGTAAGAGCCATGGTTGACGATAAGGGCAAGACTGTTAAGAGAGCAGGTCCCTCTGTTCCCGTTGAGATTATCGGTCTTGACGATGTTCCACAGGCAGGTGACGAGCTTAACGCAGTTGAAAACGAGAGAATGGCAAGAGATCTTGCAGAGCAGAGAAGAGAAAGACTCCGTCAGGAAATTCTCCAGGCTAATTCCAGAGTTAACCTCGACGAGCTCTTTGGTCAGATTTCTGCAGGTGTTCAGACTCTTAATATTGTTGTTAAGGCAGACGTTGCAGGCTCTGTTGAGGCTCTTAAGTCATCGCTCCTCAAGCTTTCTAACGATGAGGTTAAGATTGCAGTTATCCACTCTGCAGTAGGTGGTATCACAGAGAGCGACGTTATGCTTGCAACCGCCTCTAACGCTATTATCGTAGGCTTCAACGTTCGTCCCGATAAGAATGCTCTTGACTCCGCAGAGCGTAATAAGGTTGATATCAGAACTCACAGAATTATTTACGAAATTCTCGACGAGATCGAGGCTGCGATGAAGGGTATGCTTGCTCCTACATTTAAGGAGGTTCTCCTCGGTCACGCAGAGGTTAGACAGACCATTAAGGTGCCTAACGTTGGTATCATTGCAGGCTGTTACATCCAGGATGGTAAGATCATCAGATCTGCACAGATCCGTATCGTTCGTGACGGTATTGTTATCTTCGAGGATAAGATCGCATCTCTCCGTCGTTTCAAGGACGATGTTAAGGAGGTTAACTCCGGCTACGAATGTGGTGTTGGTATCGAGAAGTTTAATGACATTCGCGTTGGCGATACTCTCGAGGCCTTCGTTATGGAAGAGGTAAAAGTTAAGTAATTTACCGTCAAAAAGTAAATAATTATTTGCAAAGACCTGGTTATTTTATCAAAACTATGTGTTGTGCGATGAATGACAGATTTGCAAGAACAGAAAATATTTCGGATTTCGTCTTTCAAAAAAGAGGTGGGAGATAGGCTTTCACCTCCACCGAAATCCATAAAAAAGTTGAAAAAATATTCAAGCCTGACGGTGGTGATTTTCGAGAGGAGAGGTCTTTTTATGCTTCGTGGTTGACAAAGGCTTCTGCCCTCGTTTATCCACCGTAAAAACAGGTAACTTAAATGGTTAAACCTGCCAAACTTAAATATAACTAAACGGAAAACTTGGAAAAACAGCGAAAAAATAGTCATGTTTAACAAAAAAACACGAAAAAATAGTGCAAAATGACGAAAAAATTAAAAAAAATTAAATTTTTTTAAAAATAACTTAAAAAACTATTGACTTTTTTCTATGTTGTGTTATAATTATACTGTATAGAAGCTATTGGGTGGCAGGGCAGTACCTTTTTTGCTAACTATAAAATTAATTTTATAAAATGCCGAGCAATCGGCGAGAGGAGATTAAAATGGCTAAGAAAGTAAATCCAAAGAAGGAGCAGAAAAAGCACCTTCGCGAACTCGCTAAGCAGATTAAGGACAACAACAAGGGCGTTAAGAGAATCTCTAAGGATCTCAAGACAAACACAAAGGCTATGAAGGCTGCTAAGGGCGACAACAAAGTAGAAAAGCTCGTTGCTTGCATGGGCAACTCCAGAGAGATCATCGAACTCAACTCTGAGTCCCTTAAGGCTTCTGTAGAAGCTAGCAACAAGAAGAGCGTTAGAAAGCTTGCTAAGCTTATCAAGAAGGAAGCTGTTGCTTACAACAAGCTCGTTAAGCAGCTCAAGAAGCTCTCCGGCGCAACAACAACAAAGGCATCTCTTACTATTGCTGACGATATCAAGGCTGGTAAGGAAACTGCACTTCTTCCTGTTATTACATATCAGGCACAGTAATTCGGTTGTTGAAATAACGTCTTGAATAAAGGTGGGGTATGCTCATTTGTGGGGCTTGCCCCCACTTTTTTGTTTTAAAACTAAAAATATATCCCTTAAAACCAAAAATATTTCTCTCAAAATTAAAAATATCTCTCTGTCCCCCTCGCCCACTTTTTTTGGAAAAAACGATAATTTTGTGCATTTTGCCTATGGTATTCAGAAGGAAAATATGTTAAAATATATGTAGATATTCTGTTAGATTTTTTTGATTTCAAACTTTTTTCGGAGTGTTAGATATGTATAAAATTGGAGACAACATTGTTTACGGTGCAAGCGGTGTTATGACCATTGTGGATATCAGGGAGGACTCTGTTACAGGAGATCCTAAGAATTACTACATACTTTGCGAGTATGGCAGAGCCAATTCGTCCCTTACATTTGTTCCTATGGACAACGAAAAGCTTACCCAAGCTATGCACCCTGTGCTGTCCCGTGAGGAGGCTCTTTTTGCTGTTGTGAGAGCAGGAAGCTTACCTGACGTTGATTGGGTTCCCGACGGACGAGCAAGAACAGAAAAATATAAATCTATATTGAGGAATGCCGATCGCTCTGAAATCCTTGCTATGATTCGTACCATATATAACACAGGCCTGAGTCGCGCAGCTATTGGTAAAAAGAACTTCCTTGCAGACGAGAACGTTATGAATAAGGCGGAGGGGATCATTGCGCAGGAATTTTCTATCTCCCTTGGCATCTCGGAGCTTGAGGTTAAGGAAATCATTAATCAAAGAATAAAGGGCATTTAAGCGTTTTAATTTGCGTTTTTAATCAACTATCATATCTATTTAAAATATTAAAGAGAGAACCCGGTGTTTTTGCTGAGCTCTCTCTTTTTTTGCTTCATATGTTTTTTTGAATTATTTTTTTACCTTGACGTTTCTGCAAACGGGCTTGTAGTCACAATAGTCGCAGGGACTAACCTTTGCATCCGGGTCGGGCTTTGCGTGTGCCTTGCCGCTCTTTATCCGGTCGGCTATTTTTAAGACAGAGGATTCCACGGTTTTCATTATATCCGCAAGCCCTTCTTCTGTATAGCGATATTTAGCGCCGTCGCGCTTGTTTTGACCGGGGATGTATTCGTCTCCCATAAGAGATAGGTTTTCATCGGTGTCCAGCACCATACCCTCGCGAAGCTGGTTTTCCTTCACAGCCCGAAGCGCCTCATCGTCCGAGGCAACATCAACCACCACGTCGCTGAGTGAGGTTTTTACATATATAACACCTGCAGGAATGATTTTTCCGTTTTCGCTAACGCCAAGGCTCTGTCTGAATTTCTTTTTATCCGACTCCATAATGGCCTTCAGGTATAGGAACATTTGCAAATTACGTCCCTTTTCCATATCATCGGGATTAAAGTCCTTTGAGCCTGTCTTGTAGTCTATAACGCGAACAAACACATTGCCCTCATCCTCGAAGGTGTCAACGCGGTCGATTATTCCGTAAACATAGACAGAGCTTCCATCCTCGCCTTTAAGCTCTATGGGATCGGGAGTTGAGTCGCCACCCTCTATTTTAAGCTCAAAGAATTTTGGACGGAAGGCGGATTTTGAAAACTCATCGCAAAGCCCGTCAATGATGGGTATCGCCGCGCGGGTAAGACGGTTGATCTTTATTCTGCATCTTGTGTTTTTTACGTCTTCTCCCATTTCGGCAAGGTATCTTTCTGCCGCTTTTTTGGTAAGCTCCTCTCTCTCATTTTTGCCGAGATCTTGGGGCTCAATTTTATTTTTTTGAAGCTCGGAGAAGAAGTTTTCAAGGCAGCCGTGGATAAACGAGCCTATGCTTGATGCGTCAAACTCTGCGCGCTTGTTGTTCTCAAGCTTTATGGTATAGCGCAAGAAGTATCCTAAGGGGCAGTTTACATAAGAATCCAGCCGTGATTGTGTAAGGGATATTTTTTGTCCGTAAAGCTGGCTTGTAAGAGCAGGGCCGAGATCGAGATAGTCGTTTTTGATATCCCCCTCGGAGATCGCCACAATGTCATCAAGTCCCGAGTTGATAAGAGCCGCTCTTACATCTGCATATTCCGACTCACCTATGGTGTCAAGGGCGTTTACCGTGGCAGATGCAGAGTACAGTCGCTCTATGGGTGGGAGGTCGGATATTTTTATGGGCTGAACCTGACCGTTTGTCAGCTTGATTATCTTGTCGATAACGTCGGATCTCGAAATGCGCTTGAATTTAGTGTCTGTAAGCGAATAGAGAATGGTAACGCTCAAGGATGCTGCCGCAAAGGCTCTGGAGAAGCAGAATAGCTCTCTTGCGTTCTTAACCTCAAGCTCCGGCTCAATATCAAGACCGGTTTTTGCAAGGGCAAGTCTATCGCTGTCGGAGAAGTAGGAGTTGTCGTTGACAGAGGCAGGGAACTCACCGGCATTAACACCTATCAGGTAAACGTGCTTCTTGCCCGAGAGTCTTATCATATCAGCCGAGCCGATAGTAACCTGGTCAACAAAGGCGGGAATTTTGCCAAGGCTCGCATAACTAAACAGGGTTTTCAGCTGTGCAAGGAAGGAGTCGGGTGTGCAGGGAAGATCGCCGATAACCTCTACCATAGCATCTAGGGAGTTGATAATAAGCTTCCATATTCCTGAGGTCTCGGCGGCGGTTTGAAGGTCGCCCCTTGTTCTCTCAAGCCTTTCTCTGTCCTTTAGTCTGCTCTCAAGCCTGATGTCAAGGAGGAAGGTCATAAGTGCCTCTGCAGCAGCCCTAACCGTATCGGCGGCCTTTATATCCTCGCGCAGGACAAGCAGGGGAGTTATTAATCTGTTTTTTATGTCATTGATTCTAAGGAGCTTGTCCGCGGTTTTGTCATTTTTCTTTTGGGTATATCCAAGAGGATTCATGCTCCAGTCAATTCCGTCCGTAAATCTTGTACCGTTTATCTGCCATACGTCGGTGTATATCTCAAGCTCGTCACATTCCTCACGGCTGATGCCAGAAAGTCCGCATTTTGCATAGGTGATAACATCCTCGCGCCTGAATCCGTTTCGCACTATGGCAAAGGCTGTGTAGATAAGCTTTATTGCTTCAAATGAGGAGATGTCCGCCTTGGTTGAGAGGAAGTAGGGGATATCTGCTCCCATCAGCGCCCCGTCAAGAATTCCAAGGTATTTTTCAGCCGATCTTGCAACAATTGCAAAGTCAGAATATCTGGCGCCACCCATAACTCTGCGGCGAATGTCCGATGCAATAAAGTCACATTCTTCAAAGGGAGTTGCTGACTCGAAAATGCGCAATTCCTCGCTGTTTTGTAAACTTATATTTTCAAATGTCGGGTTAATTTTCCAAAGTGCATAAGGAAGCTCGGATAGCATCTCGCTTGTTGTGTTAAATCTTCCGTCCTCTTTTTTTATGCTGATCTCTGCGTTTTCACGGTTGGCGGCGGTCTTGAGTCTGGATTCTGCACGGATAATTTCCTTATACTCAAAGCCCTCCTTTTCACCCTTTGGAATTGGGAGATAGACCGTAACGCTTGTTCTGGCAGACAGCTTGCCTATGAGCAAATACTGTGCCTCGGTAAATGAGGTAAAGCCCTCTATGAATATATCTGTGCCTTTAAGAAACTCCGAGTGACTATCGAGCTTTTCTATCATAACGTTGATAGCGTCCGAGCTGTCCGAGTATTTCTCTGCTATAAGCCTTTTGTAGAGCGAGTATATTTTCGACAGATCCGAGAGCTTGGATGAAAGTCTTTTATCCTCAGAAACAAGCTCTGCCGAGGCTGCAAGGGCATCCGGGGAGATGCAAAGGCTCTCCATTTCTGCAACGGCGCGGAGGGATTGGTCAACAAGTCCTGCTGTTACCTCTTGGCGACCTGTCATATTAAGCACGGGGGAGAGCTCTGTTATTGCGCGCCACATAATAAGCGCACGTTTTCCCTTGTCGCAGTATTCGCCCGAAAGACCACCAAGGGCACGGAAAACGGTGTTTGCAAATCTGGTGAAGTTTGTTGCCTCAAAGTATAGAGGTGCGTTTTTGGGCAGGCGAAGTGCCATCTCGGATTCTGCCATAACCGTTTGCTGCTCCGGAACTATCAGGTAGCATTGTTTTTCATTTTTTATTGCCTCTTCGGCTGCTCTGGCGATGCTCTCGGTTTTATCGGTACCAAATCCGTTTCTTATAATTTTTAACATAGCACTCCTCCTTTCACAAAATAAGGCAAAAAATCTTGTTTTCACAAAATATTATATAATATAAGTGCAATTTTGTCAATAAGCTCGGTGAGTTTTTCGACTACGTCTATTGACAAGCAAAATAAAATGTGATAAAATACAATCGGAGAAAAATCATATTTTCATAAAGGAGATCAAACCAATGAACAACGAAATGATCAAAGAACTCTATTCCATAGGTCTTATTCCTGTAATCAAAATCGAAAACGCAGATGATGCAGTTCCTCTTGCAAAGGCTCTTATCGATGGCGGTCTTCCAGCAGCGGAGATCACATTCAGAACAGCTTGCGCAGCAGAGGCTATCAAGAACATAACAGACGCATATCCCGAGATGCTCGTAGGTGCGGGCACAGTACTTACAAAGGAGCAGGTTGATGCAGCTATCGCAGCCGGCTCAAAGTTCCTTGTTTCTCCCGGCCTTAACCCAAAGATCACAGCTTACGCTCTTTCCAAGGGTGTTCCTATGCTTCCCGGTTGCTCTAACCCCTCTGATATTGAGGCGGCTCTCGAGCTTGGCCTTACAACTGTAAAGTTCTTCCCTGCAGAGGCTGCCGGCGGTCTTAAGATGCTCAAGGCTATGGCTGCTCCCTACGGTCAGCTCACCTTTATGCCTACAGGCGGTATCAATGAAACAAACCTTCTCGACTATCTCAAGTTCAACAAGATCGTTGCTTGTGGCGGTTCATTCATGGTACGTGACGACCTCGTTCGTGATAAAAAGTGGGATGAGATCACAGCTCTTACAAAGGACGCTGTTAAGAAGATGCTCGGTCTCGAGTTCATCCACATGGGTATCAATAATGACAATAAGGAAGAGGCTATCAAGGGTGCAAAGCTCTTTGAACTTATGTTCGGTATGATGCCTCGTGAAACAAGCAAGTCCACATTTGCAGGCGAAGCTTTTGAGTTCATGCATCAGAGAGGTCCCGGTAGATGCGGTCACATCGCTATCCGTACAAACTTTGTTGACAGAGCTATTGCTTACTTCGAGAGAATGGGCTTTGAGTTCGACAAGGACAGCATCACATACGATGAGAAGAGCGGCAAGCCAAAGTTCGCTTACTTCAAGGATGAGGTTTGTGGCTTCGCAATCCACCTTCTTCAGAAATAATAGTTTGAAATAGCAAAAAAGCAAACAAGAGTGTACATATTTTGGTTTTTTGGGTGATAAAGGTCGTCTAGCCAAGAGGTGTATGCTCTTGTTTTTTGTTTTTTCTTTTTTTGATCATTGAGGATTCTTTTTGCTTTTTTGATGTTAAATGTATCGCATAACCACCTTTTTCAGTAAAAATGGGAAATAATAAAAATATTATAATTTTGCGCGAAAATAACTTGCTTTTTATAAAGTTTTGTGTTAAAATATAAAGTGAAGAAATATGTTTATTTAATTTAGGAGGATTTTTTGAGATGATAATTGATCTACTCCATAACAAAATAGTAAGCGATACCATCACAGAGGGCTTCAAGAAAAGCGTTGCCGAGGACTTAGTTCCCGGGCTTGTAGCCGTTTATGGCGAGGGTATGCTCGGCATTCAGATGTATGAGGATTACCTTGCAGACGAGTTTTTGCTTGATGGCGTTTTCTACTATCCTATGACCGTTATTATGGAGGACGAGCAGGTAACTCACTGGGTTGCGTGGAATGTAACCAAAGATAAGTTTACTGACCTTATCCCCTACTCATACACAGGCGAGGAGAATATTGCTTTTGACCTTTCTCCCACCGTTCCGATCGATTTTGAAACCGCTATTATCAGCAGAAGCAGATATTGTGAGGATGGTCTTATTAAGATTAACGTTCACTCCACATCACCATCTCCCACATTCCTTGCAGGTAAGTATTCACAGACCTTTGTTGACGAAATGGCAAGACAGCTTACAGTTGCGATCTCCGAGGTTGCTTCGGTTGAGGGACTTGCAGACAGCGGCCTTGAGCTTCAGCTTGAGTTTGCTCCCACAACATATATGGAGCACCATTCCGAGAATGTTACATATCGCAGACTTCTGCTTACCGACGGTGCTTCTGCACCCCGTGACTTCTGGGTTAAGTGGGTAAACCACAGAGCTGAAACTCCATTTACTATTTCCGATAATCCTATGTCTGATGAGGTTGAGTTCCTTATTGGTGAGGGTGTTCCGCAGAAGATTCGTGAGCGTGAGTACAGATACCTTCTTCGCACAAACACAGATAAGTATCACAGCTCCATGGGCAAGAGAAATATCACCGAGTGGAGAGACCTTATTAAGAGGGCTATCAAGCGTGGCAAGCTTACCCGTGTGCTTCGTGAAATTCCTCTTGCAGACGAGGTTATTCTTGTTAATGCGGCTCTCGCTAATGCGGCAGGTCTTTCAACCGCAGATGTTGTTAGTGCAGGTGCTGCTTATGAGTCAGACAGCGTAAATCTTGATCTCGCAACCGAGCTTGCAAGGGCTGCAGGACTTGTGGTTGATACATTTATTGACGAGCCCGAGGACGGGGAGGTTACCTTCTCTGAGCCTGTTTCCGAAACCTCTGATATAGACCAGGATCTTCTCGACCTTATCAATCACAACAGAGAGCTCGTTGGAAGCCGTGATGAGGAAGAAGAGGAGGCTGACGCTGAGATGGAGGTTGATGTTGAAATTGAGCTTTCCGACGATCTTGATGAGGAGACCGACGAGGAAGAAGAGCTTATCGAGGAAGATGAGTTTATTGAGGAAGATGAAGACTTCGAAGAGATTATGGATGATGAGTCCTGCGACAAGGCTGAATTTGACCTTGAGCTTGTAGAGCTTGATGACGAGGCAGAGGTGAACGAGGTAGTGGCAGAGGATGTTGCTACAGAAGACGCAGAAGTGTCAACCGAGTCCGAAATTATAGAAGAAATCGAAGAAAATACCGTAATAGTTCCAGAAAAAATGGTAGAAACAGCAGAAACAGAAGAAACAGCTGAATACCATAAGCCCGAGCCTGATATTGCAGAGATTGAGGAGCGCCTGCGCGAGGGACTTGAGGCGAAGATAAGACTTGAGTATGAAAAGCAGGCAAGAACAACTGCCGAAAACGAAATGATCGAGCTTCGCCGCAAGCATGAGCAGCTTCTTATTGAAAACAGACGCCTTGAGGCACAGGCAAAGAAGGAATATGAGGAGAGAAGAAGAATCTCCGAGCAGAGAAAGCTTGAAAACGACAGACTCCGTGCCGAGATAGAAACCAAGGTTAAGGCAGAGGCAAGAGAAAAGGAAAGACTTGCAGAGGCTGCGAGAATGGCTGTTGAGGAAAAGCACAGAATCGAGCGCGAGCGTCTTGAAGCAGAGCGCCGCAGAATTGAGGACGAGCGCAGACTTGCAGAGGATCGTGCAAGAGCAGAGGCAGAGGCCAGAGTTGAGGCAGAGCGCCAGCTTGAGGCAGAGCGTATTCGTCGTTCTACACAGCCCACAGCAGCTGCAACCGAGGTCGAAGAGGTAGTAGAGAACAAGTATGCTAACTACACCTACATTGCAAAGACTGTTAAGCTTCTCTTCCGTTACAGCGTTGACCCTAACATCACCGTTAGAATCCAGGAGATCCTTGCCGCAACACTTAAGCATTATGACAAGAGCGATCTTCACATTAGAGTAAGAGCAACCGTTCCTGATAACTCATCTGTAGTTCTCGAGTTCCTTGAATTCCCCAAGCAGGAAATGGAGCTTCTCTATGAGATCATCAAGATCCTTGGCGCAAGCGGTATCGGCATTGCAAAGGCTATTCTTGAAGATCCCAAAAAGTAATATAAATCTACATTCTAACTAAATATAAAAAAAGAGCAGACATTGGGCAAAAAAGCTTGGGTGTCTGTTCTTCTTTTTTGTAGTTGTTTTTGTTTTTTTGGCTTGTCCATTTTGGTCATTAATAGCGCCGCTTTAGCCCTCGTCAATGGCAATGGTTATGTAGAGCTTGTCTCTGTAATAATAGGACCTTTCGTGGGCGTCAACACCCATAGCAGAGAGCCTTTCCACCGATGCGCGAATACTGTCACGAAAGCTACCAACGGCTGTGAGTCTGTCGGCTTTGCCAATTCTTTTTGGAGCTTCCTGCTCATAGATCAGGTCTATCAGCGCCTCGCTTTCTGCCACGTTAAAGCCACGCTCTCCGATTTTCTCAAGCGCAATTTCCCGTAGGTTCTCATCCCTAATTCGGAGCAGCGCTCTTGCGTGGCGTTCGCTTAAATTAAGCTCTAAAATCTTCGCCCTGTGCTTGCCCGTGTGGTTCATAAGACGGAGCTTGTTTGCAACGTAGGACTGACTAACGCCCAGCTTTTTTGCCATCTCACCCTGCGTAAGATTTAGCATTTTCATCATGCCCATAATGGATGCCGCTTCTTCAAACATATTCATTTTTATCACCTCCGCTTCACATTATATCACAGGAAATATGCGAGAAATGTCAAAACTTGTTTTGTAATAAAAACTGCCGAAAAACTTATAGAATGATAACTATTATTTACAAAAAGCAACAAAAAACGGAGCTATATCGACAAAATACAACTCCGCTTAACTCTGTTATATGATTGTTTGTTATATAAATTACTTTCCCTCAAGATTTCTTATGTAATGGAAAATGTACTGCTGTGCAACACCTGCAAAATCCCCAAATGCCCTGTAATCCAGGGAGCCGCTAAAGTACTCATCAATAGCTCGCTTCATCCATACGTCGATGGGAAATGCCTCAAGCCTTGACATACCAAAAAGCGCAACACAGGAGGCTACTTTATCACCAACTCCAAGTATCTTTTTCAGCTCCTGCATAATATCTTCAAAGCTTTCTGCATTGCGGATTCTTTCAAGGTCGCTCTCGCCACGATTTACTCTGTTTGCCGCGTCAACGAGATATTTGTATCTGAAGCCCGGGTTTGACGAAAGGAGCTTTTCCGGTTCTCTTGCAACAGCCTCGGCAGTAGGGAAGCTATAACAAATTCCGCAGCCCTTGCAAACGTTCTCATCCGGATTATGGCAAAGCCCTTTTGGGCAATAGGTCAATCTTTGCTTTATAGCTAGATTCTCGCCGTACTCCACCGCCATTTTTCTGATTATTTTTCTGATCCTCGGGATATTATTGTTCTGGGAGATTATGAAGGAGAAAAGGGCTTCCCAGGGCTCCTGGCGCAGGATGTGAATTCCTTTGCTACACTCGGCGGCGCGCTTCATCCATTCTGAATCGGTTTTTGAGATAATGAAGTCCTTTATCCACTCATAGTCAAGGTCCAGGGCGAAATATCTTACAAGCTCCTCGATACTCTCCTCGGTCTCTCCGTAAAAAATCAGCTCGCCCGCCCTTTCCTGGCCTACGGTAATAAGCCTTCCAAATGCTACGGTTATGTATTCGGCATATTCACCATCGCGATGGGTCAGCTCGTATCTGAACGCCTGTCCGCACTCAAGTGTGTCGGTAAGATCCATGTGTCCAAGTCCGCTTACGATAACTGCATCGCGGCCCTTTATGTTCTCGCGCCTTATGCTAAAATTTCTTTTCATAATAAATGCTTCTCCTGCACTCGCGCCAAAATCTTTTTTATATTTAAGTATTTTTTTAGGTTTTATACTTGAAAAATCGGAGGTTTTGTTGTATAATAGATTTGGCGTAATATTTTCTTTTATATTTTAGCATAAAAAACGACGGATTTCAACAAGAAATTTTTGCAAAGGTCAAAAAATGAGATCCGGAAAGGAAAGTTTTCATGATTATAGAAAAAATTATAATTAAGAGCTTTGGTGCAATCAATGATATGACTCTTGAGTTCTCTCCCAAGATCAATGTTATTGAGGGACAGAATGAGGCGGGAAAAAGTACAATTGCCGCTTTCATCAAGTATATGCTCTATGGCTTTGACTCTCTTGATACCGGAGAGTGCAGTGAGCGTAAAAAGAGAATCAGCTGGACCACCGGAACTGCGCAGGGCTCTATGCAGATCAAGGTAAAGGACAAAAGATACCTTATCACCAGAAGCACTACTCCAACAGATAATTCTGTTCGCCCTACATACAGAGAGGAGTCGTCTATAATAGACCTTGAAACAGGCTCTCCTGCATTTGGCAAGAGAAGTGCCGGCGAGGTATTCTTTAAGGTAGATAGCACACTCTTTGATAACACAGCCTTTATCGGTCAGATAGGTGACTCTTCATTCAGTGAGGGTAGTGTTAAGGAGTCTATTGAAAACATCATATTCTCGGGCAATGAGAGAATCAATAATCAGAGAGCAATGGCTCGTATTTCAGAAAAGATGGAGGCGCTTTTGCACAAGAACGGCAACGGTGGCGCTATCTACGACCTTATGAGAAGAGAAAGCGAGCTTGAAGAAAAGCTTAACGGCTGCAACGATGATAACAGACGCATTCTCATAAAGGAATCCGAGCTCCATAAGATAAGAGAAACAAGAACACTTGCCGAAAGTAAGCAGGAAAAGCTTCACGAACTCGATGCTTGCTACCGCAATGTAATGCTTATACAGAACTTTGACGAGCTCCACAAGCTGGAGGAAGAGGCAGAGGCTAAAAACGAGGCATACAACAGCTTCATTGCAGAAAATACAAAGGCGGGCTACGCTCCCGATGAGAGCTACCTTACCGACATCGCTGTTGCAAAGAAGGGTGTTAACGAGGCTTATCACGCACTTGGCGAGGCTAGAGAGGCTTATGCAGAGCAGAGAGGCGTTGTTGGCATTACCCGTGAGATAGAGAGCGCTATAGAGCTTGCAGATGAGGATGGTGGAGAGAATAATATCCTCAGCCGTGCTGCGGCGCTGTTCAAAAAGGTCGTTCTTGGCATAAGCCTTTCTGTAGTTGGCGCTATCGGTATTATCGCTGCTGTCACCTTGTTCATCTTGGCGGGCAGAGGGGTTACAAACTTTGTTGTTCCAAGCATTTTCAGCGCGGCATCTCTTGCCCTTTCAGGATATTTCGGATACTCTCTTTTAACAAATCTCAAGGCACTTAAGGCTATTGAGGAAAAGTTTGGTACCGACACATATAAGGATCTTCGCGGCAAGCTTGAGGTTATCCGTGAGGCAAGAACAAAGAGAGATGCACTCTCCTCTGCAATAGAGAACGCAAGACTCGCGCTTGAGCGTGCAAAGGATAGATATGAAGCGCAGAAAAACGAGCTTGTTGAGATAATTCTTCGTTGGGGTGAGGAGCCTCCTGCATCAGATCTCAATCCCTTCCTTGATCAGCTTGAGGAAAAGGTAAAGGCTTATCTTGAAGAAAAGAATCGTCTGTTTGACGAGAAGATAAATATTGAAATCACCGTTCGTGAGATCAGACGTACCCTTGCCGATAAGAGCGAGGTTGACATCAGAGCCCAGGTTTCACCTCTTAAGAGAAAGGCTCTTGCAGGAATCAATCACGATGGTATTATAGAGGGCATCTCCGAGTCCAGAGCAATTATTGCAGAGCAGGATAGACTTGCCTTTGATGTTGAAAACGAGCTTATGATGCTCAAGAGCCGTGCAGGCGACCCCGGTGAATATTATTCCAGAATCAGCGGAATTGCAAAGCGCCGCGAGGAGCTCCAGGACAGACACAAGGCTTATTACATCGCACTCCGTGCTATTGACAGCGCAAGCGATAACCTCCGCCGTGAGATCTCACCAAGACTTGGAGAATATGCAACCAAGCTCATGAGCGTTATGACAGACAAAAAATATAAGTCCTTTGCTATCGACAATGATCTTAAGATCACATTTAAGGGCGAAACAGGTGATAACAAATCTGTTGATTTCCTTTCCGGTGGTACAAGAGATCTTGCTTACATTGCAGTAAGAGCGGCACTTATCGATATGCTCTATAGTGAGAAGCCCCCAATCGTATTTGACGAAAGCTTTGCTCACCAGGATAACATCCGTGCAAAGTCTATGATGAAGGGTATTGCCGGTCTTGCAAAGGAGGGCTGCCAGAGCTTTATCTTCACCTGCCGTGGCAGAGAGGGAGTTATCGCTAAAGAGGTTGATAACAAATCCGGCGTATTTAAGCTCTCGGTTGTTGATGCCGATAGATATTGATAAAGCCCCGTTGGGCAACTAAAAATTCCTAATTGATTGGAGTTAATATGAGTAAAAAAAGAATTCTTCTCATCGGAAGCGCTAATATGGATCTTGCGATGAATATGTATAAGCTCCCCGAGCCGGGAGAAGCCCTTATAGATGATGCGGGTGTAGCATATATGCCCGGTGGAAAGGGTGCAAACGGAGCTATCGCTCTTACAAAGCTTGGCGCTCAGTGCGTTTTCTCTACAAAGCTTGGTGCAGATGCTCACGGTCAGAAGCTTTACGGCTATTACAAGGAGATGGGCATTGATGCCTCCCACGTTATGGTTGACCGCGATCATCCCACAGGCCTCAGCGTAGTTATCAAGGAGTCTGACGGAGCTGTCAGAAGTATTATTTACCCCGGCGCAAATGCGCATATCACCACAGAGCAGATCATTGATGCATTTAACTGCAATCCCGATGCTCTTTACCTCAGCTTTGAGATTCCTTTCTCTATGGCTGTTGCGGCTGCAAAGGTTGCCAGTGCAAAGGGTATTCCGATTTTCATTGATGCAGGCCCTGCAAGCAAGGAGCACGCTCTTGAGGCTCTTCCTCCCGTGGAGATATTCTCTCCCAATGAGCAGGAAACATTTGAATACACAGGTGTAAGACCTACTAATATTGAGTCATCCCTTCACGCCGCTCTCGCTATTTTCAGACGCTGCAAGTGCAAGTATGTTGTTATTAAGCAGGGCGCAAGAGGCGCATTCCTCTATGATGGTAAGCATTACGACACTCTCCCCGCTATCAGAACTGCAGGTAAGGTTGTTGACACATCGGGCGCAGGAGATACATTTACTGCCGCTCTCACCGTTGAATATCTCAGAAACGGCAAGGATATTAAGGGCGCTATCGCTTATGCAAATGCAGCTGCGGCTATTGCCGTTACCAGAGTGGGTACAGTTTCTTCTATCCCAACAGAAGAGGAAGTAAATGCTCTTTTCAAAAAGCAGTAATAGGGTATTTTGCAAACAAAAGATTACATAACACTATTGGTTTGATAAAAAAACAGCCATAATCATTAAATCCGTAATCAAAGAAAGGTAAAAAGTATGAATTATCAGTACAGTGAATTTTCATTTTTATCAAGTGACGGAAAAAACGCTCTTCATGCAGAAATATATGCTCCCCGAGAAAAGGAGATTCGCGGTGTAGTTCAGCTTGCGCACGGCATGGTTGACTATGTTGCAAGATATACCGAGCTTGCAGATTACCTCACAGGTGAGGGATTTGTTTTTGCAGGTAACGACCACCTCGGCCACGGTAAATCGGTAAGCAATAAGGAGGACTTTGGCTACTTTGCACCTGTAGAGGGATATAAGTATGTTATCGACGACCTTCACAAAATGAACGACGAGCTTCGCAGAATGTATCCCGGTAAGCCTGTTATTCTTCTTGGCCATTCTATGGGCTCATTCCTCTCAAGACTCTATGCGGTAAAGTATCCAAAATCTATTGACGGCATCGTTATTCACGGCACAGGCGGTAAAAATCCTGCCCTCCCATTTGGTAAGATAGTTGTTGCACTTCTCAAGGCTATCAAGGGCGAAAGACATAGAAGCACCCTTGTGAAAAAGCTTTCATTTATGGGATATAACTCCAGATTTGATAAATCCGAGGGGGATGAGGCTTGGCTTACTCGCGCAGGCGAGCTTGTTGCAGGCCGTAAGGATGATGAGAGAACTAATTTCGTCTTCACTCTCTCCGGATATAATGACCTTTTCACCATGCTTGGAGAATGTAACAATAGTCAGTGGTATATAGATTATCCAAAGGGATTGCCAACACTTCTTATGGCAGGTGCAGATGACCCTGTAGGCAATTTTGGCGAGGGTGTTCGTGAGGTATATGACGGACTCTCAAAGGCGGGAGTTGTTTCTCTTGACATTGAGCTTTACGAGGGCGCGCGCCACGAATTGTTTAACGAAACTAACAGAGCTGAAGTCTTCCGCGATTTGTGCGATTGGCTGGCTAGCGTGTGCGCAGAATGATAAATGCTCTTGCAATAGTTGGCCCGACAGCCTCAGGAAAAACGGCACTTTCGTTAGCTGTGTCAGAGAGGCTGGGGTGCAAAATTATTTCCTGTGACTCCATGCAGATTTATCGAGAGATGAATATCGGTACGGCCAAGGCAACCACAGAAGAGCAGGCAAGAGCCGAGCATTTTCTCATAGACTTTCTTGACCCCCGAGAGAGCTTTTCGGTAGAGAGCTACCGTACCCTTGCGATGGAAACTGCAAGAAAGATTAGTGAGTCTGGCTTCGTTCCACTTTTTGTTGGCGGTACAGGCTTGTATATAGACTCGCTTATGCGCCTTGAAAACTCCGAATCTCCAGAGTCCAGCGAGGAATACAGAAGGGCGCAGATGGAAATTGCCGAAAAAGAGGGCGGAGAGGATATCCTCTGGCAGAGGCTCAAAAGCGTTGACCCCGATTCGGCCGAAAAAATACACAAAAACAATGTTAAGAGAGTTATTCGAGCTCTTGAAATATATGATATGACGGGTAAGACCAAAACCTGGTTTGACTCTCTCACAAAGGAGAAAAATCCCGACATTTCAATTAAAATGCTGACCCTTGACTTCCACGACAGAGAAACTCTTTATAAAAGGGTAAATC
>JAZKZW010000071.1:0-29716 GCA_045612865.1 Eubacteriales bacterium
GGTATGACCGTTGCAGTTGCAGTTGCTATCGAGGAAGCAAGCAAGTAATTGACTTTTTGCAAGGTCAACTTGTGAAATAAGAAAAATAAAGGTTAGCCCCATCATTTTGCGATGGGGCTAATTCTTACTAAAAATAAAAAGGAGAAACACGATGAAAAAGATTATTGCCTTACTCTTGATTGCCATGATGTGTTTGTCATTTGTAGCGTGTGATAACACTGAATATAACGATGCTTCAACAAATGATAACAACAAAGAGAAAAACGAAATCGTTGGAACATGGAACCCATCAAATGATAGTGTTCTTGCCGGCTATACCATTGTTTTCAACGAAGATGGCACTGGAACTATCAAAAACACTAAAACGAGATGGAAATATGACGATGAGCTTTCCTGTTATATTATTGCTAATGCATCCGGTGAAATGTATGCCATTTTTGAGATTCTAACTGATGATAATGGAGAGCGTTATTTTAAACTTTCCGAAACGAAATTTTATTATCAAGATTAATATAATAGATTTCCATCATATACAATGAGAAGATGCGAGGTAATTCCGTATAATGTTCCGTCGGTATGACTGTTGCAGTAGCAGTTGCTATCGAAGAGGCGAGCAAGTAATTTGCATTTCTGCTTTGATTTATACCAGATAATTTAAGATTTGTTTTGATTAGTTCAAAAACAAAATCTCCAAATTATCCCTCGTAAAAATCCTTAGAGCATAAAAAACTAATAAAAAAAGTTAGACACACCATTTTGGAAAAATCCCGAGTGATGTGTCTAACTTTTTATGTTTTTTTAAGATAAATGTTAGAAAATTTCTATAATCTTTTCTGCTAATAGAGTTAGTAAAAAGATTGTTTTACACTTATGCAGCAGGTGTATAGTTGCCCTGAACTGCCTCAACCATGTATGTGATAGTGCAAGACTTGTTCTGGTACTCATTGCCTGCAGTTTCAGGAAGAGAAACCTTAACAGTAACTGTTCTGTCACCTTCGCCTGCAGCGAGTGTTGCCCAGTCTGCAACAAGAAGGTTGCCGTCAGCATCTACAGTATTGAGCTCAACGCCGTCAACAGTGAATACAAGTCCGCTGAAAAGATCAGTATCTGCTTCGGATGCAACGGAGATAACTGTTCTGAACTTGATTGCAACGTTGGACTGGTTGTCAATGTTAATAGAGAATGTAGCATAGTCACCGGGAACTAAGTTTATGAGTGTAAGTGTGTTGTCTACAAGCTCAGCAGAACCAAGAGGATCGCCGAGAGTAGAACCTACGTTAAGGTCGCTTACAACTGCTTTAACGTCAACAGTAGCAGAGTTAACTGCAACGTTAACCTTGCTCTCGGATGAGAAGATAGCGAATGTAGATCCTGCGATGAGGCATAAGCACATAACAATCGTCAGAATGGATGAAATTAAAACTTTAGATTTCATTTTTTTGATTCCTTTTGTTCAATCTACACTTTGAATGAAAGTGTGTAAGTTGTTAGATTATGTAAATTATTCAGTCGCCTGAACCGCAGTAACAACGAGGTCGAATGCGCATGTCTGATTCTGTGCGTCGTTATTCGCTGCACCATCAACAAACTCAACTTTTACAGTGAAGGTAATAGAACTGTTAAGAACTAATCTTCCTTCAGAGATAACGAGCTTGCCATCGATTTCAGAAAGCATAAGTGTTTCTGTGCCTTCAGATGTGGTGATTGTTACCTGGAGCTGTTCTGCAAACTTGTTGGATTGACCAAGAAGCTTGATTTCAACCTCGTAATCAAATGCTACTGTACCATTGTTAGTGAGATTCATTTCAGATTCAAAGTAGCTTCCGGGAACGATCTTCTGATCACCGGTAAGTCCAAAGATGTTTTTGGTAGTATTACCAGTAAAGTCTTCGTCCTCTCCGTCTTCATAGGTTCTAAGAACGCCGTCTGTATCAAGAACAGCATACTTGAGGTTTGTTCTTGTGAGACTTGCATCAAGATTACCTGCCTGGAGATGGTTTCCTACAGAGATAGTCTCATTGAATAATGCATAGCTGGCGCCAATGATGATAGCGGCGCAAAGCATAATAATAACACAAGAAATTGCTAAAATCTTTTTGGTGGACATAATTTTTCCTCCTTTCCTATGTTCGTTTTGTATTTGCTATTTTAATTAAAATCGCCAAGTTAGCGTTTTAAAACTTTGTGAGTTGTAAATGAAACTTTAAAAGAAACGTTAATTCTATCACTTCATCTACTTTTTCTAAACCTCAACGTTTGTGATGGGGTTAGATTTATTTTTTTGAGATTGTACCAGATTGGTTTGTTGTTACAGGTTTTCTTGCTGTAGTTGATGAAGTGTTTTTGGCATTCTCAAGAGCGGCAAGTTTTTTGCGCAATTCCTCAATCTCTTTGTTCTTCTTGAGCTTTTCTTCATCTTCCTTCTTTTTCTTTTCCGCATTAACAGCGCTAACAATCTTTATAATCTCCATGATGATAACAATAGCACAGGGAACTATGATTGTAAAGATAAGTCCTACAGGCTCTTTCATAATGCTGAGAATAAAACCAAGCACCTTTGCTTGACCTACAACCTTACCAACTATGTAGTTGGGGCTGGTAGCCGCTTCATTTGTGTTTATTATTTGGATGCCGGGATTATCAGCAGAAGACTTGTTGTCGCCTGCTAGTTTTATTATGTAACCTTCTTCGCTAGGCTGTATATCAATAATACGGTGCGTGATAGTTACTTGGGAAGAGTAAACGTACTTAAAGGTAAGAACGTCTCCAACTTTCAGGTCGTCGTACCATTTTTCTGCTTCAACTGGATCTTCTGGAACGGTTTCTACAAAAATCATAGATCTAAGCGGAATGCTTTTTATTTTGTAGTCAGAAACATCGGTTTCATCGCATTTTGCCATAGATTCTGTGACAACGATGCGGAATTGATAACCCATAATCTCTGCTGTCCCGTCTTTATCCTTTTTAGAAAACAAAGTTAACCCCAAAGACAATATGCAAATAAACAGGAAAGTGTAGAGAAGTATGTTAGATATAATTCCCAAGATTTTTTTTGACTTTTTATTTTCCATATGTAGCCTCACTAATTGCTTATTTATTTTTATCTCCGAGCTGGTTATTGAAACTCTGCTGTTATTAACAAATCAAACCAAGCTTCCGCATTTTCAGCTTCGTTACCAACCTCTGCCGGCATGTAATAAACGATAACAATATCGCAATCTGAATTGTATATATCTATCTCGTAAGGGATGTTGCTTTCATCAAAGAGATCTACCAAAAGATCGTCACATATTACAACATCATTGATTGTAATTTTAGCTTTAACAAAGTCCTTTAACGGAGAATCTTCAGTTTCGGAAAAGTTTAAGTAAATACCATTTGTAGGTCCGTCTTTTGTTGACAAGCTTAATTTATACTCAACGCTTTGTCCTGGAACAAGTCCAAGCTTTTCAAATTCAACTACAGATGTCTCTCCCTCTTCAATCTCGACAATGATATTACCGCTTCTTCTAGAGTTGTAGATCTTTATAGCTAAAATACATTCAAAAATGATAATGCCAATCATAATTCCTATTGCAATGCTAGATAAAACGCCAGTTGTTTTTTTCATTTTTCCTCCTTTTCAGCACAGAAAAAAGATATGTTGCTTGCGCACGAAAAATCTTTATGTATACGCATATGACTATGAAAATAAATATTATCGTTTTATTGTAGCATACAAGCATGAAAATGTCAACACAAAAAGTGGAAAATTTAACATATTTTAATAAAATAATATCTGTTTTGTCACTTTTGACCATTATCCATGTCATACATAACATATGTGTTAATAATACTGTTTTGGGGTATTAAAAAAACAACAAAGTTAAGTAATCGCCTTCGCAAATGTAAAAAATATTAAAAACACTATCAAAAACAAGGGGAGAAATAGTATTTTTTGGAGATGCTCTGATCAAAATCCATATATAAAATCAGGCAATTGACAACAGGTAAAAAATGTGTTAAAATGTAGCTAACAAATCTTGCGAGGTGAAAAATATGCTCTCATTTGAAAGCGATTATATAATTGGTGCTCACGAAAAAGTGATCGAAGCTATTATAAAAACGAACTCCGAAATGCTTTCCGGTTATGGGAAAGACGTTCATACAAAAAATGCTGAAGAGCTTATTAAGTTAGCTTGTCAATCTCCTGAAAGCGAGGTCTTTTTCCTCACCGGAGGCACTCAGGCTAATAAAACCATTATCGCAACCATGCTTCAGCCATATGAAGGTGTTATATCTCCAAAAACAGGGCACATTAGTCTCCACGAAGTAGGTGCTGTCGAATACACAGGTCACAAGGTGATCGAACTTGAAGGTGAATCAGGTAAGCTTTCTGCTGATACAGTTGCCCTATATATGGAAACATTTGTCGGTGATGAAAACAACGAGATGATGGTCGTTCCAGGTATGATTTACATATCTCACCCTACCGAATATGGAACTCTTTACACAAAATCCGAACTCAAAGCTCTCCGCGCAGTTGCAGATAAATACGGAATGAAGCTTTTTCTTGATGGTGCTCGTCTTGGATATGGTCTCATGAGCCGTTCTGCAGATCTCACTTTACCTGATATTGCAAAGCTATGTCATGTATTCTATATCGGAGGCACAAAGGTTGGTGCGCTCTGTGGTGAGGCAGTTGTTTTTGCCAAAGGGAATACCCCGCGATATTTCCGTAGCCAAATAAAGCAGCATGGCGCAATGCTCGCCAAAGGCAGACTCCTTGGTGTTCAGTTCGAGGCTTTGTTTACTGATAACCTCTACTTTGAAATCAGCAAAAATGCCATCGACAGGGCAGAGGAACTAAAGGCGCTTTTCCAATCTCGCGGATATAAATTTTTCATCGATTCACCAACCAATCAGCAGTTTATAATTCTAACTGATGAGCAAATGGCAGAAATCAGTAAAAAGTGTCGCTTCTGCTTTTGGGAGCGTATAGATTCTACCCATTGTGCAGTTCGCTTTGCAACTTCTTTCGCCACAACCAAAGAAGATATCACAGCCCTTGCAGAAATTATTTAGTTATTTCTAAAGCGGCATGAAAAACAACAAAAAAATCAATTACAACACAAAAAGCCGAGCAGAAATGTTCGGCTTTCTTAATCCAACGAAGCTAATTATTTTTTCTACTGAATTAATACTGTCTTTTTTCATTGGGGAAAATATTTGATTTTACAAATAATTAAAATATATAAAATAATTTGCGCGCAAACTATTGCAAAAATTGCTCGTTTGTGATAAAATGTATTCGTAAAAATATGTTCATTTTATGGAAAGGAGAGATTTATCTATGGAAAAGCGTTATGTTGAAGGCGTAGATTTTGCATATATAGTAGGAAATTCCGAAAACGCACAGCATGAATTTTGCGATTATAAGTACGAGATAATTTATGTGATGTCTGGTGAAGGAAGCTTTTTTGTTGAGGGCGCAGAGGTGCAGTTTGCTCGTGATAGCTTTTTCATAGTAAAACCCTTTACATACTATAGAATTGATGCTAAAGATGAACCGTCTTTAATCCGATATTCTATCACTTTTTCAAATGATGATATAAGTGAATCTTTGCTTGGTTTTGCAGATTCGTTGTTTTCTCATAATGCTTCCTGTGCTATTATCAAGGATTTAAATTGTGATGAGCTGGATCGCATACTCTTGGGCATCAGATTTGCGGACAAGCTTTCAGGAGAGCAACGCAAGCAGTATTTTTCATCTCTTCTTTCCCAATTGTTAATATTGCTTTCATCCGCGGAAACTAAGTTTTCCTATTCCAATACAAACGAAATGATGTCCGAGCTGACCGACTATATTATAGACAATCTTGAAAACGGTAATATAGTCAGCCTTGATGAAATCGCAAAGACGTTTTTTGTAAGCAAATTTTACCTTTGCAGAGTATTCAAAAAGCATAAGGGAATATCTATTCATTCATACATAAATCAGAAACGCATCATGATGGCAAAGCAATATATAGATTCAGGAATAAGTGCAAAAGCAGCATCCGAGCTTGTCGGATATGGAGATTATTCCGCATTTTATCGTGCTTATGTTAAGGTTGTGGGTCAATCACCAAAATCTCAAAAAGGAGAATAAAAATGAAATACGAAATATTAGATAGAATAAATTCTCCCGAGGATTTGCGTGTTCTTCCTAAATCCGATATGGAGCAGCTTTCAGCAGAAATACGTGATTTTCTTGTGGAAGTCACTAATAAAAACGGAGGACATCTCGCTTCAAACCTGGGAATTGTTGAAATTACCCTTGCTATACACAGAGCTTTTAATGCTCCCACAGATCATATTGTTTTTGATGTAGGCCATCAATCTTATGTTCACAAAATGATTACTGGTAGAAGAGATCGCTTTGATAGCTTACGTAAGCCTGGCGGCCTTTCCGGCTTTCCCTCGATTAAGGAGAGTGAATATGATGCCTTTGGCACAGGTCATAGCTCAACATCAATTTCAGCTGCTATAGGTCTTGCAATCGCTGATAAGCTTCAGGGGAAGGATTCTTATACCGTTTGTGTTATAGGAGATGGTGCTTTTACCGGAGGTATGGTGCACGAAGCGCTGAATAATGTTTCACCTGATCTGCCATTAATCATAATATTAAACGAAAACGGAATGGCAATTTCTAAAAACAGAGGAAATTTTGCAGATTATATATCAAAGCAAACATCCACTTTGAAATATTATACGTTCAAATCAGAAATAAAAACTTTCTTGAACTCTATTCCACTTCTTGGAGCACCATTATCAAAATTTATAAGTAAGACAAAAAAAGCAATAAAGAATGTTTTTTATTCTCAAAGTTATTTTGAAAAAATGGGGTTTGAATATTTCGGCCCTGTAGATGGTCATGATGTCGAAAAGCTTGAACAGCTGATGAGACTTGCAAAAAAGCTTAGAAAGCCTGTGATTATCCATACAAAAACAACTAAAGGGAAAGGGTATGATATTGCCGAGAATAACCCGAGCGATTTTCATTCTGTACAAAAAAGTGAGATAGAAGATAGCTTTGCATCAGTATTTACAGATGAGTTAATATCTATGGCAAAAGAGGATTCTACCATATGTGCAATCACTCCCGCTATGGCAAAGGGTACCGGTCTTTATAAATTTGGAAAAGCATTTCCCGATAGATATTTTGATACCGGTATAGCAGAGGCTCATGCTCTGACCTTTAGTGCAGCTTTGGCAAAGTCGGCTATGAAACCTTTTGTTGCAACATATTCTACGTTTTTACAAAGAGGATATGATAACCTTGTCCATGATATTGCGTTGCAGCAGCTTCCTGTAAAGATAATTGTTGACCGCGCAGGATTGGCTGTAAATGACGGAGCTACGCATCACGGAATTTTTGATGTTGCTTATCTTTCAGAAATTCCTAATATGACAATATTTGCCCCCGCATCCTATAAATCTCTTCGTGAGTTTATTCGTATAGCCGCAGTTGCAGATTCTCCTATTTCTATAAGATACTCATCAAATTCCGAAAGTGAGCTTGCTAAAAAAGAATTTTTAAGTAAAGCTACAAGTGTAGATTTTGGAGTTTTTGCTAACTTTAATATTGATACTCCCCCAGAATATGTATTTGTAACATATGGAAAAATATTAGATAACGTTGTTAGCGCAGAAAACTATCTTAAGACAAAAGGTCTTTCGGTAGGAATCGTTTTGGTAGAGTTGATAAAACCATATGACCCTGCGGCTAAAGTGATTATGAAGCTTTCTAAAAAAACTAAACGAATATTATATGTTGAAGAAGGAATAGAGAATGGTGGCGCGGCAGTTCTTACTATGAACGCCATAAGAAAGCTAGGATTTGATTTTGAAAGCACCGAATATTCTGTGCTGGCTATAGATGACGATTTTGTTTCACCTAACGAAATTTGTGACATTTATGATTTCGCAGGATTAACCTCTAAAAAAATAGTGGAGAAAATGATTTTATGATTACAGATTTCACTTTAACAAAAGCCCCGGATTATATATCAAAGATTAAAAGCGAGATAGATGGCAAAAGTTTGCGAGCTCATGTAATCACTTTTGGATGTCAGCAGAATGAAGCTGATAGTGAGCGAATTATGGGCGTTTTGCTATCTATGGGATATAAAGCATGTAATAATCCTAAAGAAGCAGATATAGTTATAGTAAATACTTGTGCCATCAGAGGGCATGCAGAAATGAAGGCGCTTTCCTTACTCGGCTCGTTCAAGGAACAAAAAAGAAAAAATCCAGATTTTATTTTAGGCGTTTGCGGTTGTATGGCAAATGAACCACACGTTGCAGATAAGCTGAAGAAGGATTTTCACTATGTAAGCTTTACTCTTGAGCCCGGTAGATATGAACTGATCCCGGAGCTTGTTTACAAAGCTTACATAGAAAAGAAACGTTCTTTCCTTTTCGGAACAGATCACCCCGATATTGTAGAAGACATTCCTGTCAATAGAATTTCTTCTCACAAGGCATGGGTGTCTATAATGTATGGATGTAATAATTTTTGCACATATTGTATAGTTCCGTATGTTAGAGGAAGAGAACGTAGTAGAGATAGTAGCAACATCATTAAAGAGTGTAAAGAGTTGATATCTTCTGGCATAAAAGAAATAACACTCCTAGGTCAGAATGTTAATTCATACAAATCCGATTTAACCTTTCCACAGTTATTGAAAGAAATATCAAATATTCCTGGAGATTTTATTATTCGTTTTATGACAAGCCATCCAAAAGATACATCCGATGAACTGATTGAAGTGATGGCAGAGAACACTAATAAAATAGCACCATTCTTCCATCTTCCATTACAGTCAGGATCTAATGATGTGCTTAAAAGAATGAACAGGACATACACCAGGGAAAAATACTTGAGTACTGCAAAAAAACTCAAGGCAGCAATGCCTAATATTGCTCTTTCAACCGATGTAATAGTTGGTTTCCCTGGAGAAAGTGAAGATGATTTCCTTGATACTATGTCTGTAATAAATGAATTAAGATTTGACAATGTTTATGCATTTATCTATTCAGAGCGAGAGGGAACTCGTGCAGCCAAGATGGATAATAAAGTAGATGAAGAAATAAAACACGAAAGATTGACAAGACTTCTTAAGGTTCAAGATGAGATAGCCTTAGAAAAAAATCTACCTTACGCGAACACCGTTTGCAGAGTCCTGGTAGATTCCTGTGATAAAAGAGAGGGAAGAACAGTTTATAACGGACGTACTCTCACTGGTAGATTAGTACATTTTACATCCGATGTTGAATGTATAGGTGAGTTTGTAAATGTAAAAATTAATAAAGCTAACGCCTTCGATTTGATAGGCGAAATCAAACATTAAAGAGGAAACAAAAATGACAAAAATAATTGAGCTTGCCCATATGCTGGGATTAGAGATAGCAAAAAGCGAAGAAATGAATAATTTGGAGATTGCTAAGGATGCCTTTGATTCAAACCAAGAGCTTCAAAATAAAATGAGCGAATACGAAACGGATAGAGTTCTTTTGACCCAAGAGTACTCTAAACAGGATGCAGATGAAAAGTTTATAGCTGATCTTCATGCAAGAATAGAAGAGCTTGCTAACGAAATATCGGCAAACGAACTTTATATAAAGTTCAGTAAAGCACAGGCAGAAGTAAATGCTCTTATGAATGAAGTAAATGAAGAGATAAAGTTTTGCATTACAGGTGAACGTCCCTCTGAATGTACTCACGATTGTTCTACATGTAAGGGATGCCATTAATCTATTCAATTAAAATGGAGGTAACAGCTAAATGGCAGTTACAGATGTAAAGATATTACAAAATAGAAAAGAGCTTACTACGGCTACACCTATGATGAAGCAATATCTCGAGGTGAAGGATGAATATGATGACTACATTGTCCTTTATCGTCTTGGCGATTTCTACGAGTGCTTTTTTGAAGATGCCGTTACAGCTTCCCGTGAGCTTGAGCTCACTTTAACAGCTCGAGATTGTGGTAATGGTAATAGAGCTGCAATGTGTGGCGTCCCATACCACAAAGTAGATCTATACTTAGGACGACTCGCCGAAAAAGGATACAAGGTTGCTATTTGCGAACAGACAGAAGATCCTAAAGCTGCTGAGGGGCTTGTAAAAAGAGAAGTAATTCGAGTGGTGACCCCGGGTACTATAACAGACTCATCAATCTTAAATGAATCTCAAAACAATTATCTGGTAGGTATTTGCATCGCGAAAGAAACCATTGGTCTTGCATTTGTCGATGTGTCAACCGGAGAAATTTCTGCTACTAATTTAACTGGTCCAGATAAAATTCAACGTGCGAAGAGCGAAATAGGAGCTTACCAGCCAGCTGAAGCTATCATTAACAGGGTAGGCGACGACTATGTAGATCTCAAGGATTTTATGGAAGATCGCTTTGGAACAATTATTACCGACAATGCAAAAAGACTTTATGAGTATGAAAGATGTCGTGATAATGTAAATAAGGCATTTGGAGATGATGCTGGTAAGCTTAATACGCCAGAATTAATTGTTGCAGTTGGAGTGATTTTGTCATATATCGAAGAAACACAAAAAATTGCAAATGCTCATACCAAGGAAATCAAAGTTTATTCTAAAGAAGAATATTTGGAACTCGATCTCAATACCAGAAGAAACCTCGAATTAGTTGAGTCTATGAGAAATAAAGAGAAGCGTGGATCGCTCCTGTGGGTTCTTGACAAAACAAAGACTTCTATGGGTGCAAGGCTTCTTCGTTCATGGGTGCTTAGACCTTTAATTGATCCTGTAGCTATAAATAATAGACAAAATGCGGTTGCTGAAATAATGAAAAACCAAAGATTGTCAGATGATTTGGAGGAACTTCTTTCTGGAGTGCTAGATTTGGAAAGACTTGTAGCAAGGGCAATATATGGATCTGCAAATGCAAAAGATTTAAGAGCAATTTGTAACAGTATACTAGTTCTGCCTGAAATTAAAGCTATTATTTCTTCGTTCGGAGGCAATGCGTTTACAAGCATAGCAAACAATTTGGATACATTAGACGATATTGCCGATCTTCTCGATAGAGCTATAGATGATAATCCTCCATTCCAGGTTCGTGAAGGAGGAATAATTAAAGATGGTTTCAATGCTGATGTTGATTATTATCGCTCTATCCTTTCAAATGGCGAGTCTATTATGCGAAATATAGAAGAGAGAGAGAGAGAGTCAACTGGCATAAAAACTCTCAAGGTATCGAAGAATAGTGTCTTTGGCTACTTTATAGAAGTCACAAAATCATTTATAAATGAAGTTCCGGATAGATATATCAGAAAGCAGACATTAACAAATTGCGAAAGATATATTACCGAAGAGTTAAAAAGCATGGAGACCGAAATCTTCAATGCAGGAGAAAGATTAGTAAATCTCGAATATAACATTTTTATGGGACTCCGACAGGTTATTGCTGATAATGGAGAACGCATAAGAAAAACGGCATCGCTTATATCTGAAATCGACGTTTATCGTTCATTTGCTGATGTAGCAAGGAAAAATTCCTATGTATGTCCTGACGTGGATCTTTCAACTGTTATTGATATTAAAGATGGTCGCCATCCAATTGTTGAAAAATTTGTTCGTGATAGCTATTTCGTTCCTAATGACACAAAGCTTGACCTTACTGATAACAAAATTATGATAATTACCGGTCCAAATATGGCAGGTAAGTCCACATATATGCGTCAGGTAGCTATAATTACTCTTATGGCACAGATTGGATCATTTGTTCCGGCCAGAAGTGCTAAGATAGGTATAGTTGATAAGATTTTTACAAGAGTTGGTGCATCAGATGATCTTGCATCAGGTCAATCTACTTTCATGCTTGAAATGAATGAGGTTGCTGCTATCCTTAAAAATGCAACCAAACGTTCACTAATCATTTATGATGAGGTTGGTAGAGGAACCAGTACATTTGACGGTATGTCAATAGCTCGCGCCGTGGTAGAATATACATATTCTAAGAAGATAGGAGCTAAAACGCTATTTGCGACTCATTATCATGAGCTTGTAGATATGGAAGATGAGTTCCCCGGAATAGTAAATTATAACATTGCTGCAAAAAAACGTGGTGATTCTATCACATTCCTTCGTAAAATAGTACGTGGCGGAACAGACGATTCGTACGGTATAGAGGTTGCAAAACTTGCAGGTGTGCCTAGCGAAGTAGTGAAACGAGCAAGAGAAATTCTCGCAAATATTGAATCAGGCACGACAAGAGTTGTTGTTAAAAAAGAGAAAGAGAAAGACTCTTTTGACATTTTTTCTAATATTGAAGCTTCAAAGGATAAGGATATTGCTGATAAGCTTAGGCAGTTGGATCTAAATACATTGACTCCAATTGAAGCTATGAATTTCCTCTTTGAGTTGAAATCTGTGCTCAAAGATTGATAGAAAGGAAAATATATGGGAAGAATCAATGTACTTGATTTTGAAATAGCCAACTTGATCGCTGCAGGAGAGGTTGTAGAAAGACCTTCTTCGGTAATGAAGGAGCTTATAGAGAACTCTATAGATTCGGGTGCTACTGAAATTGTTGCTGAAATAAAACGTGGAGGTGTTGCTCTTATTCGCGTTTCTGATAATGGTTGCGGAATGGAAAAAGAGGATCTCCCCGTTGCTTTGAAGCGTCATGCAACAAGTAAAATTAGAAGTAAAGAAGATTTAGAAAGCATTTTAACCCTCGGATTCCGCGGAGAAGCCCTTGCTGCTATTTCTTCGGTTTCTATGGTTACAATAATCACCAAAACAAGAGAGTCATCTTCAGCCGCTATGCTTGTGAGTGAAGGTGGTAAAATAACAGATATGGCAGAAGTAGGTGCTGCAGATGGTACAACTATTGTGGTTGAAAACCTATTTTATAATGTCCCTGCAAGACGCAAATTCTTGAAAAAAGATTCTACAGAAGCAATGAATGTTGCTGCATTGGTAGAAAAGGTTGCTCTTTCACGTCCTGATATATCAATTCAATTCCTTGTAGATGGAGAGGAGCGCTTTAAGACTCCTGGAAATGGCGATCTTCTTGATACTATATATGCGGTGTTTGGTAAAGAGTTTTCTAAAAAGCTTATTAAGGCTGAAGGAGAAGCCAATGGAATTACAGTAAAAGGCTATATAGGAAGAAGCGATAATGTAAGAAAAAATCGTAATCTTCAGAATATATTTATTAACGGAAGGTATGTTAAAAGTCTTACAGCTATGGCTGCGATAGAAAAGGCATATACGTCATATATTGCACCTGAAGCTTTTCCTGTATGTGTTCTTTTTCTTGAAATGAATCCAACTACTGTAGATGTAAATGTTCATCCAGCAAAATTAGAAGTAAAATTTGCCAATGAACAACCTGTATTTGAGGCGATATATTACACGGTAAAACGTGCTATTGAAGATCATGAATATAGGCCGGAAATGCAACTTGGAAAACAAACTAAAAATGATAGAAATCCCTTAGGAGCCTTTGTTCCGTTAGGAGCTGATACCAAAGGAGAGCAGATTAAGTTAACCTCAAATGATATTAAAAAAACTCCATATTTTGCGCCTGACAGATTAACACAAATTGGTGGTAGAATAGATTTTTCAAGGCATAATATTAATGTTGATAAGCCGGTTGCTGTAAGCAGTGGAGCTTCAGAGCATTTCAAAATGGCTTCGGACGAGCTTTCTCCTAAACAGTCTATCGAGGTTTTATCAAAATACAAACAAGCCACATTTGATGGAGATTATTCTCCGGTCAGCAAAGAGGTAGAAGAACCCAAAAAGCAAGTAGCTCCTTCTATTGACAGCTCTGAATATCATATTATAGGCGAAGTATTCAATTGTTATGTTATGGTCGAATACGATGGAAATCTTCTTGTTATAGACAAGCATGCTGCTCACGAAAGAGTAATTTTTGAGGACTTAAAGAGAAGCAGAGAGGTTGATGGCAGAGTAGCATCGCAATCCTTGCTACTTCCAATAACAATACTTCTTACTTCTGACGAGATCTCTGTGGCAGAAGAGTATAAAGATGAACTTGAAACTATTGGTTTTGAAATAGACGTAGGTAAAGGGCATATTAACATTACGGCAATACCTGATGCTATAAGTACGCAAAATGCAGAATCTTTGATAACAGAAATGCTAGATGATATCTTAAAAGGAAAAGGAAACCCCGAACTAACAGAAAAACTTCGCCGTGAAAAGGCACTTTATCAGGTTGCATGCAAGGCTGCTATAAAGGGTGGAAGAATGTACGATTCATCCATTATTGAATGGTTGGTAGGTAGAGTTTTGGCCCTTCCTGATATTATCGTTTGTCCACATGGCAGACCCATCGCGTTCAGGCTCACAAAGACCGAGCTTGATCGTCAATTTGACAGAATAAAATAATCAGCATGAAAGGCTAGATAAATGGCAAAATATACTTTACTAAAAAAAGAAGGAAAGGCTCGTCGCGGACGTTTTGAAACAGTACACGGAACTATTGAAACTCCTGTATTTATGAACGTGGGCACCTCAGCAGCAATTAAAGGTGGTATTTCTACTCGTGACCTAGAGGAGGTTAACTGCCAAGTAGAGCTTTCTAATACATATCATCTACATATTAGACCCGGTGACGATCTTATTTATCGCATGGGTGGACTTCATAAATTCTTTAACTGGTCTCGCCCTGTTCTTACGGACTCCGGCGGATTCCAGGTTTTCTCCCTTGCGAAGCTTCGCAAAATTACAGAAGAAGGCGTAACATTTAGCTCCCATATGGATGGAAAGCGCATTTTTATGGGACCCGAAGAATCAATGCAGATTCAGTCACATCTTGGGTCAACTATTGCTATGGCTTTTGATGAATGTGTAGAAAACCCCGCACCATACAATTATGTTAAAGCATCGCACGAGCGTACCATTCGTTGGCTTAAGCGTTGTCGTGCAGAAATGGATAGACTTAACGCAGAGGAGGGAACTGTCAATAAGCATCAGCTCCTCTTTGGCATCAACCAGGGCGGAACATATGAAGATCTCCGTATTGAGAATATGAAAGCCATCAGAGAAATTAACTGTGACGGTTATGCAATCGGAGGCCTTGCCGTTGGTGAAACTGCGGACGTTATGTACCACATAATTGAAACCGTTGAGCCCTATATGCCTGAGGACAAGCCCCGCTACCTAATGGGCGTAGGAACTCCTCAAAACATTGTAGAGGCGGTATATCGCGGTGTAGATTTCTTTGACTGTGTAATGCCAAGCCGTAATGCAAGACACGGCAATCTCTTCACTTGGAGGGGAAAAATCAACCTTCTTAACGAAAAATATGCAGAAGATCCCCGTCCAATCGCAGAGGAATGTAATTGTCCTGCTTGCCGTGAGTATTCTCGTTCTTATATCCGCCATCTCTTCAAGGCGCGTGAGGCACTCGGTATGCGCCTTGCAGTTCTCCATAATCTCTATTTCTATAACGACCTTATGCAGAAAATTAGAGATGCTCTTGACGAGGGCAGATACGAGGAATTCTATCACGAGTATAAAGATCTTCTTGCCGAGCGCAGAAAGGATTAAGCTATGATTTTCGATAAGCTCTTACTCAACATTTACAAAAAAATGCTTGTAAAGCGTCTTGACGATAATGGCGACATATTCTATTTTGACTACACCGATTTTGACGGACTAAAAAAGGATCACCATACCTTCATATCCAAAACAGGCGCAAGGCTTGACGGCGGATTCTACTACTATGATAATCCAAACCCCGATAAGCTCATAGTATTTGACCACGGAATGGGCGTCGGTCATAGACCGTATATGCGCGAAATCGAAACCCTCTGCAAAGCGGGATATCTCGTATATTCCTATGACCACGAGGGAACAAGAAACTCCGAGGGCGCAACTATCCGCGGCCTTAGCGGCTCCGTTCACGACCTTGACTCCGCTCTTGACGCTATAAAGTCAACAAAGTATTACGAGGGCAGAGAGCTTATCGTAATCGGCCATAGCTGGGGTGGCCTCTCTACCAAAAATATCGCATCTCTTCACCCCGAGGTAAAAAAGATCGTTCCTATGGCTGGTCTTTCTTCTGTTGAACTGACAATTAACGGCATGGTTCCAAAGTTCTTTAAGTCCGCTCGCAAAGCGATTTACGATTTTGAAGAATCGATGAACCCCGGCTATGCAGGACTCTCCGCAGAAGAAACTCTTAAAAATAGCTCTGTAAAAGCCCTCATCATCCAGTCAAAGGATGACCCCGTAGTCGTTGCAAAGGATCATTATTACCCATTGGTTGAAGCCTTTGGCGAAAACGACAGAATTCGCTTTATCGAAGTAGATAAGCGCGGACATAATCCTAACTTTACTGAGGAAGCAGTAGTTGCAAAGGATGCATTCTTTGCCGAAAAAGCATCCCTCGAAAAGAAGCATAAGCTTCGTACCCTCGAGGAAAAGCAAGCCCTCATCGCAAAGCACGACTTCTGGAAAATGACCGAACAGGATATGACCCTCTGGAACGAAATCTTCGCATTTATAAACGAATAAAAAACGCAAAAACAGGACGGCAGACATAAAAATCAGCCGTCCTATTTACTTTTCTACGGTTTTGTGATATAATCTAACTAGGAAATATAGTTTTACGAGGTAAGACATATGGGAAAAATAGACGAATTTGAGCGAAAAATTATTGAGCAGGGAATGACTGACGAGGATTTTATTGAATACGAAAAAATGCTGAAAAGAGTTCGTGATAATTTCTCAAAACGTCAGCATTGTTACACAACAGCAATTCAGTTGCCCGAGAAAGATTCTAAACAAGCAGTAAAGCTAATACAATACGGTTTAGATAATTTTGAGGACGGTTGGTTCTCTACATACACATCATACTTATATATTGGGCATATATACGAAAGAATAAACAAATATCAAAAAGCCTATGAGTCATATCTGTTGGCAAAAGAAGCCTTAGGCTCGGATCACCCGGAATATGTAGAAGAAATATCAAAGGATCTTATGTGGATGAAGCTACATGTGGATTCCTTTAAGTACTCTGCGGAATTAGAGGACTATCTTTACCAATATCAAAAAACAAGCGATTTTTCAAAAGCATTTATAAATTCCGAATTCAAAATCGCTGTTGCAAATATAGTGATAGCATTGCATTACGAGAGATATGATGAAGCAAAGAAATTTCTAGAAAGAGCAAAGGAAATCTGTAATCCGAATTATGTCGGAAAACTATATGATATCCTTGCGCGTCACAAATACAATGAAACTTTAACCACAACACCGAAATCGATTTTATTTATCCAAAATCTTGAGATATAGTTTCTTTTATTATCTCGGTTTTATCAATAAACAGCAAAAATCCACGACTCAAATCGAGTCGTGGATTTATTTTTATCCTTTGGTGGCTTTATAGAGGTACTCAACCTCTTTTTCGTCGAGGTATCTCCATTTGCCTACGGGGAGACCATCAAGCTTTAGATTTCCAATGGAAATTCTGGAAAGTCGCTTAACAGTAAGCCCTGCCTGCTCGCACATCTTACGAATCTGGCGGTTTCTGCCCTCATGGAGTGTCATTTTCAGTACAGTTCCGCTCTCGTCACTTTCCGAAACTACAACGTCCACTGGCTTTATTTTATAGTCGTCAATTATAAGCTCTGAAGTGAGAATTTCATACTGCTCGTCGCTGACTTTGCCACCAACTTTAACTCGATAAACTTTAGCAATAGAATGGCTGGGGTGGGTGAGTCTGTTTTTTAATTCACCATCATTAGTTAAAAGGAGCATTCCCTCAGAAATAAGGTCAAGTCTTCCTACAGGATATACTCTTGTTTTTACTCCTACCAAAAGATCTGTAACGCATTTTCTATCTCTATCATCGCTTGTAGAGGACAGATAGCCTCTTGGCTTATTCATCATTATGTAAACATATTCTGTTTTTTCATATCTGATTTTTTTGCCCTTATATGTAATATTATCGTTTCTGGGATCTACCTTTGTGCCTAGAGAGGCAACGTGCCCGTTAACCGACACGTTACCCATTTCTATTTCTTTCTCTGCTGCACGGCGGGACATAAGACCCGAATCGGCTATATACTTTTGAAGTCTGATTTTTTCCATTTGTTCACCTTGTATTCATTATTCTTTTTATTAGCTTTTTGATAAAAATGTATTTTGTGGTTGAATTTGACGATTCGTTAGCAATAAGATCAATTGTGTATTCGTCGGTGCCCACTTTGTAAATCACTTGTCCAACAACATCATTTTTTTGTATTGGTGCTATGATATAATTCGGAAGCTTTATATATTCTGTCACCTCGAAATCTTCTTTGTTTTTTATAACAGATAGATTTTCTTTGGCAGAAATTGATATTCTGTCTTTATCTCCACCTAGAACTTTAAGATTGGTTGCGTAATCACCTCTGTGACACAGCTCTATAAGTTCTAGTGAATTAAAGCCGAAGTCTAGCATTTTTCTGTGGTCTGACCAATCAGATGGGGCATCTAGTGTAACGGCAATCAATGTTAATCCGTCGCGTTCCGCTGCACTAACCAGACATCTTCCGCTTTTTTTTGTAAAACCTGTTTTGATTCCAATATTCCCAATATAATTTTGAAGAAGCTTGTTATGGTTTAGATAAGTCCTTCTTCTCTCTTCGTGAGTAAAGCTTTTTTTATAAGTACTAACAATCTCTTTAAGAATATTATCGCTTAATAAGGCAGCACCTATTTTTGCAAGATCTTCTGCAGTAGTATAATGTTCTTCATCATCAAGTCCGTGGGGGTTAGTGAAATGAGTGTTTTGAACACCTAAAGCACTTGATTTTTGATTCATTAGATCAGCAAATTCTTCAATGCCTCCGGCAGTATAGTAGGCCAAAGCAGTCGCAGCGTCGTTAGCACTTTGTAATAGTAGAGCATATAACAATTCTAAAACCGAATATTCATCGCCTTCTTTTAAGTAAGCGGAAGAACCTTCTATCCCCGTTGACTCAGGGCCAATGGTTACAACGTCGGTAATATTACACTCATCCATTACAACTATAGCGGTCATTATCTTAGTAGTGCTCGCCATTGGCAACTTTTGTTTTGAATTCTTTTGATACAGAAATCTTCCTGTGGTTGGTTCGTATAATACGGCTGATTTTGCACTAATGCTTTCGGAGAATTGTTTCTCGCCTGAATCAGCTGATGCATAAATAGAAAGTGTAGGGAATATAGTAATTATCAAAATTACAATGTATAAATACTTTAGGTAGATGTTTCTTTTATTCATGTGAAAAACTCCTTTTTCATAGAGTTCCACTAATAAAAGAAAATATACCTATGATAGCATACCCTTGATTTTCGAAATAAGATCGGGAGTCTTTTCTATCATTTTGGATATTTTGTCAATATCACTATCTGTTGAATTAATAGATATTAATCCTATTTCAGCGTTAGGTGAAACCGTTAAAAAAGCGATTGGAGTAATAGACATCCCTGTACCACCACCGCCACCAAAATTTTGAGGAGACGTTAGTTTTTTAGTAGTATAATCAATGCCACCTGTCGCAATACCCATTGTGACCTTTGAAACAGGTATAACAGTGACACCGTTAGGCGTAGTGATTGCATTTCCTATGGCAGTTTCCATATCCGACATATCTCGTATTCCGTCGAGGGAAGCTCGGATAATATCACTCATTTTAGTTTCCGACATTTGTTTCTTCCATCTTTCCTATTCTTATTATACGATAGAACAGTCTAAACACTAAAAAAATAGCATCTAATAGCATTATACTAAAGTCAAAATCAAATTCTAATAAATTGTCGGAACTTAAAATGAATGCATTATCTCTGATATCAAGTTTTTCCACTTGAGAATCGATATATGCAATTATAGTAGATATTGCAGCCCAAAATCTGAAATATGAACTAATTGTGTTAAAGTTTTCTTTTTTATGAATAACAACTTTTCTTATTGTTATCTTGCATTTTTGAAAATATTTAATGAGTGTAGAGAGCAGAGAGATGATATCACTAATACGTGGATTGATCTCACTCTCTACACTATCTTTTTGTATTACGGTATGCGAATTGTTGTTTTTTTTCGTATATCTAAATTCAAAGATGGTGAATCCAATGCAAATGGTGATAGTGTCGCATTTAATAATTCTAATATTCACCAATCTGGTTAATATAAACAGTATAATAGTAATGACGGCAAAAATAACATAAAGAGTCATCGCATCATTACTCACATATTATTCCTCCGAGAAATCTATTTCTTCATCAGCAGAAGGCTCGGCATCATAATCGATGTATTCATCCGCAGATGGTTCATCTTCGATATCAATTTGGTCATCGGGAGAAGGTTGAGCATTTTCATCAATATCCTGAAGATCTGAAGTTGTTGCTAAATTATTTTCTTCAATAACAAGCTGCTCGCCGTTCTCTATTTCATCATTTGCGTCATCCGAAACATTGCTTGTATTAGCAAACATAGATTGTACTTCTTCGGTTGTTTGGGGAAGTTCTTTAAGATCTTTTAATCCAAAGCAACGAAGGAAATCATTAGTTGTTCCATACAGCATAGGTCTGCCAGGAGCATCAAGCCTACCCTTGGACTCTATAAGACCTCTGTCAAGAAGATTGTTCATAGCGTAAGATGAATCAGCTCTTCTTAATGTATCAACAAAGAGACGAGTAACCGGCTGGTTATATGCAACAATTGCAAGAACCTCCATGGACGAGCTTGAAAGCGTACCACTCTTTCTTATGCCAAGCGCTTCTCGAATTTCATTAAGATAATACTTTTTGGTACAAAGTTGACAGGAGTCATTATAAACGAGAAGAATAACACCACGTGGGATCTCGCTATTGTTATACTGTAATGAATATTCCAAAACCTTATCGCGCACCTTTGCTGGAGTCATTTCAAAAACTCTAGCTAATGTTGCGTAACTGATGGGATGTCCAGCTGCAAAAAGAATAGCTTCAAGTGCTTCTTCAAAAACTACGTTTCTTGGAGCGTCTTCCGCTAAAGCACTGTTAGTTGTTTCTTTATTTGCTTCTTCTACATTTTCTGTTTGCTTAGTTTTTTTATCACTCATGTGTATTACCTCCATCGTTTCCTACCTCTGAAATTTGAGGAGTATCAAATTCACTCTGTACTCCTTCTGTAGGAATATAATCCGGATTGATTCTAAATGACATTTTTATTCCTGCTTCATCGTATTCAATAACGTCATCAATAATTGTAACATTGGTAATTATTACTCTATGTAATTTTATAAGCTCTAAAATGCCCATAAATCTTGCAACTAACTCGGACCTGCTTTCTGATACAACCAATAGGTCATACAAAGTAGCCTCTCCAACCTCTTCAAGAGTTATGCACATTTCTTCTATTTTCTCTTCAACCGAAATAACCTTATGTTTGATAAGCGGATTAACAAGTTCTGTAGGAGTCCTAGTGGCATTTGCGATTTTCATCCTTCTAAGAATTGCGCTAAGAGCTTTTGTTATTAATGCGGTATCCATATTGAGCGGAAGCCCTTTTTCTGGTGGGATATCATCCGTGCCTTTAACATATCTACCGGAGAACTCTTCATACATAGGTCGAAGCGTATTTACTGCAAGCTTTGCTTGTTGATACAATGTTAAAGCATCTGCAATTTCTTTTCTGGGATCGTTTTCTGTTCCTTCTTCGTGAGGAAGGATCATTTTGCTTTTTATGAGCATCAGCTCACTTGCCATAACAATAAATTCGCTAGCAACCTCAAGGTCCATCTTTTGAGCTTCTTCAATATATTGTACATATTGATCACAGATCATAGCAATTGGAATATCAGTAATGCTCACTTTATTTTTGCTTATAAGGGTAAGAAGTAGATCTAGTGGACCCTCGAACATATCGAGCCTGTAAGTAAGTTCTGCCATATGTGAAATTTCCTTTCAAAAAATGAGAAAAGATTATCTAAAAATAGGGAAAAGCTGCCAAAAAGCAAACATAAGTTTGGAAATGCTTGAGATTGCGATGCTAATAATATTTGAAAGATCAAGTATGCCCACAGTAAAGTTGAGAACGGGTGTATTAGCCATTATAGGTATCGCTCGAAGCATTGATGCAGCATAGCCTCCAAAAACAAGCCATAAAATCATACCAAGGTATATTTTTCTTTCATATTTCATAATGCCAAAATATACTTTTGGAGGAAGTATAACGTGGAGAATTCTTGAACCATCAAAAGGAGGAATAGGCAAAAGATTAAAGATACCTAACCCAAGATTTATCGAATGGAAAAGATATAAGAATAAGAGCATATTTTCTATAAAACGAAGAGCAAAGCTTTCATATTCAAATACTTTATCCTTAAAAGAAGTCCATACGATCAAATACAGAAGCACAGCAATAAAAGATAGAATGATATTGGCAATCGGACCAGCAGCGGCTGTAATCGCAAATCCTTTTTTAGGATCTTTGAAATTTCTTGCATTAATAGGAACTGGTTTTGCCCAACCTACATGAAATAAAAGCATGCAGATCGCACCAATAGGATCTATGTGTTTTATTGGATTAAGAGTAAGTCTGCCCAGATTTTTAGCAGTATTGTCCCCGAACTTGTAGGCTGCATATGCATGACAATATTCGTGTATGCTCAATGCGATAAGAACCGCCGCAAATGAAATCACGTAGTAACCAAAATTCATTTTTTCCTCTATTAAACAAAGTAATTTTGCAATAAAAATTATAATAACCTTAATTTATGAAATGGCATCAAAGATTGATCTCCACAGCTCATCTTTTCCATCGCGTGTAACAGATGAGAAGGGAAGGATCTCAATTCCTGTGCCTAAGAAATACTCATTTTTGATATTTTCTAGCGCATTTTTTAGTTGTGTTTTTGATAGTTTATCTGTTTTTGTAGCTACCACGATAAAATCAACTTGATTATCAATAAGGAAGTTAATCATCATAATATCATCATCGGTTGGTCCAGTTCTGATATCTATCAACTGTACAACAAGCTTTAAAGCATCTATGGATGGATTTTTAACAAAATAATCTTCAGTAAGAGAGCTCCAAGATCTTTTTGAGTCTTTTGATCTTTTGGCATATCCATAACCAGGGAGGTCAACAAGATATAACTTTTTATCCACATCATAGTAGTTAATTGTGATTGTTTTTCCGGGAGATGATGAAACTCTTGCTAAAGACTTTCTTCCAAGAAGAGTATTTATGAGCGATGATTTTCCAACGTTCGATCTGCCTGAAAGAGCAACTTCAGGTCTAGGATCTTTCGGAAACTGCCTAGCATTTCCTACAGTAATTGCAATATTAGCATTGTTTGTGTTGATTTTGATCATTGTCTAACTCCTTAGGGAAATTAATCTTTTATGAGTGCGTTTGAAAGAACATCGCTTGCGTTTTTGCATGGAATGAATACTAAATTATTTCTTGCTTCTGTATCAATTTCGTCAAGATCGCGCATATTTTCTTCTGGTATAAGAACCGTTTTTATTCCGGATCTATATGCAGCAAGAGTTTTTTCTTTCATACCACCGATAGGAAGAACTCTACCTCTTAAAGTGATTTCACCGGTCATAGCTACTTCGCGATTTACCGGAATGTTAGTAAGAGCGCTTACAATAGCGGTAACCATAGTTACGCCTGCAGATGGACCATCTTTGGGAATTGCTCCTTCGGGGAAGTGAATATGAATGTCACGGTTTTTGTAAAAGTCAGGATCTATTTTGTATTCGTCGGCAAGTGTTCTCACGTAAGAATGAGCGATTTTAGCTGATTCCTTCATCACATCACCGAGTGAACCTGTTAACTCTATCTTGCCGGTTCCTTGCATGACTGCAACTTCTACCTTTAATAGATCACCGCCAGTTTGCGTATATGCAAGACCGTTAACTACTCCAACAGGGTTGTTTTCTTCCAGTTTTTCTGGAATAACTTTCACTTTGCCTAAAAAATCTGCCAAGTTTTTTTCTGTAATTTTTATGTTTTCACAGTGATTTTCGGCTATTTTTTTAGCGCTCTTGCGAATCAAAGAAGCAATCTCTCTTTCTAATGTTCGAACACCTGCTTCTCGTGTATAACCTTTAATAAGTGCTAATATTCCTTTATCTGTAATCTTGAAATGCTTTTTTGTGAGACCATTTCTTTGCAGTTGCTTTGGAACCAGATGGTGCTTTGCTATGTTCAACTTTTCCGTGTCGGTATATGTAGAAAGCTCAATTATTTCCATTCTGTCAAGCAGTGGTGCAGGAATGCCTTCATAACTATTAGCTGTAGCAATAAACAATGTGTCAGATAGATCAATGGGTATTTCCATAAAGTTATCTCTGAATGATTTGTTTTGTTCTGGGTCAAGCACTTCAAGTAAAGCAGATGTAGGATCGCCTCTAAAGTTGGATGACATTTTGTCTATTTCATCAAGAACAATAACTGGGTTTTCAGCTTTTGCATTTATAAGAGCTGTAACAATTCTACCGGGCATAGCACCGACATATGTTTTTCTATGGCCTCTTATTTCTGCTTCGTCATGCATTCCTCCGAGAGAAACTCTCGAGTATTTTCTACCGAGTGCGTGGGCTATAGAAGCTGCAACTGAAGTTTTTCCAACGCCAGGAGGTCCAACAAGACAAATTATTTGGTTCTTGATGTTGGTGGAGAACTGTTTTACAGCAACGAATTCAAGTATTCTTTCTTTGACTTTGGTGAGTCCGTCGTGTTCCTTGTTAAGTATTTTTCTCGCTTTTTCAACCGAAATTTCGTCATCACTTTTTTTGCCGAACGGGAAATCAAGGCATGTGTCAAGATAACTTCTTATAACCGTGCTTTCAGCTGCTCCAAATGGTGTTTTTGCCAGTTTAGAGAGCTCCTTGTAAAGCTTTTCTTTTATTTCCTCGGGCATACTTGATTTTGATATTCTTTCCTCATAGTCGCGAAGCTCATCATCCTCATCATCTCCGAGTTCCGATTGTATGGCTTTGATTTGTTCGCGAAGGAAGTAATCCTTTTGATTCCTGTCGATCTTTTCACGAACTTGCATTTGGATGTCATGTTCGCATTCAAGAAGCATAGATTCTTCTTCGAGAGAAATAAGCAATTTTTCAAGTCTTGTCTTCAAAAGCAAGGACTCAAGAATAGTTTGTTTGTTTTTGTAGTCTATTATTGCGCTGGATGCAACAAAATCGGCAAAATATCCATATTCTGTAATGGCCTCTGCATTAAGTCGAAGTTCTTCGGTAAAGTTAGGATGTATGTCTTTGATATCCGAAAGCTTTCTTTTTATCTCAAGCGCGAGGGCAGAGATCTGTTTTGGAACACTAATGTGTTTTGATTCTGCTCGAGTAATACCACTTGCGCAAATATGTCCGGAGTCAATGGTATATTCTTTAATTCTGATTCTTGAAATTCCTTCAAAAATAACATTGAGATTGCCTCGTGGGTTCTTAACGACGTGTTTTATCTCGGCAATTACTCCCATTTTGTATAAGTCATCGCCCTTTGGTTCTTCACAAGCCACGTCCTTTTGTGTAACCAGTATGACTTTTGCGTCGTAAAGTGTCGCACCGGCAGTAAAAGCCTTCAGTGCAAAGGGCCTAACAATCTCTATATTTGATTGCACACTTGGAAAAGCAACCATCCCTCTAAGAGGGACAACCGGAAGCGTTACCAAGCCATTAGTTTCTTTAACCTCTGACATTTGTAAAAACACCTCATAAAACTTGCACTTTAAGGTCGCAACGACCACAAGCGCATAATTAATCATTATATTATAACATATAACGGATTCAAAATCCATAGTTTTTGAAAAAAATGCAAAAAAATATTTTGAACATTTACAAAAACTCATAAAAATCGACCAAAAGCAGAAAAATGCGACACAATAATATATTTTTTTCTTATTTTTAGAAAGAAAAGTGGATAAAATACTTGACATTTGTAACTAGGAGAGAGTATAATAAACTTAGTGTTTTAATTACCTTTTAATTAAAATTGAAATTAATTATAAAATATAAGGAGAAAATTAAAATGAAACACAGAATTTTAACGTTGGTATTGGCGCTTACATTAGTGGTAGGCCTCTTTGTATCAACGGGCATTACAGCTAGTGCTGATGGTGGAGTAGTTCCCGCTGTTGATACTAGAGTTTGGGTAGGAGGCGTTGAGCTTACTGACACTAATAATGTCATTGACTCGTCGGATATTCCTGGCGTTGTTGGTTCTGCAACTTATAATGCAGATACCAAAACTCTTACGCTTAACAATTTCGAACTTGAAACAAACAATGCGTTAACTATAATGAACGCACCAGACACTAACTATTGTACTGTTGTTCACGCAATTGGCGACTTGAAAATCGAACTTGTCGGCGATAACACATTAGTTAACGACTTTGATCCTTCAAAGGTATCCACTCCAACTTGGAACAATATCAAAATCTATGGTATTAGAGTAGAAGGTGATCTTGAAGTTGTTGGAGATGGAACCCTTTGTGTAGAAAATACTGTAGTAAGCACTTCTAGCAACGTTGCTATTTATGCAGATTATGTAAAAGTTAACTGTGGTATGCTTTCTGCATTTGGTGGTCCTTTCACATCTGGACATAGCTATGGTATCGTTGCTACAAACGGAGTTGATTTTGTAAGCAGAAATGTAGAAATCAAGGGTCATAGTACAGCATGGAGTACAGCTATTGATGGTAATGGCACTGACAACGTATTAAATAACAGTATTCTTGACTCTAATTTTGTATATGCATCTACAGCTTATGATGTTGCTTCTTCCACAGAGTACGTAGCTGCTTCAAAAGATAGTTATAAGTTCATCAAGATAGCTCCTGCTATTTTTGTTGAATTGAGCGTTCCAACCCGTGACTCTAATGGAGATTACACTTGGGATGCTTGGAAAACAATTAAGTGGACTCCAGGTGCAGTAATGTCTGAACCTGTTCACCTTGCAATTGACGGACATCTCTTTATGGGTTGGTATTCCAATCTTGAAAATAATGTTACATTTGATTTCTCACAAGCAATTACAAATGATGTTACTATCTATGCGAAGTATGCACCATACGATTATGATTTGGAAATGCTTCTTGGCAAAATTCAGGATGTTAACAAAGCTATCGGAGACGTTGCTGATGGTACTAACGTAGTTGATTCAATTGGTAACCTTAGCACAGAGATTGATGAGCTCGAAAAGGCTTATAAAGAAGCAGATGATACACTCAGAGGTCAAATCGAGGATGCATATGAAAAAGCGATAGCTGATGCTGTTGGCGCGCTTGATAAAGAGGTAGAGAGCAAGTACAAGGATCTTAAGACAGAGATTGAAAGCTTCAGACCCTCTGTGGAAAGAGTAGCAAAGCTTACAGAAGAGCTTGCAGAACTCACAAAAATTGTAAAGTCTACAGCAACAAAACTTGAAGACAATCATCTAGCTATTGAAAATCTTAAGAAGACAGTTGCAGAAGCAGACGCAACTATCAATGAAGCCCTTGTAAATTTGAAGGGAAGAGTAGAAACCCTTGAAACAGAGCTCAAGGAAATATATGATGACAAAACTGGTGATCCTGTAACAATAGCAGCAAAGATCAAGGAACTTCAGAGCCAAACAGTTGTTCTTGGTGATCTTGCAACATATCTCAAGGATAACGGATATGCAGATGGATCTACTCTTGTTGATGTATTAAAGTCACTTGAAGTAAGCATCGATGATTCAAAAGTAACAATTCAGAATGCAATTGATTACTTAATCGGCAAAGTTGAAGATCTTGAAAAAAGACTTGGCGAGCAGCTCAAAGATGGAGAAGATGCTATTACAGTAGCAGATGCAATCAAGGAACTTCAGAGCCAAACAGTTGTTCTTGGTGATCTTGCAACATATCTCAAGGATAACGGATATGCAGATCTCGTAGATGCGCTTGAAGTTACAATTGGTACAACAGAATATACAATTCAGGGTGCTGTAGATTATCTTCAGTCCCAGATTAATCAGTTAAAAGAAGATCTTGAAAATGCACAGGATGATCTTGATTCTATTTTGAGCGAAAATCCTGATGATCCTGGCAAACTTGCCGAAATCAACGCCAGACTTGCTGCTCTTGAAGAAGCTATGAAAAACGCTCAGTTTACAGTTGATGGCTTGGATGGAAAATTAGATGATGCGTTAGCTAATGATTTGCTTATTTTGCAGGGTATCAAGGATCTTAATGATCGTATTACAGAAGTACAAGCAGAACTCGAACCCGATGCTATTCTTGACCGAGTTGAAGAAGAACTCAAAAAGAGAATTGCTGAAAAATTAGGCATTGGTGTTGAGGAAGCTAGCGAAGCACTCAAAGAAACTATGGAATTGCTCGCAAAGCTTAAAGAGCAGATTGAGGGCAACGAAGAACTCAAGACCAAGATTGAAGACGCTATCAAGCAGTCTAAAGAAGATATTATAGCCTTCACAGAGTTGCAGTACGAAGAAATGAAGGCGAAGATCGAAGAAGAAATCAAAAATCAGATTGCTTCTAACGAACAGATCCAGACACTTTTAACTACACTTAATACATATAAGACCATTCTTGATAATTTCGATCCTGAAGGTTTAATGGCAGAGGCGAAGAAAGAAGCAGTACAAGAGGCAGCAGCACTTGTAGCAGAACTTCTTAAGGGCAATGTAGAAGCTCTTGAGAAAACTCTTGCATCAAACGATGTAAATCCTGATACAATTAACGAAATTATTACTGCAGTTAATAACCTCATTGCTATGAAAAATCAGATTGAAGATTTCTTTGCTACGGATCTTCCTGGTATTAGAGAAGACATCACTGAAGAGCTCAACAATGCAATTGCATCAGTTGAAAGCATGAAGCAGAATGCTATTCAAAAAGCAGCAGAAATCTTAAATGGTCTTCTTACCGGTCAGAAGGATGCAGTTGATAAGATTAAGGAACTCCTTGCTTCCAATGGTGTAGATGGAGATACAATCGACAGTCTTACTACTGAACTTCAAAAACTTCTCGTCCTTAAGGAACAGGCTGAAGAACTTCAGTCACTTCTTGAATCCGCAGGAATGGATCTCGAAGATTTGTTTGAACTACTGGCTGATTTAGAAACGACAGTTAATGGCTACTACAAACCTCTTAATCCTTCCAATCCTATGGAACCTGTTGCTACATATGTACCTGGTTTAACTGATATAATCAATGGTTATACTGAAAAGTCCGTATATATGGAATATACACCCGCTGGATTCCAACCAGTAATAATACCAGGTGAATATGTACCCGGCTTGCTCGAAACAGTTGAAGATTTAACCAATAGAGTAAAAGGCCTTGAAGATAGACTCGGAGAGCAGCTCAAAGATGGCGAAAACACTGTTACAATTGCTAACGCAATCAAAAAGCTCCAGAGTCAAACAGCTCTTCTTGGCGATCTTGCAACATATCTCAAGGATAACGGATATGTAGATGGATCTACTCTTGTTGATGTATTAAAGTCACTTGAAGTAAGAATCAATGGTTCAAAAGTAACAATCCAGGATGCAATTGATGACTTGATTAGAAGAGTAACAGATCTTGAGAATGACCTTAAAGCAATTACGAATATAGCAGGTAACGAAGCAAAGGTAGCAGATGCAATCAAGGAACTTCAGGATGTGGTTGATGCACTTGCAGATCTTGACGAAGATGAAGTAAAAGATAT